>DATNPT010000156.1:0-25371 GCA_036703075.1 Chroococcales cyanobacterium
ACATCGGCTTGTGTGGTATCTCGTCCCAAGGTGAGGCGAATTCCGCCCAGAGCAATGCAATCTTTGTAGCCCATTGCCTTCAGGATAGGACTAGGGCTGAGTTTGCCGCTGTGACAGGCAGAACCAGCACTAATGCCGATACCTGCGAGGTTGAGCTGGCGCACGAGCGTTTTGCCCGTGACGGTTTTCCCATCCCCGACGATCGCAAAACTAACATGATGCGGTAAGCGGTGAACTCGCGAACCTGTCGAGATTAAGTGCGGGGTATCGCGGAGTTGGTCAAACAAGCGATCTCGTAATTGCATTAATCGTGGGGTTTCCGTTGCCATTTCCGCCGCTGCCAGCTCTGCTGCTACCCCAAAACCTGCGACGATGGGAACGGCTTGAGTTCCAGAGCGCATCCGGAGTTCTTGCCCTCCACCCATCATCAGTGGCACTAACTCAACACCCGGACGAATATACAGCGCCCCTGCACCTTGAGGGCCATAAATTTTATGGCTGGAAATGGAGAGCAAATCCACAGGCAACTGCTGCACGTCTATCGGTAAGCGTCCGGCAACTTGAACGGCATCCGTGTGAAACAAGATACCGTGCTGACGCGCAATTTCACCCAGAGCATGTATCGGTTGCAGCGTACCTACTTCGCTCTGACCGTAGATAATCGATACTAAGACCGTGTTGGGTCGTATTGCTGCTTCTAAATCGCTAGGATTAATCCGTCCCTGCCGATCCACTGGTAAGCGCGTGACTTCCCAACCCCACTGTTCCAGCCAGCGCACGCATTCTGCGATCGCGGAATGTTCGATACTCGAAATTATCAAATGCTGCGGTACTCTGTGATTCTGTGCCACACCCATAATCGCTAGATTATCGGCTTCCGTACCCCCAGAGGTAAAGGCAATCGACTCTGCTGGGGCATTAACTAATCCAGCCACCTGCATTCTCGCCTGTTCCAGGACTGTTGCGGCTCGTTGTCCCCACTCATGCAGGCTGGAAGGATTGCCCCACTGTTCGTTGAGGACATCTTGCATCGCCGCGATCGCTTCGGGTCGCGTCGGTGTAGTAGCACTATAATCTAGATAAATTTGCATTAGCGATCGGGTTTTGTCACAATCAGCGACAGGCTGTTTCTATTTTCAGGATATAGTTTCTTCGCTTTGACGGGACGACAGGCAATGTAACAACTCGATGCTGTCAGAATTTTCTATCGCTTTTCCTTCAAACCCCAATAGATTACCAAACTCAATTGAGATTTCCCTGAGTTTTCATAAACCTACAGACTTGGGATAGAGATGTAACAGATATCCATCCCCTAGCTAACCGCCTGGTTTATCAACGTTGTAATCTTCATGAGACAAGACGGCGTGAGGGATTAAAAGACTACCGCAATCGTGACAAATCATCCGGTAATTGCGAGTAACCGGAATACTGACAATCCAGCGGTTGTGGCGCAGCCGCTTGCCACCAAATTCGCGATAATTCTTGTTACTTGCCAAACCAGCAATAATCACACGAGCTTTTACCACCACATGAGCGGGAAGATCTTTTAAATCGATCGGATCTGCCGCAAAGGTGGACTCCCACTCCAGTTTTTGTTGTTTTTTTTCTTCCCGCGCCCTGTGTTCTTGTTCGCATCGGTGGCAAGCTTGACCGTACCCCTTGTGACCGCACGGGAATGTCTTTTTTCGTCTCGACATAGAACAGTGGTAAGGGTTCTCGTCCCACAATTTCACAATGCTGCTACCCTGTGAGCAATTTCCCTATCTCAGCGGTTGAACAAGATGCGAACATAAGTCCGCTGACAATTAGTTTACGTTAGTTCAAGAACACTAGGTCTTTATTGCTCGGATGAAACAGGGAACTCTAATTTCATACAGCTTTCCCGTGCCTCAATCGGAAAATTTCTCGTGCATTGGCTTTCTCAACTTAATAGGTGTCTCGTATGGAACACGACTACTAGTAATGACTCTGGCTGCCTGCCGAAAAGTTCAATTCTTTAGATATATCGTTCAGATTTCCTAGCACAAAGCCCTTCTCTCACTGGCTTTTCGCTAAGTCACCGCTACGGCTAGCGATCGCACAGTGGGGAATAATTCTACTCGTAGCTCGTTCAAAAGGTCACTTTGCCGTGGAATTGCGGAGAGTCATCGCCCTCTCCATCCTTAAATTCCGCAATATCCGCATTGTTCTGACATCTATATCAAAGGAATACTCAACTACAGCCCACCTTGGTATCCAGTTAGCTGGAGTTTACAAGATTTTTTGCTATATCAGCATGGAATTTGTAACAGATTCGCTCGCTTCTTTTCAGCGCAAGTACCCAAAATTAAGACGAATAATCTTGTTCATTTTCCTCTTAATTCTTGGATTCCTACTGGCTAACAACTTCAGACCATCCACACAGTCGGAATCAGTTAAGCCTTTGCCCCAAGATCCGGCTGTCAAGGTTTATTTCAACCATAACGAAGCTGCTAAGTACGAAGACCCCTATCGACACTTGAGACGGAAAGGGGACAATCTCGAACAACAGATGATTGATGCGATCGCTCGGGCAGAGTCTACTGTAGATGTAGCGGTTATGGAGTTTAGACTGCCCAAAGTCGCGCAAGCCCTAATCGCCAAACATTCTAATGGCGTCAAGATTAGAGTGCTGATTGACAATAAGTACAACAAAACCCTATCTGACTACGCGCCCGAAGAGATTTCGCGAATGAATGGGCATGACAAACTGGCATTTGAACAGTTGAAACTCTATCCTGCTGATGCTTTGGCTCGACTGCACGAGAGTGGCATTGAGATTAAAGATGATACATCGGGTGGTGCAACGAAAGGTAGCGGATTAATGCACCACAAATTCATTGTTGTCGATGGCAAAACAACCATCATCTCCAGTGGAAACTTCACTACATCAGATATGCACGGAGATTTTAATAACCTGGAAAGTCGGGGAAACCCTAACAATATGGTTGTTGTACCCGATAACACCGAACTAGCTCAAGCATTTACTGATGAATTTAACGCTATGTGGCAGGGATTATTCAAATCTCATAAGCCCTACCGACCTCCCCTTACCATTCCAGTGGGAGAGGGAACGCTTACACTTAATTTCTCCCCAGCAAGTAGGAAGCAAGACATCGAAAAGACCAGTAACGGGGTAATTGCCGATTTTTTGGCACAGACGTTATCAAGCGTGCATATTGCAGTATTTGTTTATTCAGACCAAACAATTAGTAACACGCTGGGTGAGGTGCATGACAAAGGTGTAGAAGATATTAAAGTGCTTATAGACCCAGATTTTTACTCCAAGCCTTACTCGAAAGCCTTTGACATGATGGGCGTTTGCCCTAATCCAGGTAAGAGAAAGAGCAAAATTCAAGTCAATCCCTGGAACAATCCGATCGCTACCGTGGGATTTCCTGTAGCTCCATCAGGCGATCGTGGCGTGCATAGTAAAATGGCTATCCTGGATGGCAGAGTGACTATCGCTGGCAGTCACAACTGGTCTAATTCTGGAAACTACTTGAACGATGAAACTCTGATCGCGATCGATAATCCTACGGTTGCCGCACACTATGAACGGGAATTCAGCCGTCTTTATAAAACAGCGGTAGTGGGTCTCAAGAGTTTACCGCATGCCCACCCGTGTGGAAGCGATCGCTTAAGCAGTCCAAGACAACCTGTTAGTCCAATAGATTTAGAATCCGTCTCTTCAGATGATTGAAGCGCTGGATACTTAGCATCAATTCGAGAAGGGCGATGCATTGGCGGATAAAAAGGCTGATTTGAGCGAGAAATCCGGGCGCCAATGCATCGCCCCTACAGCTAAAATTTGAGTTCGCTGTAGTTTTTGCCTAAAAATCATCGAGGAACTGACTCAGGCGGCTGAGCATGGGATCGACATCTTGAGGAATAGAGCTAGCAGAAGTCGCTACTTCTACCGCTTTTTCTTGCTGAGGAAGAGGCGCAGGGGGTGACAAGCGATCGCTTAATGGTTGCCGCTCGATCGCACTTGCCAACTGAGCCACCTGTTGAGACAGTTGATTCAGTTGGCGTTCTAGCGCCTCCAATCGGCTGGATTCCTTGGCAAAAAAACGTTGCTCGAAGTCAGCTAATTGACGTTGCACGTCAGGCGACGGCTGTTCCCTCTGGGGTGTTTTCGGGCTTGGGCGCACAGCTTCGGGTACGCACAAAAATTGCCATAACGCCTCTTTACAGAGGTCGCTGAAGGTTTTGTAGGGTTGCCTCATCAGCTCAGCTTCGACAACCGCTAACAAACTTTCGTCAGCAACCTCTTGATTGAACGTAACCGATTTAACTGTTTTTTTTGACCAAGGGAACATCAGTTTTAAGCCCTAGCCGCGCGAACTGCCGATGCCGCTAATTGTGCCTCTCCATAAATATACTGCCCTAGCGCATTGGCTTGCCGGGAGGGTGCGGCTAAGTGAGCGTTAATTTTCGCCTCTTTGAGCAGACGTTGGATATCATCCCAGAAAAATTCACCGCCGCCTCCAGTGAGGATAACATCGGTTACGCGTTCTGGTAGCCAAGCGAGTACGCGGCTGCACATTTCACGCGAAAAGCTTTCTTTCAGATTGGGCAGGATATCGTCAAGATTGGTCGGCTTGGTTGCCCCTCTGGGACGGTAGAAGCGATCGCCTTTCGGGCGGTTCACTGCTGAAATCAAAGATAGAGACTGACTATCAGCACCTTCAATGTGGGATGCCACTTGCTCGTAAAACTGGCTCATGGCAAAGGCTTCGCTCTTAGACGCGCCTCGGGCAAACCGGAAGCTATCTACCATTAAACAATCGGTGGTTTGGTGTCCGATGTCGATAATTCCCACTGAGAGTTTGGTAAAGTCAGGACCGGGGCCTTTTTTCCCTTGGGTTTCACACCACAGGAGACTTCCATACCCTTCTGGCATAACCCACACTTTGGTAATATTGAGCGTTACTGACTCACCTCGATAGTTCATGACGTGAGGACCGCTCAGCAGGCTGGTTAGCTGTTCTTTTTCTCGTTCAAACTGATCTTGTGACAGGTAAGGTAGACCCAGAATGATGGATATATCGTCTTTGAGATTGAAATACCCAGCACAGGCTAAAACTTTTGCTAGTGCATCCTCAACCTTGGACTGACCTACTCCGAGATTAGCCCCGAAGTCGGCTGCCAACTGACCCACAGCGTACCCCTTTCCTTGATACTCCAGCCACATATCCAACAAGGGGTCTGTAGTACGAGCTTCAAAGATTCCTCCACGAGCTTGTTCCATAGACAGTTGCTTCACGTTGGCGGGGATGAAAACCACATTATTAGGGTCTCGTGTCACGCAAGTCTTGGTCGATGTCCTTCCCAAGTCAACGCTGAGAATCGATTTTGATTGATTCGTAGGTGGCTTAGTATTACCGGGAGTAGGCGTCGGCTTGACGTTATTCATCGGGGTAGCAGCGGACGGTTGGACTGTCATGAAAACTCCTAATCACACTTAGCTTCAACAAATTATCATGCTCATCCCACAAAAGTGCAGAGCAACCCAAAAAATTCTTGCAGGCGATCGCTATTCGTAGATGCTGGAGAGAATTTTCTTAGTGTAAGCCAAAATTTGCCAGCTTTACTTTCCGGCAAGACTAGGTAAATAATCGCATTGACATCAATAACCTGGCTTTGGGTTAAGCTTACAGCGTTTTCGAGGAGTTTTCGGGGGCAGTAAAAATTCGATTGATTTGAGTAAAATTTTCTTGGATAGCAAAACTGTTATAGCTTATGTTTAATGGTTTTTCTTTAATGGTTGCCACAGCTACCAAATGAGTCCCACTGAAACTCTGCTAGCAGTAGAGGAGTAACCCCAGTAATGATTCCAGTAAATAGAAACTGACACGCAGCACAGTAGGGCAGAATGAATATAGCCAATAGGTGAACCACTCCTGTGAGAATTAGAGTACGCGATCGCATTCCGATGCCAGTAGCCAAGTAGCCCAGAGCAATTAATCCTAACCACAAGGGACAGAGGTTCATTAACACCGTTGCCCAACCTAAGCAGATACTTAAATCGGTAATCGCCAAACCCAGCAACATCAGGATTGTCCAGCTATAGAGTAGCCAGCCTAGCTCTTGTTTCACCCAAGAGGGTGTTAAAACTACCATACTCAAGGTACCAGTGACAGTCAGGACTGACCACCAAATCGCTTGAGTGAACCAACTAATGGGGACATACTGAGCTGTTACAAAAATTAAGGCTGAGATTACTCCCCAAACAATGCAAGCTTGATCGAGTTGGGTATAAAACGTTGAGTAAAGGGTTGTATTTCCAACTTGCCAGTGTAAGCGCCACAGTCCTGGGGTAGCTGGCAAATCTACAATAATTTGTTTTCGGCAGAACAGCGGGGCATTAGGATTAAAAAAAGTCATTGCAGCGTTACTGAAAAATTACAAAGAGTAAACGAGTGAATGCTGAGTCTTACGGGTTTTTAGTTATAAGAAACCAACTAGCATCATCATCTTTCAGCAACGCCTTATTAGGACTCTATCGACAGAAATGATTGGATTGGCAAGAAACTCTGCCTGTAGAAATAATTATTAATTTATTAATCATGCGGGAGCGGAACATCATTAACCCCTTAATTTTATTAAAGGTTTTGATGTTCGGTTAATAATAAAAGACTCTGAAAATAGTTTTTCAGAGTCTTTGGTATCTAGAAGTTCATGACGAACTATTTCTGGAAATTAGGCTTATTTCAAACGAGTGCGATTGCAATTAGATGCGATCGAGCTGTCGATCGCATCTAAGTAGGTAGACACAAATAAACTAAGGTATGTCAACCAATGCTAAGAGACTAAAACCTTCTTTCCTTCTGCCGTCTGCCTTGCCCCAACGACAAATATTAATGCTGACCTACTTACTCAAGCTTCGTCGCGTCTGTGAACTTGAGCCGGTGGACTGGTTGCCTCAACTGCCGTAAACGGTTCCAAAATTTTGTAAGTGTGGGACGCACCCTTTGGTACTACCCAAGAATCTCCCGGTTCTAGCAACACCATTTGACCTTCCAGATGCAATTGTGCACGACCATTAATTACGTAACCAACAGTTTCATAATCACGCTGTGTTTCGGGTTTCGCTTCACTGGGCTGTTCTTCCTGCCAAAGACGCATCGAGACAGTTTTGCCCGATGCCAGGTATTTTTGACCCAGTTCACCTTTTGGCGAATATTCGGAATTGATTTTTTTTACGGTTGTATCAGGCATGTTGAACTCCTCGTTTCAACTTTGATAGTTTTGCAAGTTCGGCATTGTAGGGGCACGAGATATCGTGCCCCTTGTAAATTGGCTAGCAGCGGGATGCATCCTGCCAGTTCGGGTTGCTTTGTGTAATTGACTTAAGGCTTCAGCACAACTTTGATGCAGTTATCTTTCTTGTGCTTGAAAATTTCGTAGCCTTTTGGAGCATCCTCTAAGCTCATCTTGTGCGTGATGACGAATGAAGGGTCGATCTCGCCGTTCTGGATGCGTTCGAGTAAGGGGTGCAAGTAGCGATGGACGTGTGTTTGCCCCATTTTGAACGTCAACCCTTTATTGAACGCTGCGCCCATCGGAATTTTGTCGAGGAAGCCGCCGTACACTCCTGCTAGCGAGACGTGACCGCCTTTTCGACAGGAAACGATAACTTGCCGCAGGGCAGTGGGCCGATCGGTTTCTAGCCGCACGGCTTGCTTGGCTTTGTCATAAAATGCCATGGCATCTGTACCGTGGGCTTCCATGCCAACGGCGTCAAGGCAAGCATCGGGACCGCGTCCGCCTGTCATTTCTTTAAGCGCGTCTCCGACATCGACTTCTTCGTAGTTGAGAACCTCGGCTTTGCACTGTTCCTTTGCCATTTGGAGGCGTTCGGGAATGCGATCGATCGCAATCACGCGATCGGCACCTAGCATATAGGCACTCTTGATGGCAAACTGCCCGACTGGTCCGCAGCCCCAAACAGCAACGGTATCTCCAGGTTTAATATGGCAGTTTTCGGCTGCCATGTAACCTGTAGGAAAGATATCCGTCAGGAACAGTACCTGTTCGTCTGCCAGTCCATCAGGTATCTTAAACAAGCCGACATCAGCAAAAGGTACCCGTGCGTATTCGGCCTGACCTCCGGCATATCCACCCAACATGTGGGAGTAGCCAAACAGTCCTGCTGGTGAATGACCGTACATTTTCTCTGCCATCCAAGCATTTGGGTTGGAGTTATCGCATAGCGACCACAAGTCTCGTTGGCAGAAGAAGCAGTTGCCGCAGGAAATAGTGAAGGGGACAACAACGCGATCGCCAATTTGCAAGTTTTTTACCGCACTACCTAGCTCAACGACTTCCCCCATAAATTCATGACCGAGGATGTCGCCTGCCTGCATGGTTGGGATGAAACCGTCGTAAAGGTGTAGATCGGAGCCGCAGATTGCTGTTGATGTGATTTTGACAATAGCATCACGCGGATTGATAATTTTTGGGTCAGGTACCGTATCAACCCGCACATCGTTGGCACCGTGCCAGCAAACAGCTTTCATTTCAGTATTCTCCTTGAGTATGGGATGAGTATTTATTGGTCAAAAGTCAGCTGCCAAGGACAATGAATAACCTTCGGACTAGTCACGATCTCCCCTCACCGCATCTCCCACATCCTCTAAAACTTCTTTTGTTCCCGGATACAACGGTTGGTCAAGATTCAGCTTTTCTCGAACATTGTCAGCCACATTTTCCAGATTTCTCTTCAGAGTCTTTTGAGGCTTGTTCAGGTTTTCCCCAATCTGTTTAGTAGTTTCTGAAGCGGGTTGAGGATTTTTATTGTCCTTGAATATCTCATTGACTTTCTCCTGTTCATTGTCCCGGAACGGACTATCTTGGCTGTTGACTTTATACTTAGTCGCTTCAGGAGTCAGAGGTTCAGCTTGGGCTTGCAAAGAAGGACCGTTGCTCAGGGTAGCACTCAGCAAAAGTGCAATACCTACTAAAGAAAGGGTTAAAACTACCCGGACTAAAACATTTTGTAGCCAAGAAATTATTCGGTTCATCAAAATTCTCCAGTTCAGTTTTTTAGGGTTTCACAATTACTTTGATACTGTTGCCTTTGATGACGCTTAAATTAGCGTCAGTTTACTTGTTGGATCGCAAGCAAAGGGTGGCTACCACGAACAACAGTGGTTTGCTATTCAAAAGTCTTTAGTGTGTGGTTAGCGGTCAGTTGCCCACTCAGCAATAACGACGGTCGAGCGATCGCCAAGTGCAGCGTGGCAGAAATAACTATCTAGTTGAAAAAGCTTAAAATGCTTAGTGTACAAACTCTCTTGCCTTCTGCCTCCTTGTACTAACTTCAAGGCTTGAGCAAAACTTTGATGCAATTGTCTTGCTTGTGCTTGAACATCTCATAGCCTTTTGGGGCATCTGCTAGGGGTAAGGTATGGGTGAAAACGGCAGAGGGATCGACTGCACCATCCAAAACTCGATCCAACAACATGGACATGTACTTCTGACCGTGCATTTGTCCCATCCTGAAGGTCAAGCCTTTATTGAAGGCTGCACCGAGGGGCATCTTATCCACGAAGCCACTGTAAACACCCATGATTGATAGCGTGCCGCCTTTACGACAAGCCACCATCATTTGTCGTAGGACGTGAGAGCGATCGGTTTCTAGCCTTACCGCTTGCTTGGCTTTGTCGTAGATTCCTTCAGCGCCCATACCGTGCGCTTCTAGCCCTACAGCATCAATGCAGCAATCAGGCCCCCGACCGCCTGTCATTTCTTTCAGGGCTTCGCCTGCATCGACTTCTTCGTAGTTGATGGTTTCTGCTTTAGCAAAGTCTCTTGCTAGTTGCAATCGTTCGGGAAAGCGATCGATCGCGATGACTCGTTCGGCACCCAACATATAGGCGCTGAGCATGGCGAATTGTCCAACAGGACCACAACCCCAGATGGCGACAGTATCTCCAGGCTGAATACCACACAAGTCTGCCCCCATGTAGCCGGTGGGAAAAGCGTCGGAAATTGGCAGCAGCTTGGCGTCAGGAATCCCATCGGGAACTTTCAGCGCACCGAAATCCGCGAATGGCACGCGCACGTATTCGGCTTGAGCACCGGCATAACCACCGAACATGTGGGAATAGCCAAAGATTCCTGCTGTGCCAAAGCCCATTAATGGTTCCTGCATCCACCCGTTAGGATTGGAGTTATCGCACAGCGACCACATTTGTTGAGAGCAATAGGGACACTGACCGCAACCGATGATAGACGAAACAACAACGCGATCGCCTTTTTTCAATTGCTGAACTTCGCTGCCAATTTCGACAATTTCCCCGATAAATTCGTGACCAATAATGTCACCCGGTTGCATCGTGGGGATGTAACCATCGTAGATGTGCAGGTCAGAACCGCAAATCGTTGCTGATGTCACTTTGAGAATGGCGTCACGCGGGTTGAGGATTTGTGGATCGGGCACGCTTTCCACCCGCACATCATTTGCGCCGTGCCAGCATACAGCTTTCATCTATGTGTCTTCTCCTGTATGAGTCATCCTGTTTTAAGGTAGTAGGGCGGAGTTTCTTAAATTCCTGCTATCAGTTTGAACAGCCAGCTTTCACTGGATTTTCTTCAACCTTTTGATGAATCCGTTGCATCTTGAATAGCTTGCTTGGCGCTATCGATCGCTTCGCCAATTGGATTATTAATGTCTTCCGGAAGGTTGACCTTCATTTGTCGCAATCTCGCCTGCTTCCATTAACATTTTGAAGCGGCTTAGTTCATCACCAATTTGTTGTTTAGGTTCTTCACCGAAAAGTTTAGCGATCGCGTCTCCAACCGCTCCCCCCGGTGGGTTGTATTCGATCGCAACTTTGACTTCAGTACCCCGTCCTGATGGTGCAGGTTTAAAGCGTACAAACCCTGAATTATCAATATCTGCTCCTTCAACAGAAGCCCAGGCAATTAAGCGGTTTTCTTCGTCTTTAATAATGTCTGCATCCCATTCGACGCTTGCTCCCATAGGGGCGCTAGCAATCCAATGCGATCGGGTATTATCAATGACCTGGATGTGCTTAACATGCTTCATAAAGCGCGGCAGATTCTCAAAGTTACGCCAAAAGTGATAGAGTTCCTCTGGCGATTTATTGCTAATCGTCACGCTCTTTTCCACTGTGATGCTCTGATTCATTCCAAGTGCGTCCTGAATTCCAGTTTGAGCCGTTGCGCCCCGATAAATCAGCCCTCCACCGGCGAGAGCTGTTAGCGCACCTCTGAGGGAACCTTGTTTAAGACCTAAAAGTACTAAAGCGCCTCCACCAATTAGCGTTGCCCAGCGTTCGGTATCACTAACGTTACTCGTTTCACTCTGTTTAGGTGTGGGATTAATTGACATGTCTTGTCCGGATGTCATTTCTGATTTCCTCAATGAGTTAGTTTTTGTTCAAGGGGCTAGGGAAGGGTTAAAAACAGCACAAACTTTCCCTGCTCGCTGTTGGTAAGCGAGATGTCACCAACCAGCATTTAGGGTTGGAAAGAGATGGGTAGGTGGTGTTGATGCTCTATTACTGAACGGCAGTTTTCTTCTACGAGTCCGCTAAATATGAGCTACGCTTGGACTTCTTAATTCCCCCTTGTTTGGGTAGCTAGGAGGGACAGGTGTAGCACCTCAAAATAGAAACGGTAGTTGTAGTTCCTACCCCCTCTTAGCTAACTGTTTGGATATGTTTGTTCTTTAATCCCTCTTTCGAGCGATCTAGGCGTAGTTCACCTTGAGGTTCTTGGCGTAGCGACTCTGGTGTTTGCTGACCAACCGATCCTTTAGCAATCGTCACACCACCATCAGCCAGCCATAATGCCCCAGTGACATAGCTAGCTTCATCAGAGGCGAGGAACGCACACACATTTGCCATTTCCTCAGGCGTGCCACGTCGTCCCATGGGAGCTGCCATGACGGTCATTTCTTCCATCTCAGCATCCATGGGTCCTGTTTCTTTATGAGTCCAGGCCGTATCAATTGCTCCAGGACAGAAACAGTTAGCGCGGACTCCGTATTTAGCCTGCTCAGCAGCTACACCCTTTATAAATGAATGAACCCAACCCTTCGTCCCACCATAGGGGGAGTTTTGTGGAACTCCGTTAAAACCGGCTTCTGAGCCTGCTGCAACAATGTTGCCTCGTGTTTTTTGTAGATATGGCAGGGCGTACTTAGTCATTAAGAAAGTGGAACGGATATTCATCCGAATGGTTTCGTCGAAAGCGTCTATCGGATAATCTTGCGTTTCACCTGTTGCGAGGAAGACACCCGCGTTATTCACCAGGACATCAAGACGCCCATATCGCTCGATTGCGGCTTGAACGCAAGCTTGAGCCTGCTCGACCTCGGAGACATCCCCACCATAAGCGATCGCTTCGCCACCATACTCATTAATCGCATCAGCTACGTCCTGAATGGGGTCGTCTGGCAATCCATTCACCACAACTTTGGCACCTTCTTTAGCAAACTTATGCGCGATCGCTTCTCCAATGCCCGTTCCAGCACCAGTAACAATCGCTACCTTCCCTTCTAAACGTCTATCCACAAGACACCTCTGAACAAAACAACAAATCCTCCTGTCTTAACTCTTTCGCAATTCCACCTACCTGCCTCTATCTTCAGTAGGGTTTAATAACCGTAATGTTTCGTAATATTCTCTGTCTTATTACAGGGGTGCAAGACTACTGATTGATTCACTATGGACATTGGTTGGGGATCGACAAAAACCAGTAGAAAACTGGATTCATTCATCTTGTTGAATTCAAAAGCAACTTAAAAAAATTCTTTTGTCCCACCACTGAAGTACTACCATCGGAGGATGCAGTTTTATGACATTTACCAAAGACAATCCCGAGCAAGCGCTACAATCTTTCCGGAAGTTAAACGTTGACGACCAACTCGCTTTACTTTGGTTTATCTATACCAAGATGGGCGATTCCATCACACCAGCAGCTCCCGGACGAGCTGGCATAGATATTGCTGAGGCATTGTTCGATCGAATTAAGGGAATGTCTCATGACGAACAGCTGCAAGTGCAACGCGACTTTCTTTCTAATGCAGACACAGAGCTTTCCCGCGAGTACGGTTCTTTAAGTGATAACACCAAGCTGTTGCTTTGGTATCGTTTAGCACAGGGTATGGAGAGTGCCACGATTGTCCCCATGCCTCCTAACTACGAACTCAATGGTGAGGCAAAAAGTTTGCTAGCTGCTGTGGAAGGTATGGAATTTGAACAGCAAATTACCTTCCTGCGTAGTTCTGTAGAACCCACAGGTGCAGAACCCAGATCGGGTGCTGAAATCTAACCTCTGAGTTGACGACAGCACAACTCATAACTCGATAAGAATTTCTCAGGAGTGGGTAATTGTGTTATCCGCTCCTGAGGTTTAGCCTCGATAGGGATTCTCGTATCAGTGTCTACTTTTTGATACAGTTTAAACAAGATTTAGGGAACAAGATAAGGAAAGCGATCGAGCGACAAAGGGAAATAGTAACCCAACAGGGCGCTACTCAGAACAGATAACAGCGTCCTATTGGAATTAGCCAGGAATTGTTCGATTGGACGGAACCCCGACTAAATCTTGCGATTCTAGTCGGGAAATGCACTGAACAATTGTTCAACGCGGATAGTTTTTGGCAATACCCACCAAGATTTCTAGTTCGTTCACTACACGCTCTAATTCATCGACTAGAGGTGTTGACTCGATCGCGCGAAACGCCTCTACCATAGCTCGGTAATACCAAAGTGTTCCGGTTTTACCACCATGAAAGCGCTCCCACACAGCATCTCCGATTAGGCGGTAGTCAGTGAGAATAGACCGGGAATTGTACAGCTTGTCGGCAGCCGAAACTAGATGCACCGAGGTGGATTCGTTGGGAAGACGAGCAATATATGCTTCTTTACGCTGACGCCACGGAGGCTTGGGTGTGGTGGTATCGGTATCTGTACAACCATCAACAATCTCGGTGACGGTATCTCCAAAACGGCGGCGAATTTCTTCGCGGGTAGCTGCCCCACCTTGGTCTTCGATCGCATCATGGAGCAACGCCGCGATTGCTTCATCTTCATTGGCTCCATGCTCTAAGGCAATACTAGCAACACCTATGAGATGAGCAATATAGGGAACACCTCCTCCCTTGCGGGTTTGGTTGGCGTGTAGTTCGGTGGCAAAGACCAAGGCATCAGTAAAGCGTGCTGAAAGCTTCATGCATGAAAAGTCCCAACAAATTAAAAAAGGCTGAGTTCTACAAACTCTGAATAGGGGTGACTATAAGCTAATGGTGTCATAGTCTACCGAGCGATCGTTTCAGTTAAGTAATGTTGGCTACGGACATAATTAAGCGACCGACTGTTTTGTCTCTTCCTTATATGAGATGACGACTCGACCTACCACCACGATAGACTGACAAAATATATCTGCTTCGTGAAGTGTGTCTCCTTAGTTTTAACCATCTGTTCCCATGAGTAACCGCCTCGCCCACTCCAAAAGCCTTTATCTACGCAAACATGCTGAAAATCCCATAGATTGGTGGCCTTGGTGTGATGAGGCATTGGAAACAGCAAGGGTTAATAACAAGCCGATTTTTCTGTCAATAGGTTATTCCAGTTGTCACTGGTGTACCGTGATGGAGGGAGAGGCGTTCTCCGATGCCGCGATCGCACAGTGCATGAACGAGGATTTCTTGCCGATCAAGATAGACCGGGAAGAGCGCCCCGATTTGGACAGTATTTACATGCAGGCGTTGCAGATGATGACGGGTCAAGGGGGCTGGCCGCTCAACGTCTTCCTCACTCCAGATGACTTGGTGCCGTTTTACGGGGGTACTTATTTTCCTGTAGAACCCCGCTACGGACGCCCCGGATTTTTACAAGTGCTGCAATCGGTTCGCCGGTTCTACGACATTGAAAAAGGCAAGCTACAAACGTTTAAAGAAGAGATTTTGGGTCATCTTCAGCAAGCCGCGACACTACAGGCGTCTGAGCAACTGAGTGACGCTCTTCTCTTACGCGGCATAGAGACGAATACAGGTGTGATTAGTGCTGGCAGTTACGGGCCGAGCTTCCCAATGATGCCTTATGCCGAGATAGCCCTGCGAGGTACGCGATTTGATGTTGACTTCGATTATGACGGTCGCCAAGCTTCTAGTCAGCGAGGACTAGATTTGGCCAAGGGGGGAATTTACGATCATGTGGCTGGTGGCTTTCACCGCTATACAGTAGATGCTACCTGGACAGTGCCTCATTTTGAAAAAATGCTTTACGACAATGGACAGATTGTCGAGTACCTGGCAAATTTGTGGAGTGCAGGGATTCAAGAGACCGCTTTTAAAAAAGCGATCGCGGGAACGGTTCAATGGCTGAAGCGGGAAATGACGGCACCTCAAGGGTTCTTTTACGCCGCTCAGGATGCCGATAACTTTACGGACTCAACTGCCCCCGAACCCGAGGAAGGTGCGTTTTACGTTTGGAGTTATGGCGAACTGGAACAACTCCTCACTCCATCCGAGTTATCGCAACTCAAGCAGCAGTTCACGGTAACAGCCGACGGCAACTTTGAAGGTTATAACGTGTTGCAGCGCCGTTACTCTGATGAGTTGACCGAAACGGTCGAACAAGCCTTAGCCAAACTGTTTGAGGTGCGTTACGGTGCAAAACCCGATGCGTTAGCAACCTTTCCCCCAGCTTGCAACAATCAGGAGGCAAAAACAGGCAACTGGCCAGGCCGCATTCCCCCGGTAACAGATACAAAAATGATTGTTGCCTGGAATAGTCTAATGATTTCCGGCCTAGCGCGAGCTTACTGTGTTTTCGGTCAGGCCGACTACTTAGAACTTGCTACCACCGCTGCCAAGTTCATCCTCAATCATCAATGGGTGCAGGGACGCTTCCACCGACTGAATTATGATACTCAGCCGTCTGTACTAGCGCAGTCTGAAGATTATGCTCTATTCATCAAAGCTCTGTTGGATTTGCATCAAGCGAGTTTGTCAGCGCTCAGCACTCAGGACGCGCAAGAACCACAAACATCTGACAATCAACAACTGACAACTAACTATTGGTTAGAAAAAGCTCTCAAACTCCAAGAGGAATTTGATGAGTTCCTCTGGAGTGTAGAACTAGGCGGGTACTACAACGCGGCAAGTGACAGCAGTGGTGACTTGTTAGTTCGAGAACGTAGCTATTTCGACAATGCTACCCCATCGGCCAACGGAGTTGCGATCGCAAATTTGGTGCGTCTTGCCTTACTTACTGAAGACTTGCAGTACCTCGACCGAGCAGAGCAAACCCTGCAAGCGTTCAGCAGCGTGATGAGCAAATCTCCTCAAGCCTGTCCCAGTTTGTTTACCGCCCTAGATTGGTATCGCAACTGCACCTTGGTTCGCTCAGGTACTAACTCACTCACGTCCTTGATTACCCAATACTTACCTGCTAGCGTCTTTCAGTTAGAAGCCAATCTTCCTGACGGTGCTGTAGGTTTAGTCTGCCAAGGACTCACTTGTTTAGAGCCTGCCCTCACTCCAGAGCGATTATTGGAGCAAGTGCAGCATTCTCAAACGAGGGCTTAGGACTAGGAGGTCAACCTTCATTCTTGTCCATCGATTCTACCGGCTGACTCGGCGGAATTCGCTCAATTGAAATCAGCGCTTCGATCACCGACTTAACAATTGGTGCTGCCACCGTTGAACCAAACGCTTCTCCCTTTGGTTCATCGACTACTGCCAGAACCACATAGCGGGGAGCGTTGACGGGAAAAATCCCAACAAAGCTGGTGATTTTCGCGTTGGTGTAATAGCCGCCGGTAGGACTGGCTTTTTGGGCCGTACCTGTTTTACCCGCAATCCGATATCCCGGCACCTGGGCGTTTTTCCCTGTACCTTCACTGACCACAGTTTCCATCATGTTCAGCACAGTCTGGGTAATGGTGGGTGAAAAGATTGGTCGGGGGGCGGGAAAGCGGGGTTGCCAGTACAATTGACCTTTTGTATCGTAGAGTCCCTGAACGACATGAGGGGTGACCAATTTGCCACCATTGGCGAGCGTCGCGTGCAGTTGAGCGAGTTGAAGGGGCGTTAGGGAGAAGCCCTGACCGAAGGCTGCTGTTGCCGCTTCAACAGACGATTTGGCGAACTCCCGCCGACTTTTAATTTGCCCTGATGATTCAAAGGGCAGATCGATGCCAGCCTTTTGTCCCAAGCCCAGCTTTTCTAGCCAGCTATAGAAAATATCAGGCTGCATGCGTTGGATAATCCGCACCATACCGATATTGCTGGAGTATTGCAAGATTTGAGGTACGCTAATGAGACCATGTCCGCCTTTGGATTCAAAGTCAAAGTTTGCGATCTCCCACTTCCCAATCCGAATCTGACCGGTATCGTTGAACTTGCTGGTAGGATCGATCGCACCCGTTTGAAGCGCGATCGCGACATTGAGTGGCTTAAATGTCGAACCCGGCTCGTACAAGTCTGCCAGCGCCCAGTTTTTAAACAGACCTACATCAAAGTTATAGTACTGATTCGGGTTATAGGTTGGCTCCGTTACCAGCGCTAAGAGGGAACCATCCAGCGCATCCATCACAATCACAGTCCCGCGCTCAGCCTTGAACTCTTCAATTTTTTGCTTGAGCGCAAAGCGGGCAGCTCGTTGCACGCGACTATCGAGGGTGAGTTGCAACCGCAGGTCATCAAAGTGCAAAAAGCCTTCTGGTACATGGTCGGGCATCAGCGCTCCATTTCCAGCGCGGCTGAGTCGCAGCGTGCGTACAGCCCGTTCTAGCAATTTCTGCTGAGAGTATTCTACGCCCGCTTGACCCCGATGATCGACATCAACATAGCCCACCACATCGGCTGCCAAATCCTGCTGGGGATACAGGCGAGAGTACTGTTGAATGAGTTCTATGCCATTCATATTGAGTCTAGCAATGCGATCGGCGACATCTTCGCTCAGCGCACGACCAACCCGAATGCCACTGGTTTTGGTCTTGAATAGCTCCTCCAATTCAGTGGGTGTCTTCCCCAGAATCGGACCGAGCAAAGCTGCCATTTCTTGCTTGGAGCGCTTAAACAATTTTGGGTGGACGTACAGCGTATAGGCAGGTCGATCGACGGCTAACACATTATTGTTGCGATCGACAATTGGCCGTCGGGGAATAAAAGGACGCAGATACACCATCTGTTGCTGCCGTGCCTTTCCCTCCAGCATGGGTGCCTTTAATACTTGTAACTGATACAAGTTCATTAATAACCCGACTGCACCTGCCATCATCAAAACCCAAACGAGCAGTAATCTGAAACGAGGGGTTTGAGAGGGTTTTGCTTTTTTTGGGGTCGGTGTTTCTCGATCCCCTTTAAGTTTTGAGTTAGGGTCGTGTCTTAACTCATACTGCATAATTTATTCCCGAAACAGTACCCAGTCCGAACGAGTAGTCCTGAGCGCCGAACGATGACTACTCCGATCAAAAGCTGTTCAAAAGCGCGATCGATCGTTCTGGCTGTAAGCAACATTAGCTGTTGCTTGAGATCCCCCCACGCAGCCGCGAGCGCGCCCCCGTTATTAATCAAAGAAACACTTCCCTCTTGCCTTCTGCCTTCTGCCCTCTGCCTTGCGTTTCTTGAAAGAGGAGAAACAAGACAGCAAGCCAATTGGAGATGCTTTCTTCGCTAGCCAGCACGGATAATGGTTGACGCGCAGGTGTTAGTAACCTAACGGTGGAGTAGTTGCTGACTCTCGATCCGATGTCTGCGTCGAGCTTGTATAGACTTGACGCTGAGGTGCCGAGGGCAGAAAAATTGTGCTGGCTTGGCTAGGATTCACCAATCCTGTAGCTGGGTTTTCCGCTTGTTGAGCTAGCTGATCTTTCATCACTTCATTGGCTGTCGTTAGGTGACGCTCGTTTCGTTGCAGATTTTCTAATTTACGATACTCTTGCGCCCACTGCTGCTGCGTATAAACGGTCCAAGAATACACAATTAAGGTCGTGGCAACCAGCAAGAACGTGACAATATCAGAGCTACGCTGTATGAAGAGGAGGGACGACAGCCAAATGGGTGTCACTTGCTGAGGAGCGTTCAGCTTTTCTACCTTTGACCCTGTAGTTCTAGACGGTATACTAGTGACAGTTGATGATACAATTGTTCTAGAACGCGTTACCCTGGAGGTAGGAATGGGTTTACCAGACCGCCTTCTTTGCGGTTGAACTGAGCGAGGGGCAGCATTCATAAGCATTTCGCAGTGTTTCAAAGAGTACTGAGTGAATAGTTAATTTTTTAACGCTATTCACTTGAGAATCTCGCCTCATCCTAGCATCCGTTATTGGTTGCAGTAGCTACAGATTTTGGAGTGAAGGGTAGGGATTGGGGTGAAGCGAGAGCGATCGCACTGTTGTAGACCGGTAGGTTAGAGCTTAAGGGTTTAGACTGCCTCACTGGAATTTCAATCAGGAACTCGGTTCCTTGACTCAGTTGAGAGCGCACCTCTAATCGCCCATTATGTTGGTTGACCAGGGTTTGATAACTTTCCGTCAGACCTAAACCTCGACCTTGACCCACCTCTTTCGTTGTGAAAAAAGGCTCAAAAATTCGAGTCTGAAGTTCTGGCTTGATGCCTGGGCCGTTGTCTCGGATCGTAATCTGCACTCGACCTTCGTCTCTTTGGCTGTTGGGCACCCATTGGGTGTGCAAGGTAATTGTTTTGTTCACCTTAGGCGAGCGATTGAGAGCTTCAATCGCGTTGGTCAAGATGCTCAGAAAGGTTTGATTCATCGTTTTGGGGTAGCATTCTACAGGCGGTAAGTTGTCGTAATGCCGCTCCAGTGTGATGAAACCTGTCATCTGGTTGTGCAGAATCAATAGCGTATTTTCCAAAGCTACGTTGATATCTATTACTTTCAGGGGAGCAATATTATTTCCAGAAAATTTTTGCAATAACTGAACGATTTCTTGAATCCGCTCTGCACCCGATTCCATGGACTTGAGAATCTTGGGTAAATCTCGCAGGATGAACTCGATGTCGAGTTCCTCTGCCAGTTTTTGCACTTGAGGATGGGGAGTGGGGTATTGAGCTTGGTAGGCTTGCATCAGCTCAATCAGATTCCTCACGTAATTATCGACGTAAGGAATGTTGCCGTAGATAAAATTAATCGGGTTATTGATTTCGTGGGCAACACCAGCAACCATCCGGCCTAAGCTCGACATCTTTTCGCTTTGAATCAACTGCGCCTGTGCCAGCCGCAACTCTTCAATCATGCCTGACATCGTTTGGGCTTGCCGCGTACATTCAGCCGCTTGCTGCTGAGTGCGAGCGTACAAATCAGCTTGTTGTAAGGAAATTGCCAGTTGATCCGCGACAGCTTGGGCGAGTTTTTGGTCATTGTTTGACCAGTATCGAATCTGCGAACACTGGTTGAGATACAGGATGGCCTGAAGCGTGCCGTTGGCTTGAACGGGGACGACGAGGGAGGACTTAATCTGTGCGGCTTGGTACTCTGCGTTAGCTTTACCGATTCGCTCGTCCTTGGTAACATCTGGAATCATCACCATCTGCCGGTGCTGGATAACCCACTGCGTAATGGGTCCATTTCGCTCAAACTGGTCGATGGAAGCCGAAAAAGGTGGGCGGCATATTGCGTAGAGACGCTTCTTTGATAAAGCTTCCTCTCCTATTTCGATCGCCATTGCACTTGGCACGTCAACCGAGTCCAGTTCACCTTGGAGATGATTCGGTGCGTCAACTAGATGCACGAGACATCGATCTGCTTGTAATGTCTCCAACAACTGAGCGATCGCTTCCGTTACAATCTTTTCGGGATCGAAACTTTGCCGAGTCTGGCTGGTGATGTGATTGACCACCTGTTCGCGAATTGCTTGTTCTTGAGTCTGTTTGTAGAGCTGAGCTTGACGGATGGCCACCTCTAAGGGTTCAACAATAGATTTCAAAAACTTAATTTCTGCGGTAGACCAGTGACGCGGTTGCTTTGAGAGACAGGCTAGGAACCCTATGGAATTTTTTCCTCCTGTAACGGGAATCAGTAGACTAGCACTATAGCCCAAGAGTGGGGCGTTCTCCCCAGGAGAGTTGGGCTGTTCTTCCAACTGGTTTGGCTTCCCCTTTACGGAATATACCTGCCGCCACCCAAATAACCAGGGAGCGATTAAACTCCATAACTTGGAGCCAGACGTGGGTGCGCCACTATGAACGATCGGCTCACCCGATGCGATCGCACTTTTCAGGTTTCCAAAGCTTTCTAACGAATGATATCCCAGATTGGATAACTCCCGATCGCTGCCGTTCCGTTCGCAGACGACCTTAACCTGTTGCGTATCTTTGAAATACCAGAGGAAGCTACAGCAATCGACATCCAGCAGCGCGGCGAGTTCATCGGTTGCCGTTTGCAGGACTACTTCTAATTCCAGCGAGTTGCGAATGCGATCGACGATCTTTCGGATGAGTGCGGCTTGCTGTCTGTGATACTTGAGCCAGACTTGGAGTAATTGAAAAGCACGATTGATAGATTGGAACACAATGCCTTCCCTTAACGCTACTCCGCACCCAAAGTTAATGCCTAAATTCTAGGCGGCTCAAAGGAGCCAAAATTTAAAGTCTTTCTAAAGATAAAGTCTTCGGCTGTTCAACTAACGGCTTGGGTGTAGTTTACCTAACTCCTGCGTTCGAGGATTGTATTCGCGATCGCAAAAGACTTTACACGATTGAGTATTGGCATTGACCGATTGGAACGATAGTTGCAGGAAACTTGAGTCGCCTGCTAAAATCAGCTCGAACTGAGGCAGACGCTCGCCATCCCACACAGGGACCCCTAAGAGATGAAGCGTTGCTTTTGGATAAGGTCTTTGCATTGAACCTGTAGAATTGTATAGAATCTAATCTAAAATCTTTTAGAACGTGGTTTGTGAAAACAGAGGAGTGATATGAACAAGAAATTAATCGGTTTTGCTCTTGTATTGACCCTAGCTGCTACATTGGGAGCTTGCAATTCGGGTGGCGATGGTGGTGGCTCCAGCCCATCTCCCGCTGATTCACCCGCTGAATCTCCAACAACATCGCCTAGCTAGTCCGATGCGCGATCGTTTACGCGCTATTTGACCCGCTCGGCTTTCAAAGTCCAGAAAACTGCTGAAGATATCAATGCGGCATCTAGACTTCGGTCTGATGTCGCATTTTGATGTGAACTCCATAGAAACTTGAAACCAAGAAGTTTCTTAAATAAGGTCAGTCAAGCCATGAGACAAGGCAAATCCCTGAGTTTTGTCCTAGGTCTATGCTTTATTGTTGCTAGACCCGCTGTGGGTTTGCCACCACCAGACGATGTACCCGAAGAGGTGCTAAGGACGGAGATTATCACTGAGGCGCGATCGCCAATTGATGGTAAGCCACTGACAGCCGCTGAGTACGCTCAACTTCAAGCTGCACTAGCTGAGCGCTCCGCCCCACCCCAAGTGAACTCAAAAATTCAGCGATTGATTTTCCTGTTGCGCCTGCGTCACCTGCTGCGAACAGTACTTCCGTTCTAAGCTAAATCTATGCTTAGTTTGGCTTTTGTCGTTGAAGACAAAAGCGCGATCGGGACTACGAGCAAACCTTGGATAGTTTTGCTCAACTGTGGGTCATTACTTGTTAAAATACCTCATCTTGAGAACGATTATGCCCCCAGGGGGTATTGCCAGCCTCTCATTATTGTGTACTGTAAGGAGAAATGTGTAGAAAAAAAGAAAATTGTATATAAATATTAAAATTACTGTGCTCTTGCTCCCCGTTGATAGAGGTAGATAGCTTGATGTCCCCCACCATTGCCCCTGAACAAATTGACCGGATTGTTTGGAACCAACATCACGACCCGTTTGAAGTCCTTGGTCCCCATCGCATCGAGCAGGACGGAAAGACAAGCTGGGTAGTGCGGGCTTATCTACCAAATGCAGAGGCGGCATGGGTACTGTGTCCGGCAGAACGGATGGAGTATTCAATGCAGCCAGTACATCATCCTCACTTCTTTGAGGCAACCATTGAGACGCCTAAACTGGCAAATTATCAACTGCGGATTAAGGAAGGAGAACACGAGCGAGTCCTCTACGACCCTTATGGCTTCCGCTCTCCCCACTTAACCGATTTCGATCTGCATCTATTTTCCGAAGGGAATCATCATCGGATTTACGAAAAACTCGGCTCCCACGCTACGGAGATTGATGGCGTTAAAGGAGTCTACTTTGCCGTTTGGGCACCCAATGCTCGTAACGTATCAGTTTTAGGAGATTTCAACTATTGGGACGGGCGCAAACACCAAATGCGTAAGGGCCCGACTGGTGTTTGGGAACTCTTTATTCCTGAACTTGGCGTTGGAGAACACTACAAATACGAAATTAAAAACTATGAGGGTCACATCTATGAAAAATCTGACCCTTATGGCTTCCAGCAAGAAGTCAGACCAAAAACAGCGTCTATCGTCACAGACTTGGATGCCTACGAATGGAATGATGCAGAGTGGATGGAGCGTCGGCGTCACACAGAACCCTTGGCACATCCGATTTCTGTGTATGAAGTTCACTTAGGCTCTTGGCTGCATGCCTCCTCTACAGAACCAGCTAAGTTACTCAATGGTAAAACGGAACCCGTGGTTCCGGTGTCTGAACTGCGACCGGGAGCGCGTTTCCTCACGTACCGCGAACTCGCCGAACGTTTAATTCCTTACGTCAAGGAACTGGGATTTACTCACATCGAGCTTTTGCCGATCGCAGAACATCCATTTGATGGCTCTTGGGGGTATCAGGTCACGGGTTATTATGCCTGTACCTCCCGCTTCGGGACGCCAGAAGATTTTATGTATTTTATTGACCAGTGCCACCAAAATGGGCTGGGTGTGATTGTGGACTGGGTACCCGGTCACTTCCCGAAGGATGGTCATGGTTTGGCGTTCTTTGATGGGACGCACCTCTACGAACATGCCGATCCTCGTAAGGGCGAACATAAAGAGTGGGGAACGTTGGTGTTTAACTACAACCGCAATGAAGTGCGTAACTTCTTGGTTGCCAACGCCCTGTTTTGGTTCGACAAGTACCATATTGATGGCATGCGGGTGGATGCTGTGGCTTCAATGCTGTATCTCGACTATTGCCGCAAGGATGGAGAATGGGTTGCCAACCAGTACGGGGGTAGAGAGAATATTGAGGCGGCTGATTTTCTGCGTCAGACCAATCATGTAATTTTTAGTTACTTCCCTGGTATCCTCTCGATCGCGGAGGAGTCAACGGACTGGCCGATGGTGTCCTGGCCGACTTATGTTGGAGGGTTGGGCTTTAATTTGAAGTGGAACATGGGCTGGATGCACGACATGCTGGACTACTTCCACATGGACCCTTGGTTCCGCCAATTCCACCAAAACAACATTACGTTCAGTATGTGGTATCACCACAGCGAGAACTACATGCTGGCGCTGTCTCACGATGAGATCGTCCACGGCAAGAGCAATATGATCGGGAAGATGCCGGGGGATGAGTGGCAAAAATTTGCCAACGTGCGGTGTTTGTTTACCTATATGTTCGCTCACCCCGGCAAGAAGACTCTATTTATGAGTATGGAGTTCGGTCAGTGGAGTGAGTGGAATGTTTGGGCGGATTTGGAGTGGCATTTGCTGCAATATGAACCCCATCAAAAGCTGAAGCAGTTTATGAGTGACCTCAATCAGTTGTATCGCAGCGAACCTGCTTTGTATAACCATGATTTTGCTCAGGAAGGGTTCCAGTGGATTGATTGTAGTGACAATCGCCATAGTGTAGTTGCATTCATTCGCCGCTCTAAGGATGCTGAAGAGTTTGTAGTCGCGGTGTGCAATTTCACACCTCAGCCCCACAGCCACTATCGGGTTGGAGTTCCAGAGCTGGGATTTTACACGGAACTGTTCAACAGCGATGCCCGCGAGTATGGTGGCAGTAATATGGGGAATTTGGGAGGAAAGTGGACGGATGAGTGGTCGTACCACAGCCAACCTTATTCTTTAGATTTATGCTTGCCACCTCTAGGGGTGTTGATTCTTAAGCTGGATCGAGCCAAGACTCAGGCGGCATTGCAGCAAGGGCGAGGATAGCGATCGCATCAAAAAGAAGGGCAGAGGAGCGATCGCTTTTCTGCTCTTTGCCTATTTTGCCTTTAGTAGCAGGACTTTTTGCTGCTGTTTGCTTTAGCATGCTCTTGTCCCATGCGTAAGGTGCCAATCAGGGTCGAAACATAAACGCAGCGTTCGATCTTACTGTTGTTGTTAACGATCAGCGTGAGTTGTCCGAGTTGTCCGTTGGTGTTACCCATGTAGTTGAACTGAACTCGCTGGATGCCGTTTTGCTTGTCG
>DATNPT010000159.1:0-11929 GCA_036703075.1 Chroococcales cyanobacterium
AAATTCGCGATCGAGCAGTTCTGTACCGCCTAAAATTTGGTTGACGGCTGTTACCTCTGTTTTCACATTTGTTAGAGGAGCGAAAGGCGGACGCTCAACTGTTAAACCCAAACTAAGAGTCTCAAGGTTGCTGCGATCTAAGGGTTTGCGAGCAGTGAGGCTGAGACTAGGAACTGTGGCGATTGGGTACTTTTGAATGAGAAAGTCTTTCCCATCGTGCAATGCCGTCATCGGCACCTTCCGCAATACGCCATCGTTGATAAACACTACAGTACTGGGCTTGAGAGTAGCCAAATCTGCCTCTAGAGGACGCAACAGTAAATTATAAATTTTCTGAGCTTGAGGGAGATATTCTTCAGTCGATCGCAATTCTAGGAAATAGCGCAACTGGTTAATTTCTATCTCTAGATCTAGCTGAGCGATCGCAATGGAATAATACTTCATAACTCCATCTGGCGATCGCAAAATCATTGCCGTGCGATCGTGAAGAATGACGGAGTAAATGACGGCTGTATTGGTATCCGTTAACCCAGCATTTCCTTCCCCCTGAGCAAGGGCTACCTGCACGCACTCATCACCAAAGAAGTTTTGTAATTCAGCGAGTTTAAGTAACTCTAATATATCAACAACTTTCTGGACGGGAGACGCTTGTTGCTGGGTCAGTTGTACTTTGTCAGTTACCAGTTGTTGTTTTGAAAGACTACTGACAACTGGCAACTGATGACTAACACGCGCAGCGGCAGAAGAGTCCAGCAACAGTTCCATCAACTCGCGATAAACGGGTTCTACCTGTTCGCGGAAGTCAAGTTGCAACTCTCGGTTAGCCGTTACAATGTTGCCGCGAATGGTTTGTAACGCGGCGATGGCTTGTTCGTAGGCTGCGATCGCTTTTTCTCGCTCACCTATAGCGTTCAAAATCCTGCCTGCCTGCCACTGCCAGCGATACAGGCTATCGGGTGCGTTGACTTGCTGGGCTGCGAACTGAGCTTGTCGCGTCAACTCCATCGCTTTGCTATAGTCACTCGCTGTTTCGGACAACTGCCCTAAACTACCTAGCGCAAAAGATTGAGTTCTGGCATCGCCAATCGTTCTCGCAATGTTCAAGGCTTGCTCTAAAAGGGTTGCAGGTTGCAGGTTAGAACTAGCAGCATTTAACGTTCGAGCCGTTAGCTGCTGCTGTGCCAAGTTAATCAGAGCATAAGCTTTTTCCCGCGACATTGGCTCGGCAGCCAGTAGTTCCTGCACGCGGTGCCAATGTCTCACGATTAAATCCCAATCGGGTGTCGAGGATTGTTGGAGCAGGTTAGCCAAATTCATTAAAGCTCTGACTTCTTCCAGCCTCGCCACCCCGACTGCCAGTTGCGCGCTTTGCTCGAACACTTTCCTCGCTTCCTCTCGATCTTGACTCACGGCTTGGGTGAGACGGGCTGCTTCGCTGTCGTCGCCTTCTAAATCCGCTGAGTTTGCCTGATACCGATAACGCTCGGCTCGGCTAACATAAACGTTTCCCAGGTTATTCAGAGCTGTTGCCCTGTATTCAGCACGATTTAATTCACGGAAAATGTTTAGGCTCGCTTGGTGAGCGGCTATAGCGGCGTCATAGTCACCTAAACTCCATTGAGCCTTGCCAATCGCGCCCCGTGCGGCTGCTTCGGTTAATCGATCGCCATTTTTACTCGCTATTTGAGCCGCCTCATCCAACAAAGTTATGGCTCGCCGCTGTTGACCCAAATCGCTATAAGCTTGACCTTGCTCGGTTAAGAGCTTAGCCAAGAGTTGGCGTGTTGCGTCTGCGTTTTGAGCGCGATAAATTTGAATGGCTTGTTCCCAGTGACGGATTGCTCGATCCAGTTGCCCTGTTTTTCGATAGGCGATCGCTAAGTTACTGTAGACAATGGCTTTATCCAGTGGCGCTTTGATTTGTGGCAGAGCTTGTTCCCAAAGTGCGATCGCTTGAGCAACGTTTCCCGCTTGATAAGCTTTAACCCCCTGTTCCACCAGTTGCTCTTGCGAAGCAGAGATATTTGCTGGTACTTCTGCTGCCACAACTGGACTGTTGGCTCGTTTGCTTAGCCCCACCTGCAAGACTAAACACAACACGAAACTCGCGAAGAATAAAATACTCCAGACAATCCAACGCCGACAATGTCTGAACATTTTCCCGTCTACCGATTGGAATAAATGTATTCTATTAATAACAGTTGAAATCGAGTGTAAATTTATAGAAATTTCTGAATCTGTAGATTCATGCAACACGAGCCATGTATTTTAGACAGATTCTGACCCTGACCAGCTTATTTCCTCTCACTTGGAGTTCTGTAGCCTTAGCGCAGGACAGGTTGCCCGTTGAACAGTCGCAACAATTACCATCTACTCCCTTGCGGGTTGATGGGTTAGAAGTTGCAAGTTTAAATCCGTCTTCCCCTCTGCAATTTTCACACCTGACAACCGTTGAATCGGCAAAGTTGTCCCCTGCAAACCGACAAATTTGTCCTCTGCAAACCTGCAAATTTACCTCCTTCAAATCGGCAAACTTGCCCCTTTCAAATCTGCAACCCGTTCAAACAGTGACTAGGTTAAGCGTGGGGATTGAACCTCATCCTTTCCCTACCACCTGTAGAGGGAGAGGATTCTTACTCCCACCGAAACTGAGCAGTGACCAACTGTTTACTGCTCACTGCTCACTGAAAACTGTTAAACCCTCCAATCCTCAAGTCGCACAAACTAATCTCGATATCCCACCCGGAGTCCTAGAACCAACACGTCCCAGTCTGCCCCCATTACCCGCTACACCGCCAGAGGCTCCTACACCACCTCCTTCACTCATACCGCCATCAGAAACTCCACAAATTCCACCGCCAGAATTGGGAGTCACCGTTCAGGTGAAACGAGTTGAGGTGTTAGGCAGTACCGTCTTTTCACCCGCCGAATTAGAAGCCGCCGTCGCATCCTTTATTGGTAAAGATGCCACCTTTGAAGAACTCTTAGCCATTCGCACGGCAATCACGCAGTTATATACCGATAAAGGTTACACCACCTCAGGCGCGTTCTTGCCACCCCAAGATGTCACAGATGGTATGGTAAAGGTTCAGGTAGTAGAAGGGGCAATCGAAAAGATAGAAATTGAAGGATTGAGCCGTCTGCGAACTAGCTATGTGCGATCGCGAATTGGCTTAGCAACTAAACCGCCAGTGAATCTGGGCCGCTTAGAAGAAGCATTGCAACTGTTGCAACTCGATTCGCACATTAGTGCCGTGCAGGCGAAACTATCCCCAGGTACTGCCCCTGGCTTAAGCGTATTAACGCTCAATGTCAAAGAAGCGCAACCCTTAGCCACATCACTCAGTGTCGAAAATCGCAATTCTCCCAGCGTGGGTTCGATTCAAGGAACGGCAGCGATTAGTCATAATAATCTACTCGGTTTTGGCGATCGCTTGAGTGCAGAGTATGGCAGGAGTGAGGGTGTCAAAACCTACAGCATTAGCTATGCCATTCCTCTTAATCCTCGTGATGGCACCTTAAGTGTCAGCTATGACCATAGCAGCAGTCGCATTATCGAAAAACCCTTTTCCGACTTCGATATTAACTCTGACTCTTACACGTTTTCTCTCGGCTTCCGTCAGCCGATCGTTCGGACTCCTACTACCGAATTTGCACTTGCCCTGTCTCTCGACTCGCGGCAAAGCGAAACGTTTTTATTCGACGATCTGCCCTTTTCGTTTTCTCCAGGTCCAGAGAATGGTAAATCTAAAGTTACAGTACTGAGATTTACCCAAGACTGGATTAATCGTTCTGCCAACCGAGTTTTAGCGGCGCGATCGCAATTTAGTTTTGGAGTGGATGCCCTCGACGCTACCGTCAATGATCTTGGCATTGATGGGCGCTTCACAAGCTGGTTGGGTCAGTTTCAGATGGTTCAAGCCTTGGGTGGGGGAGCCATTTTAATTGCTCGGACTGGCGCTCAACTCACCCCCGATGGACTTCTACCGATCGAACAATTTAGCATTGGTGGGATTGATACCGTGCGAGGTTATCGGCAAAATGAACGAGTTGCCGATAATGGAATTGTGGGTTCAGTTGAAGTGCGCTATCCCATTATTCGCAGTCCCAATCGCATTGGTATTATCCAACTCGCTTCTTTTTTTGATATCGGTACTGTTTGGAATAATCAGGCTGACGTTTCCAGAGAAATTTCTAGCTCTAGTACTCTTGCCAGCGTTGGTTTAGGATTGCTTTGGCAGCTTGACCCTTACGTATCTGCTCGATTAGATTGGGGAATTCCCCTGATCTCGGTTAGTGATGGGGGTGATTCGCTTCAAGACAACGGCATTTCATTTTCCATTCGCTTTCAACCTTTTTGAGCAAATTCCGCCGCAACAACCTACCACATGACTCAATGCAGCGTGGTAGAAATAACTATCCAGTTGAAAAAGGTTAAAGAACTTATACCAATTGGCTTTTCCAAGATCATATTTGCCTACCAGCCCCCCATGAATCAGGGGAGAGCAATTAGAGAATAGGCGTCAAACTCAAACCCAATTGCCACCAATTTTGTTGCGTCTCAGTCATTGATAAGGTTCCACACCCCGACTTGAGCTGCATTCAGCGACATTTATCCCGAAGCTTCCCTTGCTGAATCGGAATTTCAATCGTAAACTCAGTTCCCTGTCCTGGGAGTGAACTACACCGCAATTTCCCCTGGTGCTTCTCTACCACGATTTGATAACTGATAGCTAAGCCTAGACCCGTTCCTTTTCCCATCGTTTTTGTTGTAAAAAAGGGGTCAAATAACTGTTGCTGAACTTCTGGAGATATTCCGGGACCATTGTCTTTAATTTGAATGGAGATGCGGTTTGAGTCAATAGCTTGTGTATCAATCCAAATTGTTGGTGTCTGGTTCCTTCTTAGTTGTTCGTTGCCATCGATCGCTGGAAATTTCTCCTGAATTACTGAATCATCTAACGCATCGATCGCATTAGTGATGATGTTCATAAATACTTGATTTAAGGGACCTGGATAACACTCCACTAGTGGTAATCGATCGTAAGTTTTGATAATATTAATGGCGGGACGTTCAGGTTTTTCCTTCAAAAAGTTATTTAATATCATTAGCGTGCTATCGATACCTTCATGGATATCGAAAACTTTTACTTCTGCTTCTTCGGGTCGGGAAAAATTGCGGAGCGATCGCACCAGCTCAACAATGCGATCGGTTCCTACCTTCATAGAATGGAGGAGATGAGGGAGATCTTCAACCAAGAATGGTAGGTCTACCTCTGCCAGAAAAGCCTCAAGTTCTAGTGTGGATTGAGGATATTGCGCTTGATATCGTCGCAACACCTCCAGTAAATCGCCAGTATAATCCTGAACGTGGATCAGGTTGCCATAAATGAAATTAAGGGGATTGTTGATTTCGTGTGCTACTCCTGCCACTAACTGACCCAAACTGGACATTTTTTCTACTTGAACCAGTTGCGTCTGAGTTTTTTGCAATGCGTGTAAAGCCTGTTCTAACTGAGTTGCCTTTTCTTGGAGTTGGGCTTGCGATCGCTCCAATATTTCCTGTGCTTGCTTGCGCTCGGCAATCTCTTGTTGCAATTGTTGGACAGTCTGCCTGAGTTCGGTCGTTTGCTCCTCTACCCTGGTTTCTAGCTGTTCGTTGAGTTGCGTGAAGGTTTGTTCCATCCGTTTGCACTCAGTAATATCCAGCCAGGAACCAATGATATTCTGAGGGTTTCCTGCCTCATCCCACAGAACCTTCAATTCATCCTGAATCCAGCGATACGTTCCGCTTTTGTGCCGAAAACGATATTCGTGAATGCCATATCCCTTTTCTAACAGACACGATAACGGCAGAATGTGTTCTCTGTCGTCTGGATGGACATGGTTAATCCAAAAGCTGGGATTTTCTAAAAACTCTTCTTCTGAATAGCCAAACTGTGCAGTAAAGTTCTCACTGACGACGGTTGCGGCATAATCCCCTGTGGCTTTAAAACTATAAAGCACAGCAGGACTGGATGAAAGCAGATGACGCTGCAACTGGTGCTGTCTGTGTAATGTTTCTATCGCCTGATAAGGGTCTGTAATCTCTATGAATATACCGTTCCAGAGGATGTCTCCGTTGGATAATTTTTCTGGGCGGGAAGTCCCCTGAATCCATTTCATTTGCCATTCAGGCAGAACGATGCGTCCTTCCCATTTCCATACTTGCAAGGTTTCAGCAGAAACAGTAATGGAGTGGTCAAAGGCGGCGCGATCGTCGGGATGGATTACTGAGAGTAAAAGATCGGCATTGGCTTCGATTGCTTCTGCTTCCAAGCCAAACAGTTCGCCAGCACCGGAACTGATAAACGGGAAAGACACCCAGCCATCGGCACTCAGCAATAACTGGTAGAGCGTGCCGGGTAAGAGCTGTAGTAGGTGCAGGAAGCGAGCTTCCCATTGAAGCGTTTGAGCTGAGTCTTGCCCTGTTGAGGCTGTTCTCTTGGCCCGGAGTTGTCGTTCCATATAGCTTTTTGGCTTAATAGTTCAGAGCAATTGGAGCACCGGGTCTCACAAGATTATATTCAACTCAAAATTTGAGTGCGATCGCTTTACCTACTCTTTATATTCTCTGGCTGTATTTTTTTGAAAGTTTAACTTCTCGTCTCAACTTGCTCCCTATTGGTCGCCATGGGCATAAAAGCAAGCATAAGAACCCTCTGCCTCCTGCCTCCTGCCTTGCTTGGTCAAAAAAAAGCGATCGCTCCTGTCAGGTTTACCTGTTCGAGGCGCGATCGGCTTTATTAACTCAATTAGCGCTTAGATATCTTGTTCGCTCAACTCGCGAGTCATATGGTCAAACGGCTGATCGATAAAGGCGGTAGTGGCTACACCGGCTTCTGCGGCTATAGATTTAACGATATCTTTCATGATCTGGATACCGCGAATGGTTGGACCAATGGGTACTCCCAAAGAATTGTAAGTCTCCCGCAGACCTTGTAACACCCGTTCATCTAGGACATTGGTATCACCTGCAACTAGGGCATAGCTGGCATAGCGGAGGTAATAATCCATATCCCGCAAACAAGCCGCATAACGGCGAGTTGTGTAGGCATTGCCACCCGGACGAATCAACTCTGGCAGTTCATCAAACAATTGCGACCCTGCCTGCTTGACAATTGACGCTGCATTAGCATTAATAACTGCCGCTGCGGCAACCCGTGCGGTGCCCGTTTCAAAGTAAGACTTTAGTGAATCAACTGCATTGCGGTCTAAATAACGACCTGTCCCGTCATAATTCCTAATCAGGTTTGTGACTGCATCCCGCATCTAAATTGTTCTCCCAACAACAATCTGAATATTTCTATTTAAAGAGGACTGACGCACCTATGAAAAAATAAAAGGCTCTTTTAGCCCTTGCCGTCCCCCATTGCCCCTAGAGCAACATTTCTTTGTTATCTTCTCACGAAATGGAGAGGGGTAGTGAGGAAGAGTTCCATCAGTCCTGTTTTATCTAATGATGGCACAAGCTTGTCTGTCAAAGCGCCATTGAGTCCCGTTTTTAACGAGCTTCGCAAAAAAAACACCAATCGCCCATGGGCAACGGAGAGAAATCCTGATGATTGTAAGATTAGCGGTTCGTGAGCGTTAGCAACGGCGAATTATTAGCACCAAACGATATCGCACGCGCTGTTTTTCTCGAATTGAAAACAATGAAGGATTATGTTAAAAAATATGAAGAATTAGAACTTAAGAGAAAGAACGATTGGACTGACTTCCTCCACTGAGAGAAAAAGGCTTGAACTTAGAAGATGCAGGCGAAGCCGATTGACGCGATCTAGAAAACTTGAGCCATCCGTGCCCCAGGATAGGAGATGTTATAAGGTTCAATTCATGCGGATATCGCGGTTTGGGATCGTTGGCTAGCCAGATGGGAGGCACCATCATCGGGTCGTATTCAGCGATCGTATCGACCACATCAGGATTAGCTTTGAGCTGCACCCGCTGTCCTGGTCTGAACTTGAGCGACTCTTGCCGCTCGAAATCATCATCTCTGAGTTCAGAATTCATGTTTCACTCTAAAACCGTAGCTTTTGCTACAATTCTAAGTTTTCAGACATGTGTTTGACGATCCAGTGTTAATTTTGCTACATATTTTAACTTTTAGGTGTAAATGCAAACTTAGCCCAAGAGATTCTGTAACAAGGGATACAAAACATACTACTTTCTATCCATAGGATGAGTCAGGGGAAAATGAGTCCGATAAAAAAGCAGCGGTGCTTGTGCTCTTCGCTCGTTGTAGCGGGACTTAGCCCAGGGTTAGCAACCGTAAACTGCATCAAAGCGCGATCGCACTAGCGCAACCCTGCTTTTTCGCATCACCCTGACACGACGGATTTGGACATTTGCTTGGGTGGCTACTTTTTGAGGAGAATACTTGACCGTGTCTAGTTAGGGTTGTATCTCTACTATCGAAAACTTAAGAGTTCCCTAATCAACGCAAATGTCCAGTTGTGCCAAATTTGACCGTATTATCAACTATTGACCAATATCGTTAAATTATTTGTTCCCTTTTTAAGCAGTAGTCAAGCTGAAACAAGGAGTCGTTCATGCCCGAAACCCCACAAGAAGTCCTGAAGCTGATTCAAGACCAAGACATCAAGATTATTGACCTTAAATTCATTGACATGCCAGGAATCTGGCAGCACTGCTCGTTCTACTACAATCAGCTCGACGAGAGTTCATTCACCGACGGCGTTCCCTTTGATGGCTCCAGTATTCGGGGTTGGAAGGCGATTAACGAATCTGACATGGCAATGGTGCCCGATCCAACAACCGCTTGGATTGACCCATTCATGCAAGAAAAAACTCTAAGCATGATCTGTAGTATCAAAGAGCCACGCACGGGGGAATGGTACAACCGCGACCCTCGGACAATTGCCCAGAAGGCAGTTGACTTCCTAGCTTCCACTGGACTTGGGGATGTGGCTTACTTTGGTCCAGAAGCTGAGTTCTTCGTGTTTGAAGATGTCCGCTTTGACCAAACCGAGAACAAAGGCTTCTACTACGTAGACAGCATTGAAGGTCGCTGGAATTCCGGTCGGGAAGAAGCGGGTGGCAACCTGGGATATAAGCCTCGCTATAAAGAAGGTTATTTCCCCGTAGCACCAACGGACACGCTGCAAGATATTCGTACCGAAATGCTGCTGACCATGGCAGAGTGCGGCGTGCCCATTGAAAAGCACCACCACGAAGTTGCTACGGGTGGACAGAACGAGTTAGGTTTCCGCTTTGGACCCTTAATCCAAGCGGCTGACTGGCTAATGACCTATAAATATGTCATTAAAAACGTTGGCAAGAAGTATGGCAAAACCGTCACCTTCATGCCCAAGCCACTGTTTAATGACAACGGTTCCGGGATGCATACCCACCAGTCCATCTGGAAAGGTGGACAGCCACTGTTCTGGGGTGATGGCTACGCGAACCTGAGTAAGATGGCGCTGAATTACATCGGTGGTCTGCTCAAGCACGCCCCTGCTCTCTTGGCATTGACGAACCCCTCCACCAACTCCTACAAGCGATTGGTGCCTGGGTTTGAAGCTCCCGTGAACTTGGCATACTCCCAAGGCAACCGTTCGGCTTCCATTCGTATCCCATTGTCTGGTCCGAATCCTAAGGCTAAGCGCTTAGAGTTCCGTTGCCCCGATGCGACTTGCAACCCGTATCTTGCCTTTGCCGCAATGCTTTGTGCTGGGATTGATGGAATTAAAAACGAAATCGATCCGGGTGAGTCTCTAGATGTAGATATCTACGACCTCAGCCCAGAGGAATTGAGCAAGATTCCTTCAACCCCAGCTTCTTTGGAAGCAGCGCTGGAGAATTTGGAGAAGGATCATTCGTTCTTGACGAATACAGGTGTCTTCACGGAAGACTTCATCCAAAACTGGATCGAGTACAAGCTGGACAACGAAGTTAACCCGATGCGCCTGCGGCCTCATCCCTATGAGTTTTCTCTCTACTACGATGTCTAGAAACTCACTTCAGTTACGCTAGTACCTGAATTTGATGACTAAATTAATGTTTTAGTCTCAGCCAACCGCAAAGTAAGACCGCATTAGCCACCTTTTTTCGGTGGCTTTTTATTTTTTAAGAGCTATAGAGGATGGGTAGAACTCTCTGCATCTACCCAATGCTAGCTGTTCGATCGTAAAAACTACGTTACGATCAGAAAAATAAGTTTACAAAACAACATTAAAAATCATGACAGTTGCTTATCCCCGTAAATTGAATAATTCTTTGGGTGCGCGTGACATCATGAAAAATGTGGTGCGCGATCGCGAAATTCACCTGCTTACCCTCAACCGCTACCGCTACAGCGAGCAACGCAGCTGCAAAGACTTAACTGAGTTAATCGAACAACTCAACGGTCAGCCAAAGGAGCTGGTACGGGATTTGTCCCATCACATTTCAGATGAAGCTCGTCATGCTATGTGGCTGACCGATTTGTTGGTCGAGCTGGGTACAGATGTAGGCACCCCACCTGGAGTTTCCTACATTAATGAATTTGAGCGGTTACTCGACAGCGAGCAGAAAAATCCTGCCCATGATAGAGATGACTTTGTGATTTCTTCGTTGGTAGCAATCAATGTTACCGAAAAGCGTGGCTGTGAATACTTCTCTGCTCACATTCACGCTTTAAAAGAAGCACCACAAACGGAGGAACACGTCAAAATTCGGGAAACGATTGAACAGATTTTCCCCGAAGAAGCTGGCCACGTCCGTTGGGGGAACCGATTGCTGGCAGAATTTGCTAAGAGAAGCCCGGAACATCGTCAAAAAGTCGAGCAGGCGAAGCGCAAGTATGCCGCGATTGAACAGGCAGCGTTTGAGTCAGGCATGGATATCATGGCTGGTGCGGAATTACGCCGTATCAACCACCTTTTAGAGATCGCCAATACAATGCCGCTTTGGGAGCGTCCGCAGTACTTGATGGAGCGGTTGCCGCAAACGTTGCTTGCGCCCGAGCTACAGATAACCCGGATTCAGGTAGCACAACGGGCATGGCAGCGCGATCCAAAAGCGTTTATGGAAAAATTTGTGCCAATGTTCTTGAACGGTCTGAATAAGACTCAAAACCAAAACAAGAAAGCTGCGGTCTAATCCTCTCCCCGTCTGATACTTTGATTTCAGACGGGGATTAAACTCCCAGTCTAAGGTAAGACTTTGCGGTATCTGTGTACCAAGAATGTCTATCACGGGGGATACTGAATTTGGACTAAATCCATATGGAGGTATCCACGGACGCCTATGACTAGCCAACAGCCAAATTCTGAAACAGTTTCCACCTCAACCCTGTCAACTGAGGAGGTTGTCAGCAACGAGTTAATCGAGGATTCTGCTAGCGTCAACTATGTGGAGGTCATTGAAACGGTCATCTCCAGCTTGGAGCAAGACGACACCGCGATGGTGAGCCAAAACGAAGATGGCTACATGTGGAAGTTTAAGTACGGTAGCGTTGAAGTGTTTGTCCAACTCACTGGTTCTACGGATGATGACACGTTCACAGTTTGGTCTTCGGTGCTACAGCTTCCTGCTAAGAATGAGCCACAGTTGATGCGTAAGCTGTTAGAGATGAACTGGTCGGATACGTTTGAATCGTGTTTCGCGATCTTCAATGACCAAGTGGTGGTGTTATCAACGCGAACGGTTGCCGAGCTATCGCCTGGAGAAATTTCTCGGGCAATTACTGTAGTAGCAACCGTTGCAGATGACAATGATGATGCCTTACAGGCAGAGTTTAGTAATGCTTAACGTTTGGCACGATTAGCCAAGCTATTTGCCTGAGTGTAAGAGTTGAAAGCTTTAGGATGCATCAAAACAACACCAGTGCAAATCCCAGCTTGCCTTGGCGTTTGATACCGTTATTACGGGAGTCAGGGCAAATCCA
>DATNPT010000172.1:0-7459 GCA_036703075.1 Chroococcales cyanobacterium
CTGAGTTGAGGTGTGAGAGGGAAGAACCTTGACTAATGCGATCGCGGCAATAGCAACCACTCCCAGTCCGACTATTATTTTCCAAGGAGGGGATTGGGTTTGTAATCGATTGAGGGCTTGTAACGCTGTCAGTGCTGATTGGTAGCGCCGGCTGGAGTCATGGCGCACCATTGTGGTTAAAATATCTGCTAACTTGTTGCTCACCCGCACCCGATCGCGCCAAGCAATCTCACAGGTTTTGGGGTCTTGTTGGAGTTCGTGAGGTTGTAACCCCGTCAGCGCTTGTATCCCGATCGTACCAACCGCATAAACATCGCTACATAATTGGGGATGCCCTAGGCGCTGTTCGAGCGGCATATAGTCAGGAGTATCCAGGGACACAATTTTACTCGGTTGTCTGTGACCATTACTATTCGAGTTAGCGATTGTCTTAACTGTACCAATCGCGATCGGCACAATCTTTCTATCTTTGCGGCGTCGAATTAAGTTTTCAGGCTTGATATTACGATGAACGACATGCTGCTGATGGAGACAGACTAGAACTTCGAGTATCTCCTGTAAGAGTTGAATAACCTCCTTTTCGCCCAATCGTTTACCGGGCGTGAGTTCCTTGGAGAGGTCATGCCCATCCACAAATTCCTCAACTAAATAGAAGTCCCGATCTTGCTCGAAGTAAGCCAGTATGCGTGGGATTGGGTCGTAGTCGTTGCCGAGTTGATGCAGGACTTGCGCGGTTGTGTCGAAGCGGCGTCTGGCAAGCTGCAAAGCCTCAGAGTCAGCATTGATTTTCCATCGCTTGACCACACACTGAGGATGGTTTGGTAAATCCCAATCTTCGGCTATGTATGTTTCACTACATCCACCGCTTCCTAGCTGTTTGATAATTTTGTAGCGATTACGCAGCATTTTTCCAACAAGCATTTCCTTCAAGCGGCGCGGTGGATGTTGGTTCGATTTGGATATTACAGTCGGCTTAGAGTCGAGCAAGGATACGTCACCCCTAGATCTACAAACTTGTGGCAAAAAATCCGGGTGCGATCGCTCCGGCATTATGAGATGGGAGAGAAAAACGCTGTGTCTCGTGGAAAAACGCTTTTGCCACTAGATGAGGATTGAGAGTGTTGGGCACTATCTTCAAAGCGCACTTGCTCCTTTTTGAACGCTTTTAGCATTTCTTGAGTGTAAGGCAGCAAGAGACATTTTTGCTCTGATGAGACGCGATCGAGGACTTCATCTAATAAGACTTGAATGAACTGTTGGATGAGTTCCCAAGAAACGCCTACCCCCGTCATCACCATTACGCACAACTCAACCAGTTCCTGTTCCACGGAAACGACACTGTCCTCTAAAACACATAACCAGAGGTATGCCTGAAACATCTCCAGATCGCGAATGGTAGAGTGTCGAATACCGGGATGGCTTAACCCTCCTCTCCGGCTGCGATGCTGGGGATGGCAATGAACCAGGCGGCGGTAAACGGTTTCTGCAATTTCTTGACTCTGTGGCAACATCTGCTCGACAAGGGTGAAGACAGGGCTACCAAGCTGATGAGATGCCGCCGCCGCGCAGACTCGCTGCCAGGGAATAGCCACTTGTTCTTCAATAAACTTGAAGTAGGGAGTAATCAGGATTTGCTCGGAAAGTGTGAGCGTTTCGAGCATTAACTTTGAGCTGAAGTTTAGCAGCGTTGTGATAAAGCCAAGGGTGCGCCAGTCTTTTGATTCGATGTATTGCTCCTGATAGTCCAGCAATACGGGTTCGAGTGCCTGTGCTAACTCGTCTATGGGTGCCATGCCCAATGACAAACAAGGATCGCGCTGTGCATCACTCCCAACTTTCAATGATGTTGTTGTGTGTGAGTTAGGGGTTAGCGATGAGTGGGGGTAAAGTTCTATAACCTGCTTATAAACTAGGAAGGCGAAGTAGTTTAATCTCTCCGCTGCCGTTAAACTGACGATATTAGGAATATAAGCGTACAGAGATTTCGTTTGTATCCCTGCCATCTGACATCTGATTTGGATTAAACGCTCCTGTAATTTGATCGCCGTTACAGCTCGACTGAAAGGCAAAGCTGCTTGCAGCAACTCTTCTAAAGCTGCCCACTCATTTTGCGCTGACGAGAGAGAGGACAAGTCTGGAGTATAGCGCTCTCCCCAAAGCTGAACTAAGCGCTCAACAGAAGGAGTTTTTTCGATTTGGGCGGTTACTAGCACGATTGTTCCAAAGCGATGGCTTCGCTGGTGATATCGGGTCAATGAGGGTCAAGCACGCAGCGCTCTCCAGAAGCAGAACAACCACAGTAAAACTGTGGAGGTGGAAGCTCAATCTTTCTAGAATTTCCCAACATTGGTATGTTAAGAAATAAGCTAAAGTTTAGCTTATCTCAGTAACTCGGAACTTCCGATGAAACTGATTGAGTTAGAGCAATAGCCAGCAATCAAATCACGAAGTTGATATGCCTCGCTTTCCCCTCATAAATTAGGATAATTTGATGTTTGTCAGGGCTAAATGCACCCTAATCGGCTATTACATTTGATCGGGTTAATTCAACCCAATTTCCTGTCTCTACAATTAATATTGTAGTGAATATTTTTATACTATTTATAGATTTGCTCTATTTTCCGCAATATGGCGGAGTGCTTATACGCTTAATCGCTGAGATAGATCTATGTGTAAACTTTTGTTCGTTCAACGTGCATAATCCGATCTGCATCTAAGTTAAAAAATCAGGCAGGCGGCAAAAGGGATAAGACGATAATACTTTTCATTCCTTCATTGTGAACGCTTTTTTCATGGGCGTCTAAATCTGAACAATGCAAACTTAAGTTTTCTGCCAGTAGTCAGTTATCCGCCGTCCGTTGCCACTGACCACTGACCACTGTTACAAGATTCTCCACTAGTCTTCGGTCTGTTCTTCTGGGAAATTTTGTGTAGAAGTAGGCTCCATTTCAACTAACTTCAACGGAATTTTGACCTCCTCCAGTGGTGGTGAGAGTTTAGCCTGGGATGTACCCACTAAACAAGCGCCAGTCAAATTTGCGCCCTCCAGATTAGTTCCCTCTAACTCAGCACACAGCAAGTTTGCGCCTGTAAAATTCGCGCCTGCTAAGTTGGCTCCTCGTAAATCGACCTCTTCTAGATTGGCATTGCTCAAGCTGGCTCCTTGCAAATCGGCTTGAGAGAGGTCTGCACCTTTGAGATTGGCACTGTTCAGATTTGCGCCTCTGAGGTCAGCGCCCCGCAGGTCAACGCCTTGCAAGTTAACTCCCATGAGATTGGCACCACTCAAAAAGGCACCCGTGCAAGATGCCTGAGTGAGCTTGGCACCCATCATGTTGGAACCTCGTAGGTTGCTGCCCCGCAAGTCAGCATCACTTAAGTCCGCTTGCATCAAGTTTGCTCCCAGCAAATTGGCTCGTAAGTCAGCGGACACAAGTTTGGCTCCAACCAGGTTAGCGCCATCTAGACGGGCACCATTCAAATTAGAGCCAGATAAATTGGTTCCGACCAGAACCGCTCCAGCCAAATTAATGCCTGCTAATTGGCTGCCAGAAAGGTCTTCGTCTTCTAAATCTGCTCCGGGCAGTTGCTTGAGTTTCCCTGCCCGAATTGCGTCTATCTCCATCATTTAAGTGAAAAACATTAAAGGTGTGAATTAGGAAGTATGAATTATGAATTCAGAGAGCCTTACGCTTTATATCATTACGTGACACTCCGCCGACTGAAGTACGTTCAATCCCCCGTTATAAACCTTGGTCACTGGTAACTGGTCACTTTGAACATTTTTTCCGCCTTCAACGGCTAACTTTCAAGTCTTCCTGATGATGGGCATCGAGTAACCACATCCCTGCTGCAATTTTAGGTTGCTTTGCCTGTAAGCTCATACCTTGTTGCATCCCCATCACGAGTAGCGCGAGCGCTTCAACCAATTTAGGGTCAAATGCTTCGCTCGCCTTCGCCTGACACTCGGTTAGAGCCTGAATGAGCGGATTTTCGACTGAGGTATCCTCTTTGTAAGCATTCACGCGGTGCTGAAACTCCGAGACTAGTCCAAGAATTCTAGACTCTACAGGAATTGCATCGTAAGCCAGACCATCGGGTGTTCCTGAACCGTCCCAGCGCTCGTTTTGGTGAGTGATGATGTGCGCGATCGCTTGGAGACGTGGCATAATTCGCAAAACTGAGGCTTTCGGCATTAAGCCACCTTGTTGCAGGACTTCTTCCTGAATCGCGGATCTAGCTGAATCGACGACATCCCCGACTCCTTGCAGTGGGGCAAGACGGTGCAGTAACCCGGCTAACCGCAAGCGCTTGAGTTGCCATGCGGGTAAGTCTAGTAGCTGCCCCATCGCCTCTGAGAGCATTGCCACCTCAGTTGCCTCCATTGGATTCTTGGCATCCGCTTGATCGATCAACTGTGCCATCCGCAAGAATGCCTGTAGCTCGTTAGAAATTAAGTTTTCATCTAGCTCCTGTTCTTGAAGGGGTGCAGCATCCGGTTGAGCGACTCCAAGTTGGGATAAGCTTTCGTGAGTGTTTTGTAGATAATCCACGACACGAGACACTACGGCTCCGATATCGTCTCGTTGCTTGGTGCCAAAGGCGGCTCTAATCGTCTCAACCTGTGCGGTTAATTTTTTCTGTAAGTCGGGGTTGTAACTACCGATATGAGCGATCGCTAATTCCACTGTCTCCCGCACTAAATCCGGCTCAAACGTCCAGAAGCCGTAAAATTTCCGCTCTGAGTCATGCTCTGGAAATCCATTCGCACCGTAATCAGTGGCTGATAGCTCTTGACATAACACCATTGCCGTGTAGGTTTCTGACAAAATCATCAAGTGCCACTCTTGCGCGACGGGATCGCTCGGTTCCAAACTCACCAGCGCCACATTCGGCTCCTGACTTGTTGGGTGTTCGGCAAAACCAGCATCGGGAGCTGCCATAATCGCCACCTGACAGGACTTGTTCGCCAGCTCTCTGTAGCGCTCTGCTTCCTGTAAATACCACTTACCTCGCTGGAAGGCCGTAACCATCAGGGGCGCACCCGAAGACTCCAGGATAAAGTCTTCCAAGGCGTGGCAAAGGGCAACGAGCGTGTTTTTGTAATACACGCCAAAATTTAAAGGTCGTTTACCACCTCGATGGGCAGCTTCTAACTTTTGTAAAATCGAACCTTCCAGCATGGTTTGGCTTTATTAATAAATCGCTAAGAAAAAGACAACTGCTATAGGCAGCGAGAAAATGAACTTATCAGCTTGTCTTTGTAATTGTAAAAGCAAATCCTATGATTTACCGCTTTTCTACCCCACTGCGACGAGTTGTTTCTTCTTGGGTTCGATCGGAGCAGTCAGCGATTCTTCCAACTCGGCGCAACCCAGTCGTTCTTCTAAAATCTTCATGACTTCTCGTCCAAAATCATTGGGGTTTTGTTGCCAAGCCTGAAGACAAACTTCACCGAAGAAAGAGCCTAACGGTTCGGGATTCCATAAGAGTTTCTTCGCTGTCCAAGGCATCAAGCTCATCGGGTCATAATCCCGCTCGATCAACTTGTTTTCCCAGGCATACTCTTCTAAGTGAGTGTGCGGTTGTAGCCCGATAAAGAAGATAGCGGGTTCGACTTTATCAGCCCCAAAAATCCGTTCCAACTCTCGGTGATAGGCGATCGTCTGCCGAATTGTTTCCGGTCTCTCGTCAATTACATTAAACGAATAGTTGACCGATACCAAGTCGTTGAACCCAGCTGCCTTCAAATCGCGGCAATTGTCCAAGACAGTGCGTAAGTTGTAGCCCATCCGCATTTTTCGCACCAGTTCTTGTGAACCACTGGTGATGCCGATTTCAAAGTAGTTCATGCCAGTTTTCACCATCAGGTCGCACAATTGGGGCGTCAGATTGTCGGCCCGAATGTAGGCTGCCCAGTGAATGTCGCTCATGCCGGAGTCGAGAATTTTCTGCAACAGCTCAATCGCATCATCAATAAATTTCCGTGCCGGAATGAACTGAGCATCGGTAAACCAGAAGTTCCGAACGCCCCGGTCATAGAGTTGGCGCATCTCTTTGACGACTTCATCAGCGGGGTTGATTCTCACCTGCTTCCCTTCTACTACTGTATAAATGCAGTAACAGCAGTTGTGCGGGCAACCTCGTTTGGTTTGGACGCCAATATAAAAGTCGCTATCTTGCAGGTAATATTCAAAACTCGGCCAAATGCTTTCGATGTAATCGTAGTTGCAGGCTGTTTTTTCGAGTGGAGTAGGCCATTCATGAATCATGCGATTGCGCGGCTTGGTCTCGCCCACGACGTAACACCGCTCGTCCCGAAACTCTTGACCTCGGAGAATTTTTTCTAAAAGGACTTCCCCCTCACCCACAGAAACGATTGTTCCGGCTGGCAGCTTATTCTCCAGTTGCTCGTAGAAAACACTCACTGCGCCTCCACCCACCATAATGCGAGCCTCTGGATTATATTTCTGGGCAAGCCTCAACCCTCGCTTAATCAAGCCTAGATTGCGCCAGAGTTCGGTATAGTAAGACGCCGCTAAACGCAATCCTCCCAAGGCACCGCGTAACTTCACCAAGGGATTTCGAGCATAGTAAAACTCAAAGGCGTTCTGTAGTGGATTGCCCCCTCGACCCCCGACAGGGGCATAAATCTGGATGTCGCGCCACGAAAATACGAGTAGCGTTGGTTTAAATTCGTTTACACAGTTGTCGAGAGCGCTGGCAAAATCTAGGGGAGGTATGGTTCCCAAGTCAAAAATGCGCTGCTCAACTTCTGGGAATAGCTTGTGGACGTGGTCCGAGAGGTAGACAACACCAATGGGGAAGATGGGGTTGCAGGGAAGGCGAACATAGAGGATTTTCTGTTGCATGGTTAGTTGGGGGTCAGGGGCTGCTCTTTTTTATAAGTTCTGTTACTAGAAACACGATAAAGGAGAATCTCTGACTTCATAAGGTTTTCAGGTATCAGGTTACGGCTGGGTTGACCCGATTGACCTGCCGACGAGATCGCCTGGGTGTGGCGTAGTTTGCCTATCTCCAGTTTTTCGCATCAGGCTTGCTGAGATAAATTATGAAAGTGTTATTCATATAACTTAACTTTAACAAGAGTGATGACTTCGCTCAACTCCATGGTATTTTTCGTTGAAGGAGTAAAATACCTCAAAGACAGAGCGATCGAGATGGTGAACTCGATTGAGTCCTATTTTTAAGTATTTCTACCCATCTTTGCTGACTTTTCCTGGAAAAAGCGAATCATCGAAGAAAAGCCACGGTATTCGCCCGATTGCAGAATCGTAACGTTTGTGAAGACGAATTGATTGGTAGTCGGGTTTACAGCCGATGGGGATCGCAGGTGCTAACGTGAGTGGATGTAATAAGCACTCTTGATAGTAAAGACCCTCGGTAAACCATGGCTCAAATACTAGATTCTCTACCTTCTGATAATCAAAATCGCATT
>DATNPT010000176.1:0-8375 GCA_036703075.1 Chroococcales cyanobacterium
CAGGTTATATCTACTCAGCTTATCCATTCTCGGTTAAACTGACGCTGGCGATGCCTTACCCATGAGGATTACTTCGCTCTGAGGTAAGTTCGTCAATTGACAACAAAATCGAGATTTCATGGATTGTATTCAACTCACAGGGATTCGTAGCTACGGTTACACAGGCTATTTACCCGAAGAACAGGTACTAGGACAATGGTTTGAGGTTGACCTAACGTTGTGGCTGGACTTGGCAGCAGCAGGACACAGCGATAACATTACCGATACATTGGATTACCGCCGCGCGATCGAGATAGTCAAGCAACTGGTGAAAACATCAAAGTTCGCTTTGGTCGAAAAATTAGCCACTGCAATCGCTGATGCCCTTTTGGAATTCGAGCAGGTGCAGCAAGTCCAGGTTCGGTTGAGCAAACCCGCTGCCCCCATTCCAGATTTTGGCGGCAAAATTACGATTGAGCTGACTCGCACACCTCATCATAAAGACTAATAACGAGTAATTTAACAAGCTTTCGGAGGGTAGGAACTGTGACTTTTCGCATTTTGAGTCTAGATGGCGGTGGAATTCGTGGCGCGATCGCTGCTACTATGTTGGCAGCAATCGAGCAAAAAATTGGTCAGCCATTAAATCAATACTTTAACCTAATTGCCGGAAGCTCTACCGGAGGTATTTTAGCCGCTGGAGTTGCCACAGGACGCACGCCTCAAGAGTTAGTGGCGATTTACCAAAAAAAAGGGTCGAGAATTTTTCCCTACAAAAGCCTTTGGTCACCCGAACGATTGGGACTAGTTCTTCAGTATGGGCTTTCTGCCCCCAAATATACGGATAAAGGTTTGACTGAAGTTCTTAAAGAAGAATTTAAGTACAGAACACTATCAGAGGTAACAGAGACAAAACTGCTGCTGCTTTCCTACGACACAATTAATCGAGAACCGATTGTTTTTAAAAGCTGGCGAAAAAAATTTATCAACGTCCCCGTTTGGGAGGCTTGTGTTTGTTCGGCATCCGCACCTGCTTATTTTCCAGCCCATCAACTCATCAGGAAAGAAGAAGGCCGAGTGGTGGGAGGAGATGCAAAAACAATTACCTTCAGCCAGGACGCATCCGAGGACAACGATGATTACAACCGGATGGCAATTGAGATTACAGGAGGAACAGGCAAGGGGCAAACTCGCACGATTGTAGACTACGATGGGAAAACTCGCAGGGCGCTGGTGGATGCCGAGTGGAGTGTCATACCGGATGCCAAATCCACGTTTGCCGTTACGCTGGACTATTCTGCCATTGACGGAGGGGTAGCCGCTAACAACCCTACAGCCTGTGCGATCGCGGAAGCGCTAAGACTAGGATATGAGGTGAAAGATATTTCTGTTCTCTCGCTTGGAACCGGAAGCTTTACCCGTGAAATTTCCTTAAAAAGCGCTCAAGAATGGGGAGCTGTTCAGTGGGCATTACCTATTCTTGATGTCATGTTTGATGCCTCATCTGATATTAACGATTACATTGCCAATCAGGTGATCGATCGCCGTTACCTGCGACTGCAATTTAAATTAGATCGAAGCTTGACTGGGAAACCCTTAAGCGACGATATGGACGATGCAACGCCAGAAAACATTAGGAATTTGATTGAAGCGGCTGCCGTTTATGTCAATAATTCCCGCGTACAACAAGCGATTAAAAACTTTTTGCAAAGTCAAAGTTAATCTTTAATTCCTAATCTTGAAATAGGGGCGGAAGGTAGAGGGCAGAAGGGATAAGAATATTGGTTTCAGCGTTCGTGTACTCGCGTTCATAAGTGTCTATCTCCAGCTAAAGACTCTATGGGCTCCTGAAGCAATGCTGGATGAAAATTTTTTCCCTAGCCCCTATTTTCCAATCAGACGTGTATTAATGAACGAGAGATCGACATTGCCAAAATTGGTGATTAAAGCAACATTCAAATTTTCCAACGATTTTACCAACCAACGAATTTCATCGACAACTTGCGATTCATAGTGGTTAAACAAGATAGCAAATCGCCTTTCTAGATCGGGCTTCACTTGGTGGGAAAGCAGTACGATTTTGAGCAACAGACCTGTCGTTTGAACAGGACCCAGGTTAGAAATCAGGTCAACAAAGACAAAGTGTTCGGGTCGTTGAGTGCTTTCAACTACGAGAAAGTTGAATAACTGACGGCAGGTCTGCATCAATAAGATATTGTTGACTTTTTGAGAGTCGCATTGAGGAAATGTGTTGGTTAGCTTCTCGTACAAACGATAATTGAATTTATGCTTTCCGTACTCCGCCTCGATTGAAGCAATTAGGTACTCATATAACCCTTTTTTGAACGTCAGGTAAGAAGGAGTCTTGCAAGTGTGAGCCAAGAAGCCTTGAGCTAAGTCCCGGTAAGTAGATGAGCCTTCAACTTTCCCCACAAATTGTTGTAGAGAAAAGAACAATTCGCGATCGCTCAATAGAGTGGGATTTTTTACGGGTTGTATAATTGGCGTTGCTGGAGTCGGATCGCTCTGGCGAGCGAGTTGCCGCACTAAGTAAGCGGCGTAGCGCGACAAATTGATTTCCATTTGCCGCTGTCGTTGAAATTGAAGTTGTCGAATTGTTTGCTGACTCTCGACAGAGCTACCCTCACTCAGCAAACAATGGGTGTACAAGTAGGGATACCGAGTAATCAACTCACCTAACGGAATCTGAATTACAGGCGTCCCACGCTCTCGAGCAAATAGACGTAGCAAATTTAGATACTGCTCGCTCTTGGTAAAGATCTGCACGAGTTGCTGCAAGCGCGGATTAGCGCACTTGGAGTTACCCTGAAATAGCCCCAGCAATTTAGGAACTGCCGCTCTGCGATCGGGGCACCTTTGCCAATGGTTGATGAGAGTGTGGCAACACCGATTGAGAATATCATTAAATCGCTGTTCGACAACTCTGGAGGCGATAATTTGGTCTAGTGCTTCTGCAATCTCTGGATCGAGGTAGCCTTGCCCGTCGATAAACAAACGACGAAAGCGCTCTATCAACTGGCTTGGTGATTCCTTTTGTGCCAAGTACAGGAGGTGATTGTAAAGAATATCCTCTGGAATGCTGATGTCTTCGCAGGTTTCTATATATAAAGGTGGTAACACTTGGTCAATCCAACTTAGATCGAATACAGACTGGTAGATGCGGTTGTAAACTTGTAACTTGCCGTTTTGCTTGACCACTAGTCCAGAGAGCCGCAATTCCATTTGCTCTGGAGTGTCATTGGCGGCAACATCCTTGCCACGCAAAATTTGTTGATAGAGGTTCAGGAGCCCAACTGTAGACCGCTTTCTCCCCACACTTTCTGTAGCGCGGGTTTCTCCTTGGATACGTGTTCCTCGGCTACCGGGGTAGTGATTCCCCGGAGCGTTACGCAACAGGCGATTGCGAATCGTCCTCAAATGTTCGGGTTCATCATTGGCTTCCCAGTTGTTAATTAAGCGAGTTTGCACGAGCTGAGCTACCCACTCCGCGATTCGAGATTTTTGATTTGGGATTTGGGACGGCAATGAGGGGGTGAGGTGAGAAAGGCGTGAAGAAAAGAAGTTTCCATCCTGCCCTCCTCTACCGGGTGTCTCTGCTGCTTGCAAGATGAGTTTACACAGCTTTTGAGTCAGAAAAGGTTGACCACCTGTCCATGTCAAGACTTCCTTCAGTACAGCTTGTGGGTTGCTGACTTTCCCTTCTAGTCCCCGAACTAATGGAATAGCTTCGTGTAACTCAAAGCCGCACAATTCAATCGCTCGACCAATGCCAAACGGTGTGCGGATTTTGTCTCGAATCAAATCTGAGGGCGTTGCTACTCCGAGTAGGGTAAAGGTGAGGCGTCTATAAGCGGGTTCATCGGCGCGCCTTTCGTAGCAGGCTTTGATCGCTGCAAAAAAATCATCAACTCGAAAATTTAAGCTGAGAACGCTATCAATTTCATCTAAAAAAATGACTACCTTACACGGAATCTCTCGGAGCAACACGTCACGGATAAAGGTAGTCAAGCGATTGACTGGAGCGAGCATCTGAATTTTGCGATCGCACCACCAAGTTCCGACATCGACTTTTAGATTAAAACTAGTAGCTAGCGTGTCTACTATACCTGCGTACCACTGTTCTGGGCTGATGTCTTGACAGCCGATTGCCGTAAGATCGACCACTCCACAAGCAATTCCCTCCGCTTTTAGCCGTTCCATCGTGCGTACCCGCAAGCTAGATTTGCCCATTTGTCGGGAGTTAAGCACGTAGCAAAACTCTCCAGCTTTCAAGGCGTGATACAGGACATAGTCGGCTTGCCGCACGACGTAAGTAGGAGCATCAACGGGTAGACAGCCACCGACTTGATATTCGTAGCCTGAGTTTTGTTCTGCGCTCATAGAATGCACCTTCTGTAAGCAGGAATACGGCATAGTTCATCACCGGAGGGTCTTATCCAACCTGCTATATCTCTGAGCGCCGAGAGGTTATGCACAAAATAGGATTGTTTTAGGCTGTTGCACATTAAATCTGTCAGTCGATTGCTCTTACGACGGTTAGGAAACCCCGTCTCGATTATGCGATCGTGCAGTTTAGATGTACAGCAGCCAGTCTTGACCTCAAAAAAGTCAAATTAATAGTTTATTGCCGTTTGCATTTGGATAAAGTACAAGGTTGATGGTTTTAAAGCGAATGTCACTGACTTAAGCATTAATCAACCCTTGCGCGGGGGGGAGAGGGGGAGACGCTTGTCCCCCAATGGGGGTTTGGGGGAAACCCCCAAGTCCGGGTTTTCTCTCATACCTACAAACCCAATTGGTATTAGATGTACTCCACTCAATCGAGAACTACTATATATGAAGATTTCCCTAGCTACCGTTGCGAGTCAGCCTCCTACATTGAGAACAATGCATTCGTCCTCCACCCAGCCATGCCATAGGCTCTGTTGGCTCCTCGCGCTCGTCTCGATGGTTCATTGAGTTAGAAGACGGGGAGCGATCGCCAATGACGCGAGTGTTAGAGTTATCCAAAGATACGGCCGCTCTGAGACTTTCCCTGACATTATGGCGATACTGTCGTAAGCGTTTTGCTAAATCTTGCAATTGAATTTTGACCTGTTGAGCTTGTAACATAATGCCCGCTTTAGCATTCATCCGTTGTGCAATTTCGTGCAATTGAATAGCCGTCGGAGGCGGACATCCCCGATCAAGTCTGGGTTGACCTGATGAGCATTGGTTTCGACGTTTTTGGAGTCGGTTGCGTCGATAAACCGCATGATAGCTCTCTAGTAAACTACAGGCTTGGTTAATCTCAGATCTACTCAAGTGATAAAACTTTGTCAAAATTCGCTCTAACTGCTTAGACTTCGTATCATTTAAAATCGCCCAATCGCTGATAAAATTCACACCGCACTCCGTCAGTACTGATTGAGGTAAGGATTCTGCCTCTCCCCTAGGGGAGAGGCAAAGTTATTAAGGAGCAATTTAAAGAGTAAAGAGGGTGAGGCTTCCCCTCGACTCTACAATGAGCGATAAATTTAGTTTTCTCACGATCGGATAAGATCGGACACGAGTCGATCTTATCCGATCTTGACAATTAACCTTAATTAGGCATGCCAACTTTCCGGGTTTCTGAGCAGGGGCAAGCAAACATTAAGCAGGCTATGGCAGAAAAGGGATGGACGGTAAAAGAAGAGGACAGCCGTCCTCTGAAACAAGCCAGTAAATTCCTAGTCCAGCAACACGCAGCAGCCAATCAATGGAGTGATAACGATCCAAGATGGCTGAAGGATTTTGAGCTGCTTTTTCGGGTTGAGAAACATCAAGATATCAATAAAATTAAGACCCTTATTGCTAAGTCTAAACAAGGTTCATTAGTAGAACGAATTGAACAACTGATTGAGGCAGGGGATATCTTTGCTAAGAATATCTCATACGGCACCTGGAGTCGATTTGCTTCACAAAAAAAACGTGAACCGATTAGAGAGCGTGCCTTTAAAGCGTATTGCCATAGTCTAAACCTCAACTGGCAAGAGATTGTCGATCGCAACGAAAGCCAAACGGTTGAAGGTAGTCAATCGCAACTGAGTAATACATCGCCAACACCCACAACAGCAGACTCACGAACCTCTGCCCCATCATCTTCAGCGCGATCGCATCCTTACCATAACCTGCCAGTGCGTTACCATACAGCTTGGATTGGTCGTGACAAAGAACTCACTCAGCTGCTAGAACTGTTTTGCGATCGCGCGAGACGTTACATCAGCGTTGAAGGGATTGGTGGTGCTGGGAAAACCTCATTAGTATTGGAAGCAGCATACCGTTGCCTAGAAGCTAATCCAGAAACAAGCGATCGCGCTATATTTGATGCGATCGTCTTTACCTCAGCCAAGCAACAGCAGCTAATTGGCAACTATATCTTGCAACGTCCTTGGCAAGAGCGCACCCTCAATGATATTTTCAGAGCAATCTTACGTACCTTAGAGCGTCCTAACTTTATCGCCACAGACGTTCAACAGCAACTAGAGTGCATCCGAAGTTGCTTGCAAACGCTCCGTACCTTGCTTATTGTCGATAATCTAGAAACTCTCGAAGACCAAAAGGCTGTATTAGCCTTTCTGTACGAACTCCCACCCACGGTGAAAGTCGTCATCACCACCCGCGAGCGAGAAGCGTTTGGCACTTCCATCCATTTAGAGGGTTTGCCACTAGATGAGGCGATGTGCTTGATCGAGCACCACGCTGAAGAACAAAGCGTGCAGCTTAAACCCGAACAGTTTCAGACAATCTATCAGAGAACGAGCGGTTTACCCTTAGGAATTGTTTACGCGATCGGTCAGTTATCAGTCTATGGCGTTTCAACGGATGTGTTGGCAACTCGCTTGCAGCTCAAGAGCGACTTAGCTCAATATTGCTTTGAAGATTCCGTGCAACGCCTAAGAGGACAACTCGCTCACCGACTCCTGATAGGATTGGCGCTATTTGCGAAATCTGCCTCACGAGAGGCAATAACTCAAATTACCTTACCCGCAGCAGATTGTCTCAATGCCTTGGCTCAACTCTATCAACTCCGCCTGGTGATGCAGCGTGAGGAGCGATACGATATGCATCCCCTCACCCGCGAGTATGCTCGTGCTGAACTAGAGGCTTACCCTGAATTCGAGCAACAAGCGCGAGAACGTTGGGTCAACTGGTATCTTAAGATTTCCCAACCTTACGAACAAGACAATTGGAGACAGTGGTACGACTACAAAGACTTAGAGCAAGAGTGGGAAAACCTGCAAGCCGTTGTTGACTGGTGCATTCACCAAAACCGATACGAACCAGTGAAGACGTTTTGGCGGCACGTCAAGGGATATACCTACGTGCATGGACATTGGCACGAGCGCTTAGCTTGGATCGACTGGTTGCTCCAAGCCGCCCAGCAGCGTCAAGATAAGTCCATGATGGCAGAAGCTCTGAGCGACAAGGGCTGGACGTTAACCCTAATGCGGAAACCGGAGCAGTTGGCGGAAGTGGACGCCCTGTTTGAACAAGTATCGCATCTCCACCAGGGTGAAGACCCATTATTGCAGTTGGAGTTGACGATTGAGGGGGCAGTTTGGTCAATTCACCAGCGAAAATTCGATCGCACTCGCCAACGGTTGGAGCGGGGGAAAAATTTACTCAAGCAGGTTCCCATCGAAGAACCCAAACGGGTATACCAAGAGATTCGGATCGATTACTATGAAGCGGAAGTCTGGTTCCGAACAGGGGATTTCGCACAAGCGAAACTACTGTATCAAAAAGCACTTACCCAAGCTCAGGCTATCCAATGGCAGCAAGTAGAGGTTTATATCCTCAATTGGTTAGTTGATGTGGAACTTGCCGGAGGCGGCAATCTGGAAGAAGCAGAACGTTTGCTAAAGATTGGTATGCCGATCGCTCTTGCACGACATGATAGGCGATCGATTACCTTTTACAAGCGTTCGCAGGCTCATCTAGAGAAGTTGAGAGGAAATCTAGCTCAATTCCGACACTGGGCGATAGAGGCGAAGGACGATTTCGAGAGTTTGGGGATGCTGGCGGAAGTTCAAGAAATGCAGTCTTGGCTGGAGGCTTAAACCCACATTCCGCCACAAATCCTAACCAAACATCACTGGGAAGTTTTAGCGATCGCTTGAATCGGTGTCTGTTCCTACCTCCAAAGACTGCTCGAAGTTCATGCGCTGTTCGGCACTGTGCAGGAAGTAGCCGCTAATCATCGCAGAAGCTAAAAGTCGTCCCAAGTTTTCGCGGCTAGTCGTAATCGTTACACCAAAATGTTCTGGAGGTAAACCGCCCAACATTCCTACAATATTACGTTCTATGACCTGAACGGCTTGCTGGGAAGGCTTAGAGAGGTGGGCGATCGCATC
>DATNPT010000188.1:0-11948 GCA_036703075.1 Chroococcales cyanobacterium
GGAAGTGGCTCTTGATAGGAAGCGGAGAGGGCTTGTAGGCAGTCGTCTAGCAGTCCGCTTTCCGCAATTAACAATTCCAACAGAGGACGGGATGGAGCCGTGTCTGGTGTGGCGTCCTGGGACTCGGCATTCACCGGACAGCACCAGATGTTAATCCAACTGCCCGGTTGGGCATGAAAACAGGATGTCAGCAACAGCTCAAACAGAATGCATTCGAGTTTGAGCCGATCGCCAAAAACACTATGTTTTCCAGGATTATGAACTTGCAGCATTAACTGGCGCTGCTTGTAGATCGGTTCAACCCGACGGAGCGATCGCTTTAACAGACTGGCCAGAGGAATCGAACGTTGGTTAACAGTGAGTTGCCACTGCTCGTCAGTCAGTACCGATGATAATACCGATAGCGTCTTTTCTAGCTGATGCAGTAGATTCTGTCGGCGCATCTGTTGCAAGGGTTGACCGCCTGCCGGGGCAGAATCGGAATTAATTTCATCCAACTCTCTAGGTTCAAGATTATCCAATTCCGTCCGGCTTTCGGGTAAGACAATTCGAGACTCAAGCTCTAGTAATGACTTGACACTTTGCGTGACAGAATGATGCAGAGTCTCTAAGCAGCGATGTTTGTACCAATTGAGGGTTTGCAGACTTTCGGCTTCTTGTTGGTAGCGAGTCAGGTAGCGCTGATAGTAGCGAAACCACGCAAACTGCGCGTTCAACGTTTCTAGAGGTGGCAAGAGATGGTGTGGCCACTGTCGTTGTGCATGGTCGGCTAGCAGTACAATTCCCGTAGTCGGCATGGCATTCGTATGGAGCGCGATCGCGAGTAACTGACCGATGCCGGGACTTCTCAACCATTGATGCGTCGAAGCATCAAATTCATTTACCGAGCGGCAGAGAAACCCATCACTCGCTAACGCTTCTTGAATCAAGGTATTACTAGCAATCGGGATAGCGAGGTCTGGCGGTAGGGCGAAGTGCGGATCGATCGCAACCGTTGTTGCAATCGTTGCCGTCGTACTTCCGGGCGTCCAGACAATCAATGCGGCAAGAGGACATTCCAGCAGCTTCGCTAAATACTCTAACCAGGTGCGTTCTAATTGAACTGGGTTGAGTGGAGCTTGTGACAGAATAGACAATCCTCTTTGCAGAGCTTGGTGAGCGTTCCAGGCCCGTTCGGCCCGTTCCCAGGAGCGTCCGACGGCAAGCAGCAAATTAATTTGTTGAGCAACAATGCAAACCAATTCCCGATCGAGCAGGTTCCAAGTGCGAGGAGTTGCATGCGCGATGACTAAAAGAGGCGGCGCACCACTCGATTGTCCTAGCTGATCGGGATTGCTAACCTGGGATGTCCGACACGCTAAGAGAGAGCGTATGCCCAACTGACTTAAGGATTCGCGCCAAGGCAGGAACCGCACCTCTTCATCTAGATCTTCAATCGTTACAGTGTCCGTGCTTTTGGCTAGCAACTGTCGATCTTCAAGGGACAGAGGAGGTAAAGACGCGGTGAGGGGACGCCGATTTAAGGGCTGTATGCCAAAAATCAGGGAAAACTGACCGTCATCATCTTCTTGTAGCACCAGAAACCGCTCAACATCGAGACGCTTGCACAACAAACTAGAGCATGCCTTAAGCGCTGCACTGGTATCCTCGCTGCGAGCGATCGCTTGGGCAACTTCTGCGGTAAAGTGGGTATCTTGAGAGGCAACCTCCAGCCTCTCTTCTAGCTGTTCGTTGCTGGCCACTAACCCTAAAATCTGAGCCGCCGCACGCACGTAATTCACTTCCGCCTCCTCCCAGATGCGAGGCTCATTATCTTCTACGGCGAGAAAGCCTAGGAGTTCTCCTTGGGAGTGGATCGGTGCAGCTAAAAGAGAACGCAATCGCAGGCGCTTGAGCAGACGCTCTGTACTATCAGATTTCAGGAGGCTTCTCCCCGCACCAATCGCAACGAGCTGACCGGCAACAAGAGCTTGATAGAAATCACTAGCTTCAGCTACCCTCAGACCAGCCGCACGGGTTCTTAAAGTTCCCATCCTGCCGAGGGGTTGCCGATCTCCGACTCGGTGCCAGAAGTAGCGCTGTTCTGGGGAATACCAGTAAAGATTTGTGCGTGTGGGTAGGACAAAATGTTGGGTGGTTGTCACCACGGCGTCTAAGCGCTGCACGAGTGTAGGAATTTGTGTTAATTCGCTGAGTAACTGGAATAGTCGTTGGTCGGGACGCTTGATGGCGGAGCGCTGCCAGTTGACTTCAATTTGATAAAGGGCTGCGGCTAATCCACCGAGTAGCAACGACAATAGGGCTTTTTCGCTAGCGTGGGGAGAGACGCCCCAGCGATCCGATCCGAGGAGAGCGACTCCAAAACACCGATCTTTACAGCGCAAGGGGAAGACAATCGTTCCCTGAATGCCATAATCTTGGGCTGCACGACGCCATTCCCCGGCACGACTTTCTTGCCGCAAGTCGGGGACGCCGACGAATCGTTGCTGAATGACGACCTGTTCGAGTAGGTCGCCAGGATTGAGATTGAACCGTTGCTTGAGAAATGCCGTCTCTCCGTTGGGTACCGTCCCGCCTTTGCCGTATAACCGATGTTCTAGGCGATCGTATAAACCAATCCAAATCAGACTATATTTCAACTCACTGGCGAGGTAATCCACCGTTGTCTCGATTAGGACTTCAGTATTCTCCTCTTCTCGTAACGTTTGCAGGACTCGCCCCAAACCAACGAGTTGGCTTTCGTTGTGGGGATGTAGGTTTGGCTGACCCATGATTATCCAACCCATTCAAGAGCGCAGGCATTAGGTTTCTAGCAATCCTTTGTATCATCCGGGAAGCGGTGATGAGGATTTATGAGGCATGAGGCGAGTTGAACAGCAGTAGACTTTTGCACCCTAAATAGATAAGTCCACTCGCCAATACACTAGTTATGAGTAGACCTCTCTTGCATAAATCCTGGAATGCCCCCTAAATCCCTCAATTCTGGGGGACTTTGAGAGTATTCTCCTCCCAAGCTTGGGGGGCTGGGGGGCGAAAATCCACTTTTGCAGGAGGTCTAGTTAACACAGAACGAGATTTAAACTTCAACGCATTATCGTTAGTTTGATGGATATTTATCAATCTAGTATTCGTCCATTATTGTTTTCTGTATTAAAAGCTGACCCTGAATGGTTACATCAACAAACCTTTCGCACGTTAAGTTGGCTGGCTCGCACTAGCGATCGCGTCCCTAGCCGTTGGATTCAAGCCCAATTGCAGCAATCGTTTTGCTTGAGTCATCCAGCGATCGAGCAAACGCTCTGGGGGCTTAAATTTCCCAATCCTCTCGGTTTAGCGGCAGGATTTGATAAGGATGGCGTTGCTGCCAACCTCTGGGGAAATTTTGGCTTTGGCTTTGCCGAACTCGGCACCGTAACATTAAAAGCGCAGCCAGGAAACCCCCGTCCCCGACTGTTTCGCTTAATCGAAGATGAAGCTGTTCTAAACCGCATGGGATTTAATAATTGCGGAGCCGAGGCTCTGGCCCAAAGGTTGGAACGTTTGAACGTGAGAAGGTTAAACCTTGAACAAGGGTTACAGGTTAGCAGCTTACAGGTTGAACGTTCAAACTTGCAACCTTCGACCTCCCCACACTCTTCAAACCTGCAATCTTCAACCCCGACTATTCCCCTTGGGATTAATCTTGGTAAATCTAAGGTAACACCCCTTGAAGAAGCGGCAGATGATTACCTGGGAAGTTTTCGTTTGTTGAAGAATTCTGGAGATTACTTCGTTGTGAACGTTAGTTCGCCGAACACACCCGGTTTGCGATCGCTTCAGGATGCCGCTCAACTCCGTTTAATCTTGGAGGCGCTGCAACAGGAAAATAATTCACAAAAACCGATATTCGTCAAGATTGCGCCGGATTTGGAGTGGGATGCGATCGCGGATGCGATCGAAGTCGCCCAAACGTATCAGTTAGCGGGGATTATTGCCACGAATACCACGATTCGCCGCGACATGTTGAAAACTCAGCTCGTTCAAGCAACGGGTAAACCTGTGATTGAAGAAGCGGGAGGAATTAGTGGCGCACCTCTACGTCAGCGTTCGACTGAGGTGATTCGCTTCATCTACCAGCAAACTCAAGGACAACTGCCGATTATTGGGGTGGGGGGCATCTTCACGGCCGAGGATGCCTGGGAGAAAATTACGGCGGGTGCCAGTCTGATTCAGGTTTATACGGGTTGGATTTACGAAGGCCCGTGGATGGTGCGGCGGATTTTGCAGGGGTTGCTGCACAAGTTGGAGGAGCGGGGATTGAGTTCGATTGCTGAGGCGGTGGGTTGGGAGGATTGAGAACCGATTAGAAAAGCCCTTCTGTCATCTGGGTTGATGGTTTATCGTGAAAGCTAGCGGGGAGTTTTTGAACATGAGTCGGTGATGAGTGAATTTGTTGAGTCGATTAACCTAGAAATATCGCCTATTTCTCTCAGTCAGGGCGAACAGGCAATCCTTACAGAAATCGCATTACAACTATATGCCCAAAATATTTTTACTTTTAGTCAAGCTCGCCGCTTAGCTAACTTATCTGTCTGGGAATTTCAGCAACTGTTGGGGCAACAAAAGATCTAACGACATTACGATAAAACAGACCTAGCCGAGGATATTGAAGCAATTCAATCGGGTTCCCGGCAGTCGTGACAGTCGTTTGTTGGGTCAGTGCCACACTCTATCAACAAGTTTTACGACAGGCAGGAGAAGTCGTTGAGTAGCGCACTCGACTTCATGATAGTGAATGCGATTAATCAATAATGCCGTCGCACAAACACCTGTCGCTCTCACTCACATTCGGGTTATTTCTCAGGTAATCACGCACCCAACTGCAACCAAGTTCCATTAGACTGGCCAGATTCAAATTCCACAAAATTACTGTGCGGTCAGCACTGGCAGAGGCAAGGGTTTGTCCATCAGGGCTAAAAGTAACGCTATTAACCTCTGCACCATGTCCATGGAAAGTGTGCAGTTCTTTACCATTCAGGTTCCACAGTTTGATAGTAGCGTCATCACTGGCAGAGACAAGGATCTGACTATCGGGGCTGAAGCTGACACTATTGACCGCATTGCTATGCCCCTGGAGAGTTTGCAGTTCTCTGCCATCCCAGCTCCAGAGTTTGACTGTTTTGTCATCACTAGCAGAGGCAATCATCTGACCGTTGGGGCTGAAACTGACGCTATTGACCGCACCGTAATGCTCCTGGAGAGTTTCCAGTTTTCTGCCATTCAGACTCCATAGCTTGATGTTGCCATTTTCACTGCCAAAGACAATTGTCTGACCATCAGGGCTAAAACTGACGCTATTGACCAAATTGCGATCTTCTTGGAGAGTTTGCAGTTCTCTGCCGTCCCGGCTCCAGAGCTTAATGGTGTTGTCCCAACTACCAGACGCAATTGTCTGACCATCGGGGCTGAAGCTGACGCTATTGACCCAATTACGATGTCCCTGGACAGTTTGCAGTTCCCTGCCATTCAGACTCCATAGCTTGATGTTGCCATCCGAACTGCCAGAGGCAATTATCTGACCATCGGGGCTGAAACTGACGCTATTGAACCTACTACGATGCCCTTGGAGGGTTTGCCTGGTTCTATCCCGGCTCCAGAGTTTAATGGTGCGATCTCTACTGCCAGAGGCAATCGTCTGACCATCAGGACTGAAACTAACGCTAATGACTCTAGCGCGATGTCATTGAAAAGTTTGCAGTACTCTGCCGTCGAGGCTCCAGAGTTTAATGGTGCGATCTCTACTGCCAGAGGCAATTGTTTGACCATCGGGGCTGAAAATTACACTAATAACCGCATTATTATGCCCTTGAAAAATTTGCAGTTCTCTGCCATCTCTGCTCCAGAGCTTAATAACGTTGTCCCTTCCAGCAGAAGCAATTGTTTCACCATCTGGGCTGAAGCTGAGGCTAGTAACTCCATCGCTATGCCCCTGAAAGGTTTGTAGTTCCCTACCCTCCAAGCTCCAGAGTTTGAGGGTGCGGTCTAAACTAGTAGAAGCAATCATCTGACCATCGGGACTGAAACTGACGCTATTGACCTCACCTTGATGCCCTTGGAAAGTTTGCAGTTGCCTGCCATCTTTGCTCCAAAGTTTAATAGTTTCGTCATTACTAGCAGAGGCAATCATCTGACCGTTGGGGCTGAAACTGACGCTGATGACTCCACAGCTATGCCCCTTAAAAGTTTGCAGTTCTTTGCCATCCAAACTCCAAAGTTTGATGGTTTTGTCATTACTAGCAGAGGCAATCATCTGACCATCGGGGCTAAAACTGGCACTGATGACCCCACTACCATGCCCCTTAAGAGTTTGCAGTTCTTTGCCATCCAAACTCCAAAGTTTGATGGTTTTGTCATTACTAGCAGAGGCAATCATCTGACCGTTAGGACTGAAACTAACGCTAATGACTCCCTCGCTATGTCCTTCCAGACGATTGAATTCCTTCACTCCGTAAACGGCTTGGTACAAAGCGATCGCAACCTGCATCTGTGCATCAGCTTTTGTCCTAACTGACTTGTCTAATGCTTGCAGTTGTCTCCCTGCCTTCAGAGCTTCCAGCAGTGCCTCAAACTCCTGACTTGAGCTAAAGAGTACTTTGGAAGAGGCACTTTTAAGCACTACTTCCAATGCCTGATTCGCCTGAGCCAATATCCGACTTGCCTCTTGTTCAGCCTCCAAAATGCGCTGCATTTCTCGCTTGTCCAGTTCTTGGCTAGCCGTTAAAAACTGGTAATCTTGAGCGCTCAAACTTTTAGCCGCTGCCCACGCGAGAGCTTCCTGCAATGCTTGCCCTCGCAATAGCCTTGATTCATCCTGACACTTGGACGCTAACCAAGCAGTGATAGCTGGACTATACGGTCGAAGATTAGCTAATTCCTTCTCGACCCAACTATGATTAAAAACACTCTCGTAAATGCGGTTATAGACTTTCAAGCAACTCTGCTGCCTGACGACTAATCCCGTAAGTCGCAATTCCATCTGTTCGGGACTGTCATCAGCCGCCACATCCCCTTGTTTCAATATTTGTTGATAGAGTCCTAGTAGGCGACTAGCGCGTTCTTCATTTTTGAGGATGCGATCGCGTATCGTCTTCAAATGCTCCGGCTCATCCTGCGCTTCCCAATGTTCAATAACACGCGCTCTCACCAACTGCTTAATTGATTCTTCTCTTTCTACGCCTTTGTAAGCAGGACTAGGAGGAATCGATTCTGCATCCTCAACTACTAACCGACACAGCTTTTGCGTTAGAAACGGTTGTCCTCCCGTCCAATCCAGAATTTCTTCCATAACAGCCTGGGGATTATCTACCTTCCCCACAAATCCTTGAGCTAATGGCTCAACTTCATGCCGTTGAAACCCATGCAACTGAATCGCCTGACCAATATTAAACGGCGTGCGATTGGTGTCAGAAATTAAATCTGATGGCGTTGCTACTCCCACTAGAGCAAACGCGAGCCGATTATAGTCTGACTTTTGGCTACGTTTGTTGTAACAAGCCCGAATTAGGGCAAAAAAGTCATCAATCGGTTCTTGCAAGCTGAGAACGGTATCGATTTCATCGACAAAAATAACGATGTTTTGAGAAACCTTCGGCAGTAAAACCTCTTCAATCATCGCGCCCAAGCGCTGGACGGCCGGTATAAACTCGCGACCGCTCCACCAATTTACAAAGTCGTTCAGTTCCTCGAAAATGTTAAAACTATTCATCAGTGTGTAGGCAACACCCGCATACCACTGCTCCAGAGAAATTCCCTGTTGCCCGATCGTTGAAAGATCGATGACAGCGCAGGCAACTCCTTCGGCTTGCAGCCTTTTAATCGTTTGCACCTGCAAGCTGGACTTCCCCATCTGCCGTGAATTGAGGACATAACAAAACTCTCCAGCTTTCAGCCCTTCATAGAGCTGAGAGTCAGCCTCTCGCACTACATAAGTAGGGGCATCTTCCGGTAAACTTCCACCGACTTGATATTGGTAGCTTTCCGTCATGTCGATCTTAGATTGGGTAATTGCGATCGCTTCTTCTCACTGTGTCGAGAAGCGTTAGCGTAACGCGAATGAGAAGGAAGTCCTAAATAGGAGCGGCGTTGAGAATGCCAGTTGCACTAGTCATACGATACAGTGATTTGGAAATCTCCCGCTCTATCCATGAGTGAAGGGTGGGAGGATGTCAATAGGTAGAGATGAAATTAGCTGTAACCGTGAAGCGATCGCTCACAGAGGCACAATGGCTCCTTGTCTTTTTCCTAGCAGCGCTCGTCCTTTGGGGCATCTGTCTGGGAAACTTACCCTTACGAGACTGGGATGAGGGAACTCGTGCCTTAGTCGCTAGAGAAATATACCGCACTGGCAACTGGCTTCATCCTACCCTTCAGGGCGAGTCGTATCTCTTGAAACCGCCTTTAATGGATTGGTTAATTGCTCTAAGTTACAAGCTATTGGGAGTGCAAGAATTGTCCACACGCTTGCCAGGAGCTTTCTTTACAGCTTGTGGAGTGCCTCTACTTTATCTAGTCGGGCGAGAACTATTTCGCGATCGCGCTTTGCGCGGTGCCGTTCGCGTTTGCGAAGCAGTCGCAGCCGAAGGCGAGAAAGCGTCTCGTTCGCCTATGGCGTTCCGTAAGGAAAGAGAAGGCAATCGCATCCCAGCAATTTTTGCCGCTAGCGTTTACCTAACACTCTTGCCTGTTGTACGTCACGGACGATTAGCGATGCTGGATGGCATGGTAGTTTCGTTTTTCCTACTGTTACTGTTGTGCCTGCTCAAAAGCCGTGAGGATAGGCGTTGGAGTTTGGGTATGGGACTGTGCCTGGGACTGATTGTTTTAACCAAAGGATTATTGGCAGTTCCTCTAGGCGCGATCGCATTTGGTTTTCTCCTAGCGGATCGACAGCTAACCTTGTTAAAAAGTCCCTATTTTTGGCTGGGTATAGTCCTGGGAAGCTTACCTGTACTTGCTTGGTATGCCGCTCAGTGGCAACATTACGGCACAGCCTTTTTACAAGTTCATTTTCAGTCCCAAGGTCTAGAACGCCTGTCTCAATCCGTTGATGGTCATACTGGCCCTCCTTGGTATTATCTGTTGGAGTTACTGAAATATAGCTGGCCTTGGCTATTATTCTGGCCGGGTGGCTTGTATCTGGCTTGGCAAAAACGCGATACTAGCTGGGGTTGTTTAGTTCTAATTGGCACTGTTGGCTATCTGGCAACCGTTTCTTTGATGAGAACTAAGCTTCCTTGGTACATCATGCCTGTGTACCCTTTTTTTGCCCTGGCTGTTGCCGCTCAAGTGACTCAACTTTGGCAAAATAGCCAGCGCTATCCCCTATTTGTTGCAGGTTTCTTCAGCTTTCTAGCTGTTGCAGGTTTAGGAGGATGTGTTTACTTTATCTTGGTCGAGCCTGAGCCGGTTTTGATTGTTATGAGTGTGATTGTAGCGCTGACGATGAGCTTGGCAGCTTGGCAAGTAAAACAGAACAATCGCAGTTTCATCCCAATTTTATTGGTAGGAATATACTTAGCTTTAGCGCTACTAATGACTTCTAAGGTTTGGATTTGGGAGTTAAATGAAGCGTTCCCAGTCAAACCAGTTGCAGCTTTAATTCGAGAGCAGACGCCTCCTGGAGCAACGATTTATACATCTTTTGCCTACAGACGCCCGAGTTTAGATTTTTATAGCGATCGCGCAGTGATTCCCGCACCTCTCCCTACATTACAGCAGTTGTCGTCAACTCAAGCTTACCTACTCTTGGATCGAGCAACACTAGCAGCTTTGCCATTACGCGCTCGCGTTTCTCTCGGTACAGCGGAAGGGTATACCCTGGTTACGCCTAGAAAGGTGTAGAGAGAGGAGTTTTAGGGTATCGCTTATAGCATTGCAGCATTGTCATGCGATCGTCATTAAGTCGTCATATAGGCTAGCTACTCTGTTTTATAAGCAAACATGAGCTTCATGAGTTGCGCCTCAAACCATGCCAGTGATGTCCTCTCAGATTGAGCTGAGAGGATATTTTCTTATTGGGAGACATGTGGTAGAAGCGATCGCACCCAATCGGTATTATTTAACGAGCGAGAGGGAAATGAAATCTCAATAATTTATGGAGCGGTACTACGGGTAATATTTGGAAATTCCTCAAATTAGAAAGGCAAGTAGTTAATATTGATTTAAGTGAATATTTTATTAGCAATTTGATTTAAATATTAGGGATTTTATCAAGTGGCGCATTTAGTAACCAATAGTCATAAATCTAGCTAATTTTAGTAGATTTTTAGAGATTTAAAATAAAATGTATTCTACGGTGCCGTCACGATGGAACCGCACTTACTGTTATAAATCAAACGCTAAGAGTACGAGGCACTAGTTAACTTAGCAAGTATATTGGCAGAGGTACTTATTATTTACTTTTGTTGAGAGTTGTCTAAAACATCCTCATTCTCACTGACCCATTCCTCAATCAGCTTTGCCAAGACAGCACTCATGCTGCTTTGCCGAGCATTGCAGATAGCTCTAAATTTCTTTTTTAGAGACTCATCTACTTCGACTCGGATTAGTTTTTCCCCTTTATACCTGCTGTTACCCAAATTACCCACCTATGAACTTTTATCAGGAGTTTATTGGTATTGCTTTACTTAGCCCTCATCAGCATATGTAGTATCAACGTCTATAATACGTACTGTCAGTACGGGTAACAAGTGTAGTTATGACCCTTACAAATCCTCTATACATAACAGAATATGGTGGAGCTTACGTCGGTGACTCTCTTAAACTTCTAGATGAACTTGAGGGTGATTCTATAGATTTGGTAATGACATCACCTCCGTTTGCTCTACAACGTGAAAAAACATATGGTAACGTTGACCAGCAGGCTTATGTAAATTGGCTATTCACCTTCTGCGAGAAGGTCTATCGCGTCTTATCGCCGACTGGCAGTTTTGTCCTCGATTTGGGAGGAGCTTACCAAAGCAAGCGCCCTGTCCGTTCCTTGTACAACTATCGGATTCTGATCGAGCTCTGCGATAAGCTAGATTTTCGTTTAGCAGAAGAGTTCTTTTGGTATAACCCTTCTAAACTCCCCTCACCTATTGAGTGGGTTAATAAGCGTAAAATTCGGACTAAAGACTCTGTAAACACAATTTGGTGGCTATCTAAGACTGACTACCCGAAGGCTGATGTCAGTCGGGTTCTTGTGCCTTACTCAGATAGAATGAAAAAACTTCATGAAAACCCTGAGAAGTACTACCGACCCAAGGCGCGTCCTTCAGGACATGACATTGGTAAAAACTTTGCTACCAACAATGGTGGAGCAATACCATCTAACATGCTACAAATCCCGAACACTGAAAGTAACTCGCGGTACATTCAATTGTGTAAGGCAGTAGGAGTCAAAGTTCATCCTGCTAGGTTTCCTCAAAAACTTCCAGCTTTTTTTATTAACTTCCTGACAGAACCTGGTGACACAGTTCTAGACATTTTTGCGGGTTCTAATACTACTGGAGTCGCTGCTGAAAGTGCTCGGCGTAAATGGATTGCTTTTGAACAGAATCATGAGTATCTTGCTGCTTCTGCATTCCGTTTCTTTGACTCAAGCTACAATAATGGAGATATAGTGACTATGTTTAAAAAGCTGATTGATGGTAAGGAAACTATTATGATTCAGCCAACAAGACAGCTTAATTGGCTCTCTTAAATAAGCCTTAGTAGTTCCAGGAGTTCCGGCTCGTCTGTGCGATAAACTGTTTTTCCTCCGAGGCTACAGGTTCCTCTACTTCTTCAACTTGCGCGATTGGGACTGATGTAGCAAGAGTGCTTAAAATATCCTCTGGTCTATCTAAATCTTCTAGCGCCTCAAAATCTTTGGTATTCATCAGATACGGTACCGAAACATCAAGCGCCCTGGCGAGACCTAGAATCAG
>DATNPT010000210.1:0-12784 GCA_036703075.1 Chroococcales cyanobacterium
CGCGATCGCGTCTAGAATTAACTCCTTGGCTCGGTCGATATCGTCACCGTAGCCGATCCCAACGTCGTATTCTAAGCGGCGATGTTCAAACGCCGTGTTAACCGTTACTGAATTGGTAAACAGATCGGAATTCGGGATAACAATACGGCGACCATCATAAGTGCGGATAGTTGTAGCTCGGGTCTGGATATTTTCGACCGTTCCCTCGAATTCTTTGAAGATAATCTGGTCATCAATCTTGAACGGCTCTGTCAAGAGAATCAGAATACCAGCCAGAAAATTTTGGAGAATATCGCGAAAGGCGAAACCGATTGCCACACCGCTAATGCCCAGCAGTTGAATCAAGTCCCCGGCCTTAAACGATGGAATGACAATCGATAACGCGATAAATAGACCGATTAAAATGATGATTCCTTGGGACAGCCGTCCTAGCACTAATCCCAGACTTCGAGCCTGCCGATGCCTGCGGGTTAGGCGTCTGACTAGAGATTTGAATCCTCTAGCCGCCAGATAAAAGATGAAAAAGACGACTACAGCCAATACAAGATTAGGCAGCATAACGATCGCACCGTCAATCATCGCCTGAACTTTTGCCCAAGCTGTTGATACTGCTTCTTGGAGATTCATGCCTCCTCCTGCGCTAGAAAACGCTGTTGATTGTAATCAGTAGTAAGAAGCAGTAAATCTACCTAAGGTCATTGATCCAGTCCCACTTGCGAGAAAACGTGGGATTTAGGACTCAAGCAGGGTGTGTACTGGCTTCCAGTCGAACCTCCACTCGTCCTCTTTTAAAGAAAGGCTTTAATTCAGATTCAAATTCTGATGCGTTGAATGCGGCTTGTTGCAGATTTGATTGACCATAAGAGAGCTATTCACTTTTAGAATTATCGGGGAACTAAAAACTCACAGCACGGATGGCACGTACCCCTACTTTATCGTTCGATCGGGGAACTCTAATTTTGCATCCTCCTCCTAGAGGTAGGATTTGGGTTGATTATGCGACTTGGGATGACCGAGTTGAGAAATTTCGCATCCAGGCGATTCACTACCGTCAGTTGGTGGAGGCGTTGCAATCGGAAGGGACTGATTTTAAGGACGAGGCGAAGGAATTTATCCCGTTAGAATTAGCAGCTAGCGTCGAGATGGAACCCTATCCCCATCAGAGCGAGGCGCTTTTAGCCTGGAAGCAAGCAGGGCGTCGAGGAGTAGTCGTGCTTCCTACTGCCGCCGGGAAAACGTATCTGGCACAACTAGCCATGCAATCAACACCACGCAGTACGCTGATTGTGGTGCCAACTCTGGATTTGATGCACCAGTGGTACGCTCACTTGACGGCGGCGTTTCCTGATGCAGAAATCGGCTTACTGGGGGGAGGTTCGCGGGATAAAACCCCAATCCTGATTTCCACTTACGACAGTGCGACGATTCGTGCGGAAGCACTAGGCAATCAGTACGCCTTGCTCGTCTTTGATGAGTGCCATCACCTACCGACTGACTTTTACCGCGCGATCGCGGAATATACGATCGCACCCTATCGACTTGGACTTACGGCTACACCCGATCGCTCCGATGGCCGTCACTGGGATCTAAACGCCCTGATTGGGCCAGAAGTCTATCGCAAAACCCCGGAAGAACTAGCGGGTTTTGCCCTTGCTCAACACAAAGTTGTTCAGATTAAAGTCAAGCTCTCGCAAAAAGAACGCGATCGCTACAATACCTGCATCAAACTCCGCAATGACTTCTTAAGAGACTCAAAAATTTCGCTGGGCAGTCTTGATGGCTGGCAAAAGTTTGTCATGACCAGTGCGCGATCGCAAGCTGGGCGTAGAGCCATGTTAGCGCACCGGGAAGCGAAAGAAATCGCATTAGGTACAGACGGCAAATTGCGGGTTCTCACTGACTTATTAGCCCAACATTACCCAGAGCGCATCCTCATCTTCACTAATGACAACGCCACGGTTTATCGCATTTCTCAAGAATTGCTCATCCCAGCCATTACGCACCAAACACCCGTGAAGGAACGCCACGATATCCTAACTCGCTTTCGCGAGGGAGACTACAAAACCCTAGTTGCCTCTCACGTCCTGAATGAAGGGGTTGATGTGCCGGATGCTCGCGTTGCCATCATCTTATCTGGTACGGGTTCTAACCGCGAGTACATTCAGCGCTTGGGCAGGGTTTTACGCAAAGGTACAGATAGCAATAAACTCGCACTGCTCTATGAAGTGGTAGCGGAAGATACCAGTGAAGAAGGCACATCTTTGCGTCGGCATGGTGCAGAATCCAGAAACGAACCGCCAAGACGCAAAGCTGTAGAAAAGCCAAAGTTACAGCATCGGCAGTTGGAAATTTTGCCCTCTGAACCGATTTATGAAGTAGAGCGATCGACTACGCCTAAAGCCGCAGAGTCACCAGCTGAGTGGAAGGACGAAGATTTATTTTAATTTTTGGTTTTGGGGTAATTAACAAAAAACTTGACTCTCAACTAGCGACTTGATTTTTGGGTAACTTCTGAAGAGATTACCTGCATAAGTAGCGAAGGTTATGGAGATATATACTTCTGTGTGAAAAGCTGTCCAACCTGCGGTTCACTAGACTGTAGCAGTCCTAAATGATTCATGAGAATCTCCCTTTCTCTCCTCTGTGCGCTCTGTGCCTGGAGTGGTTTGTTAAAAGAAAGCCAATCTCACAGATGATTTAGGATTGCCATAGCACCAATAGCCCTTTCGTCGCGATTGTTACGCCTCACACTAACGCCTTTCGTAGGCAAAATTGCCTTTGGTTACACAGCCATGAAACAGATCCAACTTTTCGTTTACATTGTGGGCATCACTATCATTCTTAGGGGCGGCATTACTCCTGAATTGAAAACACAATTCAGAATTTTATTTGAGTTCGTTATTTACGCCTGGAGCTTAAGCTTTGTCAATTTGATTCTCTGTCAAGGTGCGCTCAATGGATTTGGAATTCGCCCTCGTACTCAAGGCGGGCTGTTAGGTATTCTGTTTGCACCGTTCTTACATAAGGACTGGGAACACCTGATAACCAATACAGCTCCTTTTTTCATCCTCGGCTGGTTTGTGATGTTAGAAGGAGTTCAGGATTTTTTTCTTATCACAGCGTTTATACAACTTTTTAGCGGTCTTGGCACCTGGCTTTTTGCCAGACCCTACACAAATCATATTGGCGCTTCAGATATCATTTTTGGCTATTTAGGTTTTCTCTTAATGCGGAGCTGTTTTGTGGGAGATGCGCTATCAGTTGTTCTCACAGTAATTGGAGGATTCATGTATGGTAGGATTCTTTGGGGTATCTTCCCTATAGATGAAGCTATATCCTGGGAAGGTCATTTCTTTGGCTTACTGGCTGGCGTATTCTGTGCCTATTTCTTGGATGCACTTCAGGGTGTATTTTCAGCAACAATCTAGTTATTAGTCTTTAGTGAGTGGCTATTGGTTATTCATAATCGACGTGCTGAACAATAGCGATCGCTAACTTGTTTGCAATTTAGCTGTCAATCTTCCTTACGGAAGAATTGCTTTAAAATTTCGCTAGGTTTTCTATCCCAGGTGTCAAGATGATTGTAGATTGAACCGTATTGAGTCAGTTGGTACGTAGAGTCACCATTAAAGAATATGCGTGATTTCCAAGGTAGACGTAAGGTACCCCGGACAGTCCAATAAGCTTTGATAATCTGCTCTTCTGTCTGTTTTACATCGTGCAAATCGAAGTATATTTCCGTAAAAAATAGCCGAGCGTGAAATCGCAATGTCCAAAAGATAATTCGATAGTTGAATTTTCCTTTGAATCGATTCACGGGGTCTTGAAAGTAGATGTCCCGAGTATAAATATCATAGGATATATCCTTTTCAAATAATGTTGGCAGGTCTTGTTGGAGAGTCTCGATCGCTTTTTCTACCCGCGCTTGATACTCACTTTGGCTCAAGTTCTCTGAAGTTGTCACGGCTACTTCCCTACCCTAATCTACGTTCCATCCTAAGCGATCGCGCTTTGAATTTAGTATAGATTTAGATCGGGTAGGGGATGGATGCGTACACTTGGATATAGGAGAGGCATACTCTGTAGCCATCAGTATTGGCTTCCTCACTCAACGCACAGATTTTAAAGCTGAATTAGCAACTTGAACTCCTAATCCCCAGTCCTTAGTTCCTATTCTTGGGTCTACCTTCCGATTGCGATCGTCTTTAAGCATTTCCCTAACCCGGCAATGACCCGTTCGATTACTTCAGGCTGATGGGAAAAATTCAGGCGCAAAGCATTGTAACCTTGAGGGTCTGGGAAAAAAAACGCCCCGTTCGCAATCCTTAATAGGTAGATAATCCTATTTGGTCTCAAATTGCTCGGTAATTTCCCTTAAATCTCTACGTTGTCGAAAAAAGTTTCAGTAAGTTTAGTGATTCGAGTCAAGCCCAAGACGAGGTAGCGTGTAGTGGGTGTAAATCTCATGCCTAATACCAAGAGTTCTGAGCAATCGCATCTGCTATTTTTAAACCACAGAAAAATCTTACCCGGCTCTAAGCAACGCCTCAGCTCCCTTCAGGACTATTTCAGCTCTAGCTATCAAGCTAAACGCTAGAGAGCCAGAGAACTGCATAAACCAACAGGCACAAGACTATTTAGTCAATGTGAGAGCTTAGCACCTCAAACCCAAACAACCATATAAAGCGAGCAATTAGACCTCAAACGCTTATCTGGAGGAGGTCAGTACCAATGAACACGCAGTGGCAAAAGATATTAGTTAAAATAACATTCTGGCTAATCCTTGAGATTCTCCTAAACCTTCTGGGACTTGACAGCTTAGCAGATTATAGTGAATTTGTTTTTGAGGGGCATAGCATGGCAGGCAATAACTACACCTCTCAAGTGACTATTGAAATTTAAAACAACGATCGGCTACCAGTTTTTTAAACGCCAAGATACCCAACTGCTTCAAGAAGCCGGGTATCTGAGCAGCCAACCTTTGTAACTCAAATAAGATTGCCATACAGCAATTTTCTACAGGAGTGAAGTACAGTTTGTAGGGGTGCAGATCCATACGCCCTGATGCAGGTTAGTTTCATTAACCTACAAATTGCTGTAACTAGGAATGAGCGCATGAAGGAATACTGGGAGAGACTGGAGATTTGGCTAAGTACTTACTTACCAGAGGTTTTAGCTAATCTTAAGCCTGGGTGTACTGATAGTGAATTGGAGAGTCTTGAGCAACAATTAGGTGTTGCGTTGCCCAACGATTTCAAATCCTTCTATCTCATCCACAACGGTCAAGAATTATTCCCAAACAATCGCATCACCAGTGGTCTATTCTTCGGACTTGAGTTCTTGTCTGTAGACGGCATCTATAACCAGTGGGACCTATGGCAGGAGCTAATCGCAACTGAAGAAGATATAGCAGAGCTTGGCCTGGAGTGTACTTCTGCCCAACCTGGAAAAGTCAAGGAACTCTATGCCAACAACAACTGGATACCGTTCGCTCATGATGGCAGTGGTAATCATTTAGGACTTGACCTCGATCCGGATGCCAAGGGTGTAGTCGGTCAAATTATTAATTTCGGTCGAGACGAGAGCAAAAAGTACGTGCTTGCCAACTCTTTCACGGGATTTATCGATTGGTTACTTCTGCAATACGAGTCAGGTAATTTCGTTATCCATAGCGAGTCCGTTGGGAATAGATACGTTAACGTTTTCAAGACGAAGATACCAGAGAAATCGCATTTCCTGGATGCGGTGCCGAGCCTATTTGCTGATGATGTTGTACCTTAAAGTATTAAAGAAAAAGCCCCCAGTGAAGGAGGCTTAATACGGACCTAAAGTTGACGTTGTTGAACCATTAACCAAACAAGGCTAAACCACGGACTGCCATTACTCCCGCAAATGCGGCTACACCCACAGAAGTAAGCGCCGTACCAAATAGCCACCAAGCTGCTGTTGCTGCGACTTTACGGGTTTCTTTCATTTGCTCTTTAGCTGTGTGCTTGAGCTGTTTAACCCGTTTTTCAGCTTCTTCCTGGAGGCGTTCGGCGCGGTGCAGTACGCTATCCCGCACGCCTTCGATTTGGTCGATAATTCGATTGGCATCTGCCTCGGAGATGTCCTCACGGGAACTGATGACAGCAACCAATGTGTCGCGATCGAACTGACTCAAGCGATCGCGCAACGCATCAAATCCTGCTTCTGGATCGTCAAACACTTTGCGGAAGTCGCGCTTAATTCCCTCATAGTTGAGTTCGGGACGGTCAAGCGAGTTGAGGTAATTCTGGATGCGACCAAAAACGCTGTCCATCGCAGATTGCACTTGATGCTGAATCGCCTGAGCTTGTTCGACAAACTGCTTACGGGTCGATTCAATGTTATCCACAATCCGGTTGGCTTCCTCCTCGGAAATATCTTCCCGTTGCGATAGCAGGGAAACAAGCGTGCCTCGGTCAAACTGCGAGAAGCGATCGCTTACGCTCTTCAACCCTTCTTTTGGATCGCTGAACAATTGTTGCAGATCGCGCTTGATGGCATCAGGATTAAGTTCTTCTTTGTTCGTATTCCGCAGGTATTGTTCAAAATTGGATTGTACATCCTGTACCGTATCTTTGGCACGACTGACCAAGCGTCGCGGTGCTTTGACAATGCGGCTAATTGCATCTTGCACTTGGTCAATAATCTGATTCACCTGCTCCTCGCTCAAGTCTTCCCGTTGACTGAACAGTTGAACCAAGGTTTCTCGATCGACCTGAGAAAGCCGTTCTCTGAGAGCTAAAGCACCCTGTTTCGGGTCATCCAGGAGTTTTGCTAAATCCTGCTGAATTCCTTCTGGGTCGAGTTCGTCCAGATTGGTATTTCGCAGATACTCGGCAATTTGGCTCGTGAGGCGATCGTATTGCTCCTGAGCCTTACCTGCTACTTGTTGCGGTACATTCAGGATGTTATCGCGTACTTCTGAGAAGCGATCGATGATTTGATTAATCTGCTCCTCGTTGAGATCTTCGCGCTGATTGAGCAATTGCACCAGTGTATCGCGATCGAATTGCGAGAGTCGTTCCCGTAGCGCTTTAAATCCCGCCTGCGGGTCATCCAGAAGCGTTTGCAATTCTTGCTTGATGGCGTCAGGATTGAGTTCCTCTTGGTTGGTATTGCGTAGATAGGATTCTATCTTTTGCCCAAACTCTTCTACTTTAGATTTGGCTTGGTCTTTCAGTTCCTGAGCTTGTGACAAAACGCGATCGCGAGTGCTTTCGAGGCGATCGATAATTTGATTAGCTTCCTCCTCGCTCAGGTCTTGGCGTCCCTCCTTGAGCATTTGCACCAAGGTGTCGCGATCGAAGTGCGAGAGGCGAGTGCGTAGTGCATCAATGCCCGCTTCTGGGTCTTCCAGAAGTGCTGTAAAGTCGCGCTCAATTCCTTCTGGATTTAGTTCTTCTTTCCCCGTCGATTGCAGATAATGTTCCACCCGACTGCGGAGGTCTTGCGATTGTTCTTCAGACTCAGAACTTTGAACGGTTTGCAGAACTTCCTGGCGGATACCTTCGAGCTGATCGGCAATATCTGCGATTTGATCGGAGGTGAAGTTCTCCCGTGATTGGAGCACCTTCACGAATGAGTCTCGATTCAGTTGCTCTAATTGCTGCCGAACTGCTTTCGGCGCGGCTTCTAGGTCATAGATAACGTCTTTAAATTCCTGCTTAATTGTCTCTCGGTTTAAGTGCCAAGGTTGGGAATTGAGCAGGTAGTTTTCAACATCCCCCGCAATAGTATTAAGGGATTGCCCAGGTATGCGATCGGCGACTTTAGAGGAAAGAGTTTTAGCTTGTTCTGTTGCTTTATCTTTGAGCTGTTGCAACTGGCTGGAAATCTTTTCCACATCTACGTCAGACAAATCCGTGCGCGACAGTACTCTACCGACTAAAGCGCTAACACCCAGTTGCAAGCCTTGCTCCATCAAGCTATTGCCATTACTGCCCTCTGAGTTGCCTCCGCCAACTCCTACGAGTTGCCCAAGTTTCTCGCCTAGCTGATTTGATCTGAGTTCCTCTGGGCTAGCAGACTGGAGGAAGTTGAGCAATTTTGACTGTGGGTCAGTCTGAGGTTGCAGACCCAATACTTGATGCCAAGCGGCTTCGAGTTGATCGGCAATCCGATTCACGTCTCGTTTGGATAAGTCTGTACGACTGCTGACTAAATCCACGAACGTCTGACGATTCACGTTTTGCAGAATGTCACTATCCGCAAGCGATCGCAATTCCGAACCGCTGAGCAACCGCTCAAAATCATTGCGAATTTGTTTGATGTCTAGCTGAGGTAGTTGCAAATCGGCTACGTAGTCTTGCACTGTCTCCCGGACGCGGGACGGGTCAATCGCCGAACTCAATTCGCGGCGAACAGCGGCTACCGATGCCTCTACTGTATTCACAATCTGAGCGTTTGCCGCCCTGCCGCCGAGTGCTGTGCCTGCGACAGCCATAACGCCTTGCAAGCTCGAACCTGCCGTATTAGCGACGGAACCCACGATCGAACCGATCGCGCTAGAACTGACCCAAAGTAGCAGCAAGAAGTAAGCTGACCAAATGACAACGCCTGTAATCGCTCCCAGGGTCACGCTGTTAATTAGGGTCAATTTTACCGCTAGAAAGCAAGCGATGAATAACGCAATATTAACCGTTACTAACGCCCATACTCCTACTTTCGATTCAACTTCTCGAACCGCATGACCCCAGCTCTCGTCGGAATCAGCATCCACTGGATTCTCCCCAGATGAAATGCCTGCCGCGAGCGTAAGGTTGGTTAACAGAAATTGAAAAGCAAAAGCCATCAGTACCCCAGCAACTAAGGCAATAAAAAACTGAGGTCCGGAAAAGACCAATGCTATTTGTTCTGGAGTATTTGCGACCGGGGATGCGGTCGGAGTTGCTGGAACTTGGGTCAGCCAAAAGTGCGTGCTACCCAATCCCAACAGTATTCCCAAATTTTGAAACATAGTTTTTACCTCTTCAAAACTGAAGACAGGTCTATTAAAGGTGGCGTCTTGATGACAACTTCAATATATTCATGTAACACCGTACACAAAGACGCCTACTTTCATGGTTGTAATTAAAGGCTGAAGCGAACTCCCTCTCAGGTCTGAAACTGAAGTCAATCTTTGTAACAGAAGATTTCAACAGCAATGTGATAAGCCTATCGGAATAGGAAATAATGCTGATAGGGATACGATTTAGAGGGCTAGAGTAAGGTCGCACTACAGTAATGCGATACATTTCTCCTCTAAATATTGTGAAACTTTGGGAAGAGCTTCAAAGCGTTTGATGCGGATTTTTTCCAGGAAGGGTAGGACAGAAGCTGCGTATTGTTTTTTGTACTTGGTGTGGTCGAATTTAATCGCACTCCACAATTGTTCTAATTGTTCCAAAGTTAGGCATTTTTGTAGTTGACAGGCAACGGCATTTTTCCAATGTTCTATCTGGCGGTAGCTGATAAATTGTCCTCCTTTGTCGAGACGATGGACAAACAAAACGTAGAGCCAGGATTCGACTTTTACAATTAATAATTCGGGAATTCTCAAGAATTTGGCGATTTGGCGCTTGGTGATGCGAAATTTTTGATCGGGGTTGATGCGGCGAAATAAAACGGTCATTTGATTTTAGATTTTGGATTGGCTGGTGGGTCGTCGTTTTCTGGGGTTAGGTCGAAAATGATTGTGAAGCGCAACGTTGGCATGAGTCGTCGCAGGACTTGCAGGTGTCCCTCTGCATCGCTGCGGTTGCGAAGGCGGCAAACAATGCGGTTCTGCATGTTGGGAAGTTGGCGAATGATGCACCACGGATAGAGTTGATGTTTGTAAGTCACGAGGCACTCCTGGTAATTGCTCGTTGAATAATGGTTTGGAGGGTGTGGTAGTCTGCGCCGTTGGTTTGAGGGTGAAGTACCCAGGTGCTGATGGGTGCGGGTTGATAGGTGAGGAGGTAGCACTTTCTTTTATGAGTTTTGGCTGTTGCTTCCTTTGCCCTGCCAGTTCCTCTGGCTGAAGAGGTTGGGGGATGAAGGGGGGTGAAAACCTTCCAGGCTGATTGTTTGGGACGTTTGCGGATTTGATAGCCATGTTTGTGCAGTGCTGCGCGAATGGCAGCAACTTGTTGCGCGACACACAGTGCCTCGCTTGCTTTGGATTTCCTCATGAGTATTCGATTGCTAGATGCCTATAGAAAGGTGGTAACGCAGTCAGCATAAATAGCGCACATCCAGATCAATGTCCCGTGGCGATACTGAAGCTTTAGAACTATTAGTCACAATAAAACTGCTGTTGTCATGGGTGCAAGTAAGTAATGCACAGTTGACAACTATTGGCTACGCCTTCTGCTTCGCTTTCTCTCCCAGATTTCTCGCAAGTGAACAGGCTCATTTTCAAATTGGCTCCAGAGGGCATGAATTTCTGCCAGCCTGCGTTTATCCGCCTCTGAAGGCTCTCTACGGTGCTCTCCTTTGGAAAACCAATGAGCTACTGTACTTTTAGACCGTCCGCACAGTTCAGCCAGCTCTTCATAGCTGACAGCCCAATTCTTCAGGAACTCTTCAGGTTCCATCTGTTTTGCAGCCCAACGCTTATAAACTTTGAACAATTCCCAGTGTCTTCTGGTGGGCGTTTTGGCAGCAATCATGGTGATGACTCCAGGGATGCACGGGTGACAACATGTCGGCTATGATAGCAGCAAGTCATCCGGCAGGGGAACATTCTGTTTTGAGCGATCGTATAGGAAATGAACGCTCAGGTTTTCCCTATGTAACTCCTAACCACCATCAAGAGATGGGCAAGTCGGCAGCATCAGTTGTTATTGAATGGTAGATTTTTCTGAGACTTTTCTTGGCACGGCTTGCTTTCTGCCGCAACGTTGACCCAGACGGAGCTTCCCCATCTTCTGTAACTAACTGTTTGCGAATCTCTTTCCAGGACAGCCCTTGAGCTTGTAGACGCAGAAGCCTTGCACCCATTGGATCTGTTGAACTCAGTGCTTTGAGCGAACTCAATAGCGCTTCCCATTTATTGCCAATATCTGAGTGCGTTACTACACTATCTTCTATAACTCTTAAGGAAGGGATTAATTCTACCAACTCAGGGTCTATTGGTTGTTCTTTCTTCTGCTTTCGGCTGTTTTCTCGAATAATGTTAAGAGACGTACTCTTCAACCACGAGTGAGGGTTTTGTATAACTTTCCCAGATCGAATGAATTCTCTGCCGCGCACATAGGCTTCGTTGAGGATTTCGTGAGCTTCAAATTGGGAAGCCAGATTAAATTGCACGAGGCTTCTTTGAATAAACGAGATTGTGGAATAAGTCTGAGGGTTATCTTTCCCTAGTACTTTTATCACTGCTGCATCTAATGCGTCTTCTGGGGAAGGCGTAGACCTAGGGAACCCAGAATCTTTCATAGTAGAGTTGAAGAACCATTTTTTCTAGAAAATTACACAGGAAATTCCCAGAGCCAGCTCTGGGAATTTTTGAGATGACTATTGCTCTCTCCTAAAGCTGTACTCTTGAATTAAGAGTTTGAAGTAGGAATGAGCATAGCGAGATAACCGCCGATGCCCACCTTTGCTAAATCAGCGAAAGCTGGTCGATAGCTTTCGTCCATCACAGCTAAGACAAAAAAACCGACCAGCAAAATCACAATCACTGCAAACAGACCAATGCTTTTTTGCAGAAAAAGTCTCTTCATGGTAGTATATAAGGAGAAACAACTTGTTTTCGCAAAACCGATTCCTGGCGTAGCCGTCAACTACTCCAGGAATTTTGATGTATTGCATATTACGCATTATAGGACACAACAATACACCCAGTAGTGCTTTATTAGATAAAAATATCTAATAAGCTTTTTGCTGGGTTTGTATTGACAAACTGATTGTTAATGGGCTAAGAGGAAGCCCTTACGGAGTTGAGGTGATTTCAGTCCTGAAATCAGTAGTTAAAAAAAACACTCTACTTTATCAGTGACAAATCGTGACTTTTGTGACAGCTCCTCAGCCATAATTTTTGAGGACAACCTCTACAAGATAGACATGCCAAGGGTTTTAAGGAAAAATTTTTTTAAGACGGCGATGGGGATAAGTACTCGCGCCATCCCAAGTTGCCAATTGCTTTCGGATCTGCTAAGCGTACACGAATGTCCTGAGTCAATCTAAGGCAACAAAAGAAGACAAATGACTGTACATGAAGAAACCATAGCTAAGATTCGCCAACTGCCGGAACCGCTTGTCCAGCAAGTAAACGACTTTATAGAGTTCCTGCTGATTAAAAGCGACAGCAACCGTGCTGCCTTATGGATGCAGTTCAATGAAGCGCTGGAAATTGCTGAATCAGACTTCGCTGACTACTTACCGAATTTAGAAGACTACGAAGAACGTCTTGCTCGTGGAGAAATTCAGTGGTAGCAACGCCTTCAGGCAACTTGCCAATCGCAAGAGGAGATGTAGTCTTATGCGACCTTAACCCCGTTGTGGGTACGGAGCAAGCAGGAATACGACCTGTAGTGATTCTACAAATTGATCGGGCTAATGCCGTCAGTCCTCACACTATCATGGCTCCATTTACGACCAAGATACGACGCAAACTCTTGCCTTCTCATGTATTTGTTCCAGCAGGAGTCGGAGCTTAAGTCAAGACTCAGTGATTCTTTGCGAACAGATTCGAGTCATTGACAAATCCCGGATTATTAGAGTTCTTGGTCACTTAGATGATAGCTATATACAAGAGCTGGCTCAAGCCCTTTGTGCGATTCTGGGTTTATCG
>DATNPT010000224.1:0-3293 GCA_036703075.1 Chroococcales cyanobacterium
GCCGACCCCCCCCACTGCCGCAAGTCAAAGCTGACGACCTGATGCCCCTGAACACCAGCACAATTCGCGATCGCATCAGCAGAAGCGAGTTCCCGTCGGTGTCGTTGCTGGTAGTCGAAGGAAATCGCGTAACACTCACACCCGTCTGCCTTTGCTTGGTACAAAACTGTAGAAGAGTCTAATCCTCCAGACAACAATACAACTGCTTTCAAGATAGAAATCCCTCATTTATCAGCGACTAGAGGTCAGGAATGGTTATATCCCTCTTTCAGCCTATAGCCTTGAGAGGCAATTAAGCTCATCCTCACTACTTGAGTCGGGAGATGAGCGGTAAATGAGTAGTTCCCTATTACCTATCTTTAATTGCTTATTCTCAAAGCTTTTAAGGGACAACCCAGAAACTGACACATCCAGCTATCCCATCACAACTAGCAAAATCACAATGAAAAAGAATGACCGCACTTAAAGACCTCCTTATCTCAAGGGATCTGGGCAAATCTTTGGAATTCTTCACATTTAGAGGTGCTGTGGTACTATCTGGATGGTTTAAGGCGGCTCAGAGTAAGTAAATCGACTTATTTTCCCGTGGTGGAGGAGCAGATAAGAGTGCAAAATAGCATGTGCCAAACACATCTGAATACCCATGTGCAGCGTAACGTGCCGCAGCCAATCAAAATTGGCGTTATCGGCGTTGGCAATATGGGACAACATCATGCCCGCGTTTTGAGTTTTCTCAAAGACGTTGAATTAGTGGGCGTATCAGACATCAATGTCGATCGCGGTTTAGATACGGCCAGTAAGTACCGCGTGCGTTTCTTTGAAGATTATCGCGATCTTTTGCCTTATGTAGAAGCAGTCTGCATTGCCGTACCGACTCGTCTGCATCACGAAGTCGGGATGACTTGTCTGTCGGCTGGCGTTCATGTTTTAGTTGAAAAACCGATCGCGGCTAGTATTACTGAGGCAGAATCCCTGGTAAATGCAGCAGCAGAGTCTCAGTGTATTCTGCAAGTCGGTCACATTGAACGTTTTAATCCGGCTTTTCAGGAACTCAGCAAAGTCCTAAAAACAGAAGAACTACTAGCAATAGAGGCTCATCGGATGAGTCCCTACTCCAATCGAGCGAATGATGTGTCTGTAGTTCTGGATCTGATGATCCACGACATTGACCTACTATTGGACTTAGCCGCATCACCCGTCGTCCGATTGACCGCGAGTGGAAGCCGTGCCTCTGATTCTGGCTACTTGGACTACGTGACAGCGACCCTAGGCTTCGCAAACGGGATTGTTGCCACGTTAACATCCAGCAAGGTAACGCATCGTAAAATTCGTCGGATTGCCGCTCATTGCAAAAATTCCCTGACTGAGGCAGATTTTCTCAACAACGAGATTCTGATTCACCGACAAACGACAGCTAACTGTATGACTGACTACGGTCAAGTCTTATACCGCCAGGATGGATTGATTGAGAAGGTTTACACCAGCAATATCGAACCCTTACATGCTGAATTAGAACACTTTGTTTGCTGCGTTCGCGCAGGCATGTCACCTTCGGTGGGTGGCGAACAAGCACTCAAGGCATTGCGTCTGGCAAGTTTAATCGAGCAGATGGCGCTTGATGGTCAAGTGTGGCGACCGCGAGAACGAGAACTCCTTGACCTGACGACTCCAACGATGACTGCCGTCTCCTACTAAACGTTGTCGTCGATCGCGAACCAGTTCGCTCGAACGTCTTACTCGGAATTTTCTCAGTTGTGGCTAGTTGCATCAGTAGTAGGAGTTGGCGTTGCAGATAACTGCAACAGTTGCTGAAGCGATCGCGCGATCGCTTCGCTGACTTTTTGATTGCCGCAAGGACTGAGGTGAATGTGGTCGCGATACAAACTCTCAGGCATTTCGGTGTTATCAAACACTGACAGAAAATCGAGATAAGCGATTTTCTGCTCTTGAGTGAAGCGGACAAGGCGTTGCCTGGTGGTTTGTTCGTAATCCCGTGAATTTCCCCCCAGTTCGCGGCGTAATGGAGTCATGGCGAGTAGGAACTGAGCGTTAGCGGTTTGGGTGAGGGATTGAATTTGTCGAATTGCCTCGAAGTTAGAGCCTACCCGATCCTCCTCTGGAGAGGCGGCGCTAACGCCTACTGCCGCATTAACATCTGCTATGTCTGGTATGGAAGGTGTTGGTAAAACATAGCGGCTAAGGACTTCTGCGATCGCACAGGGAGGCTTACGATTGGGATAGTTGCGATCGCGCCCGACTTGTACTGAGGTTGGGGCTGTAGCAAATAAGTCATCCGTGTTGATCAGCAATACCACCGCTTGGGCATTAAACGTTCCAAAACGCTGTAGATAAGCGAGTTCGTTCCGGGGGCCCCACGAATTAGCAGAGGCATTCAGAACCTCTACCTGTTCAAAGATAGCTCCTGGATGAACAAGAAATTCCCTTTGGGTAGCCATTAGGGCTGAAATCGTTCGCTCTTGGTCAGTCCACCACGCACCATTAGCCACAGAATCTCCCAATAACAATACCCGTAGCGTTGAACTCGGTCTTGTTACGTCGATACTTGGACTTCGCATGGAATACTGATTAATCGCAATGCGATTACCAAAACGCTTGGTGCGTTGGTTGGGCGCTAGCAAGTAACCAATTTTTTCATCGGCAAGATAAATTGGGGGATTGCCGAAGCCAAAGAGCAATCGTAAGCTGACTTCTAACAGCACTACCAGCCCCAGCAACACGACCAAAACCACAAGTACGACATTCACAGAGCTTTCCCCTCTTTTGTTAAATCAACCGTTTGAGTTAGGCATTTGTCTCTCTTTCCTGGTTAATCTAGACCAATATATATTCAAGGTATTAGAGCGCTTGAAGTAAGAGGAGCAATCATAGCGATATGTCAGACCTAAATCGTGGAATCATGAAGTTCAAGGGAGCCGATAGCCCAACCGCGATCGCGATTTCAGCGGCGTTAGTTTTGGGCAGTATCGCCGTCCTTCTTTGGTGGGCGCTTCACTCGGCTTACACTGTAAGCTGAATGCGATCGTTTCTTGAATTTTAATTTTTCTCACTGCAAGCTAGGGAAGCGAGTCAGCGATCGAACCCCCGCTCGCTTGTACCGCATTGTCCCTAGCCGCCCCTTTTCTCCCAAGGCGGCAGCCAGTTAGCATCAAGGTTAATAGTAGTCTCGAAACGTGCTGAGATTGCGTCTGCCGCTCTACTCATCTTCGGGAAATGCTACGTTGTTATACCAATTCACTAATGCTTGCTACAAATTCTTTTCTTGTTTCCCCCTT
>DATNPT010000071.1:0-3768 GCA_036703075.1 Chroococcales cyanobacterium
CATACATCGTATATCGGAAAATTTCTGTATATTTATATACTTAATAAAGTTAATCTTATGATTGCTTCGTGCTAAATCACTTTATTAAGGCTTTTGTCTACTATCTAAATAGGGAAATTTTCAACTATATCAATTAGGCTAGACAAAAGCTGTAGGGTTTGCACTTTACATCTAGGCGACTACAAAGAACAGAAAATGCTGAACCTGCTGAGTCCCCAGATACGTCGTTACGGTGTCGCGGGATTGGTTGTTGCGCTAGCGCTGCCGATTGAGCTACTGCTAGAACTCCAAATAAATGTAGAAAACCCGTTTCTACTGTTCTTTCCTGCTGTCATGTTTAGCAGTTGGTACGGAGGTTTGGGGCCAGGGCTGTTCGCGACAGTAGCAACGACTTTGCTCTCCTACTATTTCTTTGTAGACCCTAATTATTCGCTGCTACTTTCCTATTTGAGGCAAAGCCTAGAGTTAGAGACTTCTATCGGAGAAAGCTTGCAGTGGCAGTTTTCACCTAGTCAAAACTTTCAGTTAGGGTTGTTTGCGCTAGAAGGCGTGTTGTTCAGTTGGTTCGCCAACGTGTCTCCCTTTGGCAAGCGGAAATTTGAACCGTCAGGAGAGGCGAGACAAGAGTGCTGCGTGCAACCGCCAACAACGCGATCGCTTTTCCCAAAAGCTCAATCCGAGCAACTGGTCAATATTGTAGAAAGTATCACAGATGCCTTCTGGGGAGTAGATAGCGACTGGCGATTTACCTACATTAATCGCCGAGGAGAACAACTTTTACAAAAAGACAAGGCAGAACTACTCGGCAAAGGGATGTGGGACGTTTATCCCCAAGCGATCGGTTCAACATTCTACAAGCAGTACCACACAGCCGCAAGCCAGAGAGTTCCGGTTCAATTTGAAGAGTTTTGTCCTAAACTCAATCTCTGGCTAGACGTTCGAGTCTACCCTGCCAAGCAGGGGCTTTGTGTTTACGCCCAAGACATCACCGAACGCAAGCGAGGAGAGGAGGCGTTGCGCTATCTTGCCGAAACTAGCAACTTCCTTGCCGCTTCCCTAGATTACGAGGCGACGCTCGAACGAGTGGCACAGCTTCCCGTACCGTTTATGGCGGACTGGTGCTCGGTTGAAATTTTCCAGGACGATGGCTCGATTCGACGGATTTGTGTGGCCCATGCCGATCCCGCAAAAGTCGAGTATGCGCTTAAATTAGCTCAATATCCGCCCGCTCCAGAAGGGCCCAATCCGATCGCTAAAGTTTTGCGGACAGGCCGAGCAGAAGTGATTCCGGAACTTTCTGACTCGCTGCTGGAAGCATCCGCGCACGATGCCGAACATCTTAAACTTTTGCGGGAAGTGGGCTTCAAATCTGCCGCTATAGTGCCAATGGTTGTCGGGGGGAAAATACTGGGTTCTATTACACTGGTGACAGCAGAATCAGGTCGGCACTATGATGCTACAGACTTAGCGTTGGCTGAAGATTTAGCCCGTCGTGCGGCTTTAGCGATCGACAATGCGCGGCTCTATCAACGTACTCAGCAAGTTTTGCAGCGTCAAGCGGAGTTGTTATCTCTCCTCGATGCCTTGTTAGCCGCTGCCCCTGTAGGGATATGTTTTCTCGACAAAGAGTTGCGATACATTCACATCAATCAGGTACTCGCTTCAATTAATGGTTTTTCAATAGAAGAACACCTAGGATGCCGATACCGAGACTTACTGCCAGAAATGGCAGCTCAGTTTGAGCCACAAATACAGCATGTCTTGGATACAGGTGAGGCGATGCTGAACGTAGACATCAGTGGTGAGGCACCGGGACAACCCGGATACCACGGGCATTGGTTGGGAAATTATTACCCTGTCCAAAATGTTGACGGGCAAACGGTAGGAATTGGTGTCATCTTAGCCGATATTACTGAAACAAAACAGGCAGAAGCGGCAGCACGAGAGGCAAATCGCAGGGTAGTGAACATTCTGGAGAGTATCACTGATGCCTTCTTTGCTCTCGATAGAGAATGGCGATTTACCTACATCAACTATCGCTGTGCAGAATTGATGCGGTCTTCACCCACGCAACTGTTGGGTCAGTGTTTCTGGGACGTGTTCTCCACAGCCAGAGGTACAATTCTTGACGAACAATACCACAAAGTCGTTGAGCATCAAACTCCTGCCCATTTTGAAGTTACTGGATTATTTACCGGACGCTGGTTTGAAGTTCACGCTTATCCCTCAGCTGAGGGGATTGCCGTCTATTTCCAGGAAATTTCAGATCGCAAACGTGCTGAGGAAGCGCTACGCGAGAGTGAAGAACGCTTGCGAGCGATCGTGCAAAACATGCCAGTGATGATGGATGCCTTTGATGGTGACAATCACATCATCGTCTGGAATCGAGAGTGCGAGAGGGTAACGGGCTACCGTGCCGAAGAGATTATCGATAATCCCCGTGCCATAGAACTACTTTACCCAGATACCGCTTATCGCGATCGCATGTTTGCCGAACACGAGGCACGCGGCCTAAACTATCGAGATTGGGAATGGGATATTAGATGTAAAGATGGCAGTGTTAGAACCATCGCTTGGTCAAATATTTCCGAAGAGTATCCCATTCCGGGTTTGGTGACATGGGGAATTGGTGTTGATGTTACCGAACGCAAACAAGCTCAAGAAGCGCTCCAGGAAAGTGAGGCGCGGTTCCGAGTTATGTTTAACCAAGCTGCTGTTGGCATTGCGTTGGTGACCTTAGATGGTCAATTTATCCAAGTTAACCCAGCTCTGTGCAACATTACCGGCTACAGTCATTATGAATTACTCGTCTTGACGATCCAAGCAATTAGTCATTCTGAGGACCAACAGATAGATGCTGAGAGCTTTCAACGGGTGATGGCACGGGAGATTGATGGTTACTCAGTGGAGAAGCGCTACTTTCGCAAGGATGGGGGCATCGTTTGGGTGAACGTTACTGTTTCAGCCGTGTGGGACTCAAACGACCAGATCAAGTATGGGATTGGCATTATTGAAGATATTAGCGATCGCAAACGTGCTGAAGAAGTACAGCAGTTTTTAGTCGAGGCTAGCACTGAACTGGCTGCCTCATTAGATTACGAAACCACGCTCAATAATGTTGCTCACCTCGCCGTTCCCACCTTTGCTGATTGGTGCATCGTTGACGTGTTTCAACCGGATGCATCCGTTCGACAGATTGCAATAGCTTGTGCCGATCCAGTGAAACAGGAAATACTAGAAGAACTGCGTCGCCGCTATCCACCCGATCCAAAAAAACCAAATCCTGCTTGGGTAAAGCTTTTGAGCGGTCAATCGATTCTCTACGAACAATTCACGGACTCGCAGATAGCGGCAACTGCTCAAGATGAGGAACACTTACAATTGTTGCGCGGATTGGGAGATAGGTCTGTAATGGTTGTGCCAATCCAGTCTCGGCATCAGGTGCTAGGCGTACTTTCTTTTGTCTCATCGGAATCGAAGCGTCGCTATAATCGGGCAGACTTAGCTCTGGCAGAAGATATCGCTCGCCGTGCTGCCAGTGCGATTGACAATGCTCGCCTCTACCGCGATAGCGAAGCCGCTCGAACAACGGCTCAAGAAGCAAATCAGATGAAGGATGAGTTTCTTGCCGTCCTTTCCCACGAATTGCGATCGCCTCTGAATGCTATCCTCGGATGGACGCAGATGCTACGGACTCGTCAACTGAACGAAACTGCAATGGCGCGGGCGTTGGAAACCATCGAGCGCAATGCTAAGTTACAAACGCAA
>DATNPT010000255.1:0-6323 GCA_036703075.1 Chroococcales cyanobacterium
TAGGGAAGTTAAATTTAATTTTTTAATCCTTTCAGCATGTGCCATGCTTTGACAAGATTCCCTTGCTCAATAGCCGCCACGCCAGAGATAGCTTTGATTTCTGGAAGATTGGGATTGAGGGCAAGAGCCGGTTCGATAGCCTCTTGAGCGTTTTTACCCTGCCATTGATAGAGGTAGACGAAGGCGAGGTAAGCGTGAGCGTAGGGGTTTTGGGAATCCAGTTGCACGACTCGTTTTAAAGCCCTTATCGCACCTTCGGCATCTTCTTGCAATACCTTGGAAAACGCGAAAGCATAAGCCCAATCCAGATTTTGCGGTTCCTGCTGGAGGCGGTAATCTAGAGCGCGGTCAGCTTGAATGGTGTAATCTTGAACGGGATCATACTGGTTAATCCGCCCAATTTCATCAAAGATGGGGTCGAGGGCTTTTCGTCCTTCAGGCAAGTTACGGGCTAAAGCCCGCATCTGGGTAACTAAATCCAATTCTGGGGCTGGTGTTGCAGGGGCATTAGGACTGATGGTAAGCGTGACTGACGGCACGGCAATTGGGTAATTTTCGCCTGTTTCCCGGTTTAGGTAAGTTGCCTCTAGAGTATAAGCACCCGTTGTAATATCGGCTGGAGGTAGCATCGCTGTCCGTTCAATCACGTGGAAACTACCTTGAGACTGCTGCCTACTTAAACGCCCGGAATACAATTTCCCCATACCAATTCCATGGTCGTGTAACCAACGATTCGATGTTGGATTTTGGTTGACTAGCGGCAGTTTGGCATCTGACTGCTGAGTCTTGACTCCTAACTCCTGACTCTCCGCTTTCTTCCACGTCACTAGAACAATACCCGATCGCAATTGCTCCCAAGGCCCAGACCATTCATACGTTACCGGAACTGGTGCGTTAGGAGGAACTTGTGGCGGTACGGTGACTCGATCCAGTTTTACCTGAGTTTGAGTTGCATTAATAGGCTGTACCTGTATCGGTGCTGGAGTGCGATGAAATAGCTTGAGCAGGCTACCATCCGGTAAATTCCAAGTCTTGTGAACCTGCAAATCCGGACTGCTATTGAGTAACTGAACCATGCGGATTGGGTTTTCTTTTTGCGTTCCCAAATCGCCAGTTTTGGTGATATACCAAGAAAGCGATCGCGCATCGCGATCGACAAATCGCTTTCGCACACCCACCTCGCGCCCATACACCTGAAAGTCTTTCAGCGCCCCATAGTAGTTAAGATTGTTGTGATTGAGTTGCGGTATCCTCGTCATAATGCCTACAGTGGCTTGCAGTTGAGGTTCTGTACGCACGATCTCATCGATCGCTTGCGACTGAGGCCACTTGGGTCCTAGATAAGGGTAAGTTTGCTCATTGGGACTGAGAGTTTGGGTTAAATAGGTTCCCGGTGTACCGCCGATGGGGAAGAGATTGAGGCACATAAGGAGAAATGCTAAACCGACAGTAGCCCAAGGCACTACCTTCAATCGTTTTGGCCATACGGTCAAACCAAAAGCCAAAACGACCGAGAGAATGGGTAGATAAGGCATGATGTAGCGCAAGTCTTTATTCGGATTTGCCGAGCAAATCAGGTAAGATGCGACTAAAAAGACGGCTAACCAACGCAATGCTGAGGCGATCGATTTTGGAGTTCTCCGCCTAACCAAGGGAGGCGATTTTTGATTGGTTTCAGAAGGCGGAGTCTCTAAGCTGGAAAGCGGTTGACTGTCTTGGGTAGAGTAGTCTAATTCGCGATCGCGGTTTGCTTGTTTGCGAAATGGCGGAACTATCAAATACAACAGTAGACCAACCAATGGAACGAGGAGTAACGGCCAACTGACAGCACGGGGAAGGTCATTCCAATAAAAAGTCCAAGCCGCAAGGGTGTTGATGGCGGGATCGCCTTCTGAGGCGGCTGGCCCAACGACGGAATTTTGTGGAGTACTGAGTAAATAGATCCAGTTCGTGCGGTACCAAGGACCGAAGATAAAAACAGAGAGGAGTAATCCGCCGATCAACTGAAGCAGTCGCCCCCAGGCTCGCTTCCACAACAGTGGAAGTGAAAGCCACAATAGGGGCACAAACAAGAAAAACAGGACGCTCTGCTTCACCATCATTGCCAAACCCAAGCAGATGCCAAATTGCAACGCCCGAAGCCATCCCCCCCGACGTGTTTTCGCATCTCGCCATAGGGTCAAACATAAGAAACTAGCGGCGACCAAAGCGGTAAGAGGATAATCAATTAGGTAGTTGAGACGAAACGTGTAAAGTCTGGGTAGCAGTACGCAAACTCCGGCTGCCCAAAGACCAACTCGCGTATTAAACAGGTGCTTGCCTAAACCGTAGACAGAGGCGAGTAAGATGGCACTGAATAATAGATTAACGAGCAAAGCGCGATCGGGGCCAGTACCAAAGAGCTGTTGAAAAGGAGCTGTTGCGATGTAAGTTAGGGGCGGATACTTATTAGAAAGCATCCAGAAGCTTCTCCACCAGCTTGATGAAAACCACTGGGCATGTTGTAAGGCATGTAAGTAATTCAGCGAACCCGTGAGGTGGTTCGTTTGGTCCCAAGCTGGAATTGCCCGGTCGAGGGCTATCCAAATGCGATCGCACAAAGCCCCTATTAGCCAAATTGCCCCCAGCACCAGCGGTACACTCAATTGACGGCGTTGCTCATTGTTTGCCACAACTTTCACCTGGGTATCCTCATCCCCTCTTCTTTTTGATTAGACCACGAGGATTGATAGTTCCCTTCATCGCATAATTCCCAAAGTTGAGGGCGAAGCCTTCCCGCAGAAATATTTCGGAGCGATCGCTTTTTGGCGCGAGTTAATGGAGAACTATCAATACAGCGGTAAACTCAAGGTAAATCCAGGCAATACCTCGTCACCAGATAACTCGGCTGGAAGAGCAAGCACTTCCACGTCCCGTCCTTGCCGATAAACTTCTACCTGCTGCTGTTGGGGATTAATCAACCATCCCAATTGCACCTCTGCATCCAGATATTCCTGCATTTTCTCGCGCAACGTTTCTAACTGGTCTGTTGCTGACCTTAGCTCGATAACAAAATCTGGTGCAATGGGGGGAAATTTGCGTCTTTGTTCTGGAGTGAGTGATTCCCAACGTTCGCGCCGAATCCAAGCGGCATCTGGAGAGCGATCGGCTCCATTGGGTAACTTAAAGATGGTAGACGAACTGAAGGTATAACCCAGTTGAGTTTGGCGATTCCAAATGCCCAAGTCAATCATCAATTCTGCTTCCCGATTCCCGCTGTCTCCTCCAACAGGTGGCATGATAATTAATTTTCCCGAGGCAGTTCGTTCAAACTTTAACTCGCGGTTATTTTGACATAGCTGATAGAACTGTTCATCACTCAGGTGAACGGTATCTAAGTTTAATGTCAGAGGACTGATAACCATACAGTTAACTTGAATGCAAGTTGTCAATTATACCATTTCCTCTCTTATTTGTAGCAAAATAATCTGATAGAAAAAGAGGCGATAGACGCTGAATAAGATATCTAAAGCCTCAAATACTTTGCACTGCGATGACCTTACAGCTTGCAAATTTGGGCAGCAAGTCCACAAGAATTATCAGGTTTCGTTGTCCTAAGCTGTATGCGCCAGAGTCGCCCTGGATCGTATACCTTTTCTAATTGGATTTGCTGTTGTTTAAATACTTGAAAAAGCGGTTGAGAAGGACGGAAGACTAATGCATCAGTATACCCTTGAAAGGGTTCTAGATTGGGTGGTTGATTGAGTAGCAGTAGTTGAACATCCTTATTGAGTCGGTAGCTTAAAGAAATCAAATCTCCAGTATTCGTGAAGTCATCACCGATGTCGCTTAGTACAAGAGGAGCAGTTTGACGCGGCTGTTCCTCTAGAGTATTTGTAGGGAAATTGACGCTAGCAGAGCGAGACATGTTGGCGTCTAAGGTACCATTAGTTCTTTTCATGTCTGCATTAATTAACCTTGCTACCTCTGCATTGGAATAACTCAAATCCTTGTCCCACCAAGTGTCAGAGAAAGCACTGACTGTACAGGATGCGATACTGCCTGCGAGCAACAAAACAGTCACTCCTCGCCAAAGCCATTGCCCAACCACAATTTTGTTCGCTAGTAAGTAAGCGACTGCCAATTGCAAACCAGGAAAACAAGAAATTAGGTAGCGCGATACTGTAGAACGCTTCCCACCAACCAGCATATCGGGCAAAGCCAATAGCAGAAAGGGTACAAAAATCGTAATTAGAATGAATAGCCAAGTGCTTCGCGGAGTCTGACGGCAGACAGCATAGATTGCCAGAGCAATCGCTGCTACTACAAGCAACCTCAGCAGATAAGTCCAGACATTATCAAACCCAAAATCGAGATCCAAAAACGGACATGTCACGTTCAGAATCCACAGCTTGACTAGGTAAAGTAACTCTACTGAGGCTCTCGTCCAGTCAGTTGTCGCTGAAAATCGTTGATAGTTACTTTTGAGTACCACTAGCCAAGGACTGTACAGCAGTAGCGCCCCTGCTACTGCCAGCAGATATTTCCAGAATTGATTGCTTTGCTTCCACCAACTTTTCCAGTCTAGAAGTCGGAGCTTAGAGGAAGCCAAGGGCAGACTTAACAGCAGCACATAAGCTCCGTGTGCAACAAGTGTTAAGGCATACATCGGATGCGTGTAAAATCCGATCGCGCTCCCTAAGGAATAGAGCAACCAGTTCGGCCAAGTTGACAACCGCAACGCTCTGAGCAACATAAAACTATTGCCAATTGCCATCGCTGTCAGCAAACTGTACTGCCGTGCTGTCTGAGCAAAGAGAACATCAAAGGGGGATAGAGCCAAAAGTGCTGTTGCGACAATTGCTACTAACCGCGAACCGAATAGTTCTACTGCCAACCCATACATAAAGGGCAGCGCTAAGAGGCTTAGTAAAGCTGGCAACATGCGCGATGCGGTTAGAGAACTGCCAAATGTCTGCATCCAAAAGCGAGCGATCAAAAAGTACAGAGGCGGATGCTGTGGATCTTCCAGTGCTAACGAGTGAATGGTGTCAGCAGCTGTGCTACCTGGTTTGATGCGCTGAAACTTCTGCAACTCCTGTGCGGGAATAATTCGGTTGGTAAAAATTTCGCGATCGATTTCTTGACGGGTAAAACCAGCCGCCCGCAGGGACGTGTAAGCTTCATCGTGCCAATAAACTTTGTAATCTAAATTAGCGAAGCGAAAGAAAACACCCAATACCAAGAGGATAGCGATGAAAAACTGTAGTCCTCTTGAATGCTGCATTTTGTAGCCAGTTAGACTCATCACAACTGTCCTAGATGCTAACTTGACGAGTATATTACTGCTTGATGAGTTTTCCTAGCCTTAATTTACTGGGTTGAACAGTTTGTATCTTGTAATTTTGCTGTTTCGCCAGTCCTTCTCGTAAGGAGCGAGAAGGATTAAAGATGAATATATCGCTAAACCCTTCTGGTATTTGGGGAATCTTTGGCTCAGTAACTAACTGGAGTTTTGTCTTTGGATCGAGGAGATAGCTGAAAGCTAGGATTTCCCCAACATTGAAGTTATAGTCGCTACTTACCAGCAGAGGGTGAGGTGAGCGATTAATGATGCGAGCTGCTTGAGGGTGATTATGGCTATATTTCTTAATCCACCAAGTGTCTGCTTGGGCAATAAAAACGTTAGACACTAATCCCCAGGAAATTACAGCAACTAAAACGACTTGCCAAAGTGTTTGGGTTGAAAGCTTAGATAAAAATGCTTTATCACTCTGCTGATAGCGGATTTTTTCAGCTAAAAGGTAGGAGACGGCTAGTTGAATCCCTAAATAACACGGGATTAAATAGCGGCTAACACTTGACCTCCGTCCTCCTAATATGAAATCGGGTAGTATTAGGGCTAAAGCATTAACTCCTATTAAGATAAAAATAAAAAGAGATATTTGTTTGGGAGCTTTGTGATAAAGAAAGTATAGAGAATAGAGAATTAATACAAAAGCAATTGCGGTAGGAATCAGAATGTAAATTAAAGGTGCATCAGAGTCAAGATTGATATCAAAGAACAAACGAGACAGATTGCCCAGCCAAATTCTGACTAGGGCAAACAGTGCCATTCTTCTAGCTGTCCAGTTTGTAGCGTCGTCAACAGAGTACATATTACTCACAAGGATGAATAGCCAGGGAAAGAAGGCTAAAAGTCCCGCGATCGCAGCTAGTATGTAAGCGATCGCTCTGTGAGTAAACCGAAACCCCTCTATTGCGGCGACATAGATGCCATGCGCGATCGCAACTAACCCAGAAAAGAGAAACGAATAGAAACTCAATGCCAGCGTTGCGGCATA
>DATNPT010000266.1:0-3843 GCA_036703075.1 Chroococcales cyanobacterium
CTAAGCTTTTCAAGCAATTGCTCACGAATATAGCTATCGGGCGAAATCTAGCAGAGGTGTGTAAAACTTCCTTAATGTAGCCTTGGTGGTAGTCACTTTACTGGGAAAAAGGCGAGATTTTCGAGTTCGATCGCACGCGCCTGATTGATTACTTACACCAGTGGCTTTTTCGGCTTAAATTCTTTGACGAAACAATGCTCGGAAGAGTCTGCTTTACGACGCTGATTCTGCCTTATTTTGCGGCATAAACTCTTTAGTTTCTGGCGAATAGACCCAAGCAAGTCCTTCGGGATCTCGACTTTGGCTCCAGTCGGCAAAATCTGGGTCAGATTTGCGTTTACCAACCGTACTCGAATGAACGTCTAGCCGTTTGGCAAGTTCGGCTTGAATCAGAGGTTGAAGGACTATATGTTCTTCTTTCTCTAATAAATCTGTCCCTAAGTCCTCTTTTTCATTTAGAACTTCTTGAGGTTCCGGCGTTGGTTGTACCTGGGGTTCGGTATCGACCTCAGCTTTCTTTTGCGTCAACAGTTCCTTGAGAGATGGACTGGATTGTTCCTCGGTTACAGGTTCCGGTTGTACCTGGGGTTCGGTATCTGCCTCCGCTATCTTTTGCGTCAACAGTTCTTTGAGAGATGGACTGGATTGTTCCTCGGTTACAGGTTCCGGTTGTACCTGGGTTTCGGTATCTGCCTCCGCTATCTTTTGAGTCAACAGTTCCTTGAGAGAACTGGGTTGTTCCTCGGTTACAGATTCCGGTTGTACATGGGGTTCAGCATCAGTTTCAACTGCCTGTTGAGTCAACACTTCACCCAAAGAAGGAGGTTGTTCTTCCTCGATTGTGGGTTCGGGAGACTCTTCAACGTCCTGACTCAATAATTCGCTTTCAGAGGGTTTTGATTCCTCCTGTATTGGCAGTTCAATTAATGTCGTAGCTTGAGCCGTAAGGAGTTCATCCTCTTGTTCGGGTAAGGATTCTTCAATGTCTTCAAACAAACTTTCCAAAGCGCTAGCTGTGAGAAAGTAATACACCGTACCCTTATCTGCATAGTTTCGACGTTGGGCACCAAATTCTTCCGCTTTTTTATCTAAGTACCGCTGCGCTGCTGGACCAGATAAGCTAGCCTTCATGGACAAGTCAAGTGCGGTCAGACAGCCTTGATTGGCTTCGATTAGCTGATTGAAGTAGGGGTTGACTTGCTTACTCCACCGCTTCCATTGATACTGCTGCCAAATTCTGACACCAATGATGATGACGAATAGCGCCAGCAGTACCGGCCAAGCTTTGTACAGCAGGACGCTCAAAAACGCGAGTGGGATTAAGAGAATCAAAATGCCAGTGGCACTGCTATCGATTACTTTTCCGGTCATATGCCTGCTTGCAAATATACGTTATGGCGAACCATCTTCTTAATAATTGCAAAGATTGCGATCGATAGCGCTAGCAAGGCGTGAGATTGGCTAAAAATGCTCGACGACTGACTCTTCAAACGCAGAACGTTTGCCAACCACTACGGCTTGTATGGTTTGTTTCAACAGTTTACGCGGTTTGAGCGCTCAAATGGCTAAGGGCAAGACGTTTAAACATCGCCTCACGCGCCAGTGTTGCCAAGGTGTCATCGACTGGCTTGAGAGAAACGGTTGTTTGATACTTGCGTCTGATTGCCGTCTGGATGAGCCAATCTGCAACAAATGGATTCTTGGGTAACAAAGGACCGTGGGAATAAGTTGCGATCGCATTTTGATAGAATGCTCCTTCCATGCCATCTTCCCCATTATTCCCGTACCCTTTGATTACGCGACCGAGCGGTTCGACGTTCTGCAAATAGGTACGGCCTCCATGATTTTCAAAGCCAATCACCACAGGCTTTGTCCCCAACATCGCTTCTAACTCTTGCGCTAGCGGGGAAGCCGTCAGCTCAAATACTACGTTACCAATGCAACGACGGGCATCGGGGCCGGGATGCTTGCTAACCATATCCAATAACCCCAAACCCTCAATTCGCTGACCCAAGGCTGGTTCGTAGTAATGACCCAACAGTTGAGGTGCGCCGCAGGTAAACACTCCCGGCGTTCCCGATTCAATTTTCTCGCGCAGCGTCTCGGCTTTAATCCCCCGCAAATCGCGCATCACGATTTCCTGCTGTCTGTCCTGCGCCCCACCCCCCATGAAGATATCGATATCGTGCATTGCCTCAACAGGGGCTTGCTGGTCGAGGGACACTACGTTTACCTGGATGCCTCGCCACTGGGCGCGTTGCTGCAAGCAGATGACATTTCCGCGATCGCCATAGGTACTCATCAGCGTAGGATAAAGCCAGCCGATTGTTAGTTCAAATTGTTCTGGATGCATTAACTTTAGTTACTAACTTCTAAATTTTTGTTTTTAATTACTCTATCTGAACGGGAACTCTAAAGGCTAAGGCTTCTCTACTCAGAAGTCCCAATTCCCAATTTCCCATTCCCTCACTCTACTGTCATCACTTTTGCTCAATAGACCTGTGAAAGAAAGTCTCCTTTCATCCTGAAGTGTGAGCGATACGCTCATGAACGTCTCTTGCAAAAGTCAATTTTCGCCCCCTAGCCCCCAATTCTGGGAGGAACCGAATTCAAAGTCCCCCAGAATTAGGGGATTTAGGGGGCTTTTTAAGATTTATGCAAGAGGTCTAATACCCTTGCGAAACGCTTTGGCGGCTTCTAATCGGGATGTTTGTGCCATCAGTACACAACGAGTCAGGAGATTGAAGTCGAGTTCTGTTAGTTCAGGAATCTCGCTGTGGTCAATACGCTGGTAGCCCTCTGCCCGTAAGCGGTATAGGCTGAAAACCCCATCCTCCCAGAACCAAACTTCAGGAACGCTTAGGGCTTTGTATCGTGCCAGCTTGTTGATACCACCACTGGTAAAGATTACCTCAATGGATAGATCGGGAATCGGTTTTGATGCTCCAATACAGTAAGACTGATCTGCCTGAATGAACGCTTCTCCTTCTTTCTCTTGATCCATTGAACCAGTTGGTTCAAATTCGATTTCTTTCTCGACAAAGAAGATTCCTAATAGCAGCGCGATGACTGCACTAAACATTTCATGTTCGCGTCCCGGCATCAGAATTTCGATCGTCCCATTGTAGTAAAAGAGCTTGATTCCAGGGGAATTAGCAAAACCTTCCTGAATCAGCTTGAACTGTTGCCAAGTCCGTCCGGGTTGGATGATGCGTTGATCTTGAATTGGATGATCGAGTAATTGAACCATTAGGATTCTTCTCTATGATTTGATGCGATCGCTTCCTCAATTAAAGGGTTCAGTGGAGCCGTATGCGACGATAAGCCTATCTCTCATAAAATCTTGCGACCTGTTAGTAAGCCGCGCACTTCTAACATGGCAGAATAGGTGGGCAGAATATGGAGAGTTTCATTGGCTGGAGTGACTTCTAATGCCGTGTTAATGGCGTCTTGCAAGTCTTCTTTGACGATGAGGTTGAGGTTATTCTCCTCACTGGTTTGGCTATAGCGTAGACGTAGAGCCATATCGTAAATGCGATCGCCACTGACAACAATCGTTCCTCCCAACTCGACTAACTTCTCCGTATCGACATCCCAAATCCAGGAAACATCAGTACCATCTGGTGTTCGATCGTTCAATACGATTAGCTTAGTAGATGCTCCTCCAGCTTTTTGGAGATCGGCGACAGCACGGATGGTTTCATTCATCCCTACCGGATTTTTTGATAGCAGAATCCGCACATGCTTCCCTTTAACGTCTAATTCTTCAGCACGTCCAAAGGCAGCGCGGAAGTTTTTGATTGTGTCGTAGATAGTAGCGGTATCAATGCCCATTTCCTGCGC
>DATNPT010000474.1:0-8109 GCA_036703075.1 Chroococcales cyanobacterium
TAATGCTTCCCAGTCTCAAGATTTGGTGGTATTGCGATCGCTACGGCGTCGCGTTGGTGCCGATGGGTTGGCAGTGGGTGAATCGATCGCACCACTCGTGAAACAATTAACTTGTTCTGTCGTGTTGCTGGGAGAACCCCACGGGAAGCAGACGAACGTTTTTTCGAGCAATCGTAAAGCCTCCCTGTTATAGCAGCACTAGAGCGCCAGTCCAGTAGAAGGAGTTGACAAAAGAGGAAAAAGCTGGAGAGTCTAAAAGGTCATCCCCAAGAGCAATCAGGAGTCAGTCTATGCGCCCGCCTGTGTGGAAGCCACCGATTGAGCTTTCACGCGCAAGAGCAAAAAGTGGCAAAGGGCATTCGCAAAGCCAAACTGTTCATATTTCTGCGACAGGTGCGTCATGAACTGTTCGATGAACACTTCCAAACTGAACTAGCAACCCTGTTCAAAGACAGCACAGTGGGGAAATGTCCTGTGTCTCCGGCGCAACTGGCTCTAGCCATCATTTTGCAAGCCTACACAGGCGTCTCAGATGAGGAAGTGATTGAAGCAATGGTGATGGATAGACGTTGGCAGTTAGTTCAAGGGTTGTCTAGATTGTGAGCAAGCTCCTTTTGGAAAAGGCACTCTTGTCAGATTTAGAGCTGCCCTGATTGCCAAGGGAGGAGATCGAGCCATAGTGGAACGCACAGTAGAAATGGCGAAGAAAAAGGGCGGCTTCAGTTCTCGTTCTTTAAGAGCCGCTCTGGATTCAAGTCCGTTATGGGGAGCAGCCAGAGTTGAAGATACTTACAACCTGCTAGGACTAGGACACGCCCTGCGGAAAGCGTTGAGTGTTATTGCCCGTCAGCAAGAGAGGGACTTAGCTGATGTCGCCGCAGAAGCCGGAGCCGAGATGGTAGCGGGTTCAAGTCTCAAAGCTGCCTTGGATTTAGATTGGGATGACCCAGTGGCTAAAGCACAGGCACTGAGTACGATTCTCCAGGCGCTTGATGCCGTAGAGTTTTGGGTACAACAGCAACAGTCCCTTGATAGCCACACCACCAACCAAGTTAATCAGAGTCTCATCGATGGCCGACAAGTACAAGCACAAGATGTGGAGGTAGCAGGCGATGGCTCCCCAAAGCTCCGTAAGGGCGTAGCCAAAGACCGTCGTATCTCCATTGAAGATGCCCAGATGCGTCATGGACGTAAAAGCCGCAGTCAACGCTTTGATGGTTACAAGCGTCATGTGCTTAGAGATTTAGATATTGGAGTAGTGTGGGCTGTGGGTATTACACCCGCTAATCTTCCGGAGTCTGTCGTTACTGAAGCGATCGCTAGCGACTCAGAATCTCAAGATGTCGAATTGCAGGAGCTACACATCGACCGTGCCTATCTCAATAGCCAGATGGTCAAACAGCGTCCAGAAGGCTTAACTATCATTTGTAAGGCTTGGTCGGTGCGTAATGGTAAGCACTTTGACAAGAGGGCTTTTGTTCTGGACTGGGAGAGCCACTTGATTCGTTGTCCTAACAGAGTGAGCATCCCTTTTTGTGAAGGTCAAGTTGTTCACTTTCCTCAACAGCAGTGTGAAGTTTGTCCCTTGCGCCAGTGCTGCACTACCAGTCAGACTGGGCGCAGTGTCTCTATCCATCCAGATGAATCTCTGTTGCAAGAGTTACGCCAACGTCAAACAACTCAGGCTGGTCGAGAACAATTGCGTGAACGGGTCGCCGTAGAGCATAGCCTTGCCCCTATTAGTCAATGGCAGGGCGATCGCGCTCGTTACATCGGCACAAGCAAAAATTTGTTTGACCTGCGTCGTTTAGCGGTTGTTCATAACCTTCACGTTATTGCTCGCATGAAGGAGTACACTCCAGAGCAAGCAGTTTAACCTCGGGAAAGATTTGGCTAGCCTACACATTCCTTCTAACTTGTCAACTCCTTCTACTGGACTGGCGCTCTAGGTAGAGTACTCAGGGCAGAAGGTCGATCGCTAGTACATGGTTAGTGTCAACCGTTAAATCTGTCCTAACCTTTATAGCGATAGCGATATGAGGGCGATCTGGTTATGAAATTGTTATAACGAGTTTCTCTTGTCAATCCGAATCGCTCTTATCGATTTAGTCCGAATCGCCATCACTTTTGGGTTTATGCTTCTCTTCCAGTTGCCGTGTTAACTCTTCTTCCAACGTTTGAATCTGTTCGCGACGTGCTTCCATTTCTAGGTGACGACGAGTTAAATCCTGACTATCCAGTGTTAGCTTTTGCCGCCACTGTTCTGCGCGTTCGGCTTCTTCCTTTAAGAAGTTCGGGCTCACTCCAATAGTGAGGTACTGCTGTACCAAATCCAACACCCAGTCTTTAGCGTTTTGAATACTCAAAACTTCTCGCTTGTCAGACAGATCTACCAAAACCAACGCATCTTCGTGTAAAGAGTTGCCATTAGTATAGACGACGTTCTCTGGGTTGATTACTGCCCAGGAATTTTCAGAGTGTTGACGGGCTAGCAATCTCAGTTCTACCCCGCCTCCATTCTCCTTATTTTGCACTTGGGCCAGGTGTAGCATTGCTTATCAGTTGGTGGTGATTCGTGGATAAAGGGTTGTAGAGACGAGATGATCTCGTCTCTACAATGGTATTCATTGTGTCTCTACAGCCGATTGAGGCGATCGCGTAAAATTTCCGCTTGCTTTTCGGCTTCTGCCAAAGCATCTTTCGCACTCTGCACGACTTCTTCCGGGGCTTTACTAACAAAATTTTGATTAGCCAAACGTCCGGATAGAGATTTGATTTCCGCTTCTACTTTACCTAAATCTTTTTCCAACTTAGCGCTTAGAGCCTCCACATCCACAACACCAGCGAGGAGCATCAAGACTTGAACTGTACCGATGACTCCCGCCATCGTTGTCTTGAGTTCTTCTGAGAGTGCTGGAGTAATCGTTAGCGTTTCAACTTCTGCCAAGTCTTGGATGTAGGAACGACCCGCCTCTAAAATTTGCCGCTCCTCGTCACGTTCACTTTGCAGGATAACCGCCACCTTTTTCCCCCGTTTAACTCCCGCCTCTGCCCGGAGATTGCGGATCGTGCGGATTGCGCCAATGAGTAGGTCAAACTGGCTCTCCAGTGCTGGGTCAATTAAGGAAGAGGACGCGGTGGCGTGGGGAGTGGGAGACGCCCAGAGGATGCTGACAGATTGCTCAGTGTCCCCGTGCCCCTGTGTCCCCATGTCTGCTTTCGGTTCGGGCAACTGCCAGAGTTCTGGCTCGCCGAGCGTCTGTTCTTTAAGCGATCGCGTTACGGTCACGAGGTCTTGACGTTTCGCCGCCGTGAGCAGATAGCGGTAGACAAACCAAAGCGAGTATCCTAGACCAACCGCTTCAAAAGAGGGTTGGGCTAAGGGGATACTATTGAGCGCACTGAGAACTGCACTCATCACCTTGAGCGCAATCAGTGCGAGCAATAGCGAACCAACCACAAGCAGTGGGCGTTGGTAGCTCCTGAACAACTGACCCGCTTGGTCGGGCAGTTCAGATAAAAATCCAGTAACCTGGCTCCAGATTTGCTGTGCCTGACTTGAATAGTTCGCGATGCTAGAAGAAGACGCAGCTAATTTTTCCCCATTCCCCGCGTCTGTGTGTCCGCGTGTCCCCGCGTCCTCTTCGCCAAGCCCAGCAATGTCACTAATTTCTGGATAGGACTGTAGCGCCAACACCTCATCCGATTTTTGCGTCAGCGTGTGCCAGATTTCCTCGGTGATGTGAGGCATGAAAGGATGGAGGAGTTTGAGTACTCCTTCTAACACGTAGGCTAGCGTTTGCTGGGCGGCACGTCGCGATTGAGAAGACTCGCCTTGGCGCAGACGAGATTTAACCAGTTCGATATACCAGTCGCAGAAGTCACCCCAGATGAAGTCATAAAGGCTCTTGGCCGCTTCTCCCATGCCATAGTTGTCGAGGTAGTCATTGGTTTGACGCGCCACTTGATGGAAGCGTGAGAGAATCCAGCGATCGCTTAATTCCAACTGTTCTGCCGCGGGTTGACCCAACTGTTGAGGTGTCTTGCCATCCAAGTTCATCATCACGAACCGGGCAGCATTCCACAGTTTGTTGGCAAAGTTACGCGACGCTTCTACTGATGCCGACTCATCCGTCTTGCGGTTATATTCCAAGCGGATATCTTGTCCGGCACCGGCCACCTCCCGAATTAGGGTATAACGCAAGGCGTCAGTACCATATTTCTCAATCAGAATCAAGGGGTCGATACCATTGTTTGCCGACTTGGACATCTTCTTATTGTTTTCATCCCGGACTAGTCCGTGGATGTAAACGGTCTCAAACGGCATCTCACCCGTGAAGTGTCCGGCCATCATCGTCATCCGAGCGACCCAGAAGAAAATGATGTCAAAGCCTGTGACGAGGACGGTGGTGGGATAATAGGTTTCTAAATCTTTGGTCTGTTCGGGCCAGCCCATAGTCGAGAACGGCCACAATCCCGAAGAAAACCAGGTATCCAGCACGTCAGGGTCTTGCTTGAGCATGACCTCTGAACCGAATTTTGCTGCTGCTTTTGCGATCGCTTCTTCCTCGTTACGGGCAACCACAAATGGTGTCGTGTCGGTAATTTCTCCATCCGTTTCGCTCACGGCATACCAGGCAGGAATTTGGTGTCCCCACCACAACTGCCGGGAAATGCACCAGTCTTCCAACTTCACCAACCAATCGCGATAGACTTTCGTCCAGCGTTCTGGAACAAACTCAGGTGAATTCTTTTGGTCGAGGAAGTCTAACGCCCGATCCGCCAGAGGACGAATTTTCACGAACCATTGAGTCGAGAGGAGCGGTTCGACCGGGACTTTCCCGCGATCGCTATACGGCACCGTGTGCTTGTAGTCCTCCACCTTCACGAGGACACCGTCCTCTTCCAGACGCCGTACTACGCCCTTGCGGGCTTCAAAACGGTCTTGTCCCTCGAATGGCCCAGCATTGGCGTTGAGCGTGCCATCCTTATTCATGATGTTGATGAAGGGCAAATTGTGACGCTTGCCCATCTCAAAGTCATTGGGATCGTGGGCAGGTGTCACCTTCACGCAACCCGTCCCGAATTCTGGGTCAACTAACTCATCGGCAACGATCGGAATTTCTCGTCCCATAATGGGCAGCGTCAGCATCTTTCCGATTAAATGCTTGTAGCGATCGTCATTAGGATTGACGGCAACGGCGGTATCCCCCAGCATGGTTTCGGGTCGAGTTGTTGCCACTTCTACATCACCACTGCCATCTGTAAGTGGATAGCGGAAGTGCCACAAGTGTCCGTTAACCTCTTGGTTTTCCACCTCCAGATCGGAAACCGCCGATTGGGTGGCAGGACACCAGTTCACCAAGTACTCGCCCCGGTAAATTAACCCTTCTTCATAGAGTTGGACAAAAGCTTCTAGTACGGCTTCGGATAAGCCTTCATCCATCGTGAATCGTTCCCGCGACCAATCGACCGACAAACCCAATCGTCGCAGTTGACCGACAATCGTACCCCCAGATTCTTCCTTCCACCGCCAAGCGCGATCGAGATACTCCTCGCGGCCCATGTCATTGCGAGTTGCGCCCTCGTCTTTCAGTTGCTTGTCCAGAATTGCAGATACCGCAATGCTGGCGTGGTCGGTTCCGGGTAGCCATAGGGTATTGCGCCCTTTCATCCGCTGGTAGCGGACGAGGGTATCGATCAGGGCATGCTCGAAGGCATGACCCATGTGCAAACTGCCCGTCACGTTGGGGGGTGGAATCACGATGGAGAACGGTTCGCCGCCGCCATCGGGATCGGCTTTGAAAACGTGGTGTTCTTCCCAATACTTTTGCCACTTGGCTTCGGTTGTTTTGGGATTGTATTGGGTTTCCAAGGTGGGAATTGTTGCTGTCATGCGGGGAACACTATATGAAGACGAGCTACCTAAATTTTGCCACAGGGGTGGAGAGGGTACGAAACACTCCAGACGCAGAGGACACCCAGAGGAGTTAGGAGAGAGAGGATGAGTGAGTTAATGGGTTCGTTAAAAACACGATCGCCAACCTTCCCCCATTCAAAAACCCAGTTAGCGATCGCTCTTTTTTGTATTATAAATGTAGTATAATAACGGCTCGTTGCATCAGCTACGACGCAGGCAAGTTAAACGCATCAGGGAAGTGGTCTTCTTCAACTTGTAATAAAGCAGCCTTTTGGCCAATTTGGGCTAGATCGTGGCGATTATTGCCATTACTCATATCGCGCAGAGACTGGAGTTTTGGGCTTAAATCGGCCATTCCCATCGTCTCCAGGGTACTCGTTTCCAGCCCGACATCGTAACGGAGATAGGTGAGAGCCGGTTCTGATGTGAGCAAATCGGAGGAGAGGTTGCCAATTTCCATGTCGATTTCCCATGGCGTTTTGGTCCGGGAGAGATATTGCAGGATGAGTTGGTTGTAACAGTTAGCATCATCCATCAGCATGAGCGGGACTTCAAAAGCCCAATCCCACACTCTGCCCTCGACCACTTCATCCACGTTATCCTGCCGCTTCCAACTCCCCGTGCCAGCGGAGACGAGGAGCAAATTGTTTTCTCCAGTTGGCCAATTGAAGGCGTATCCTTTCAGTGTTGCTACCATGAATACCTGTAAAGCAGGATTGTTTGCCATGCTCACGCCTCCGTCCACAAAAGCTCCAAGCTGTCCAGCACCGACATTGAGCTTCTCTGGCACGAAGTACACCGGTGCGGCTGTACTCGCCCGCACAGCTTCCCGCAGTAAGATTTGGCTGTTGGCAGGGTAAAATTTCCCGTTCGGGTGATTGAGCATCGGCCACAGGCTACCCGTATCAGCTCGTTTTGTGATAATGCACAAGCCCGTTTTGATCGAGGAGTCTCCCAGGGTTCGATCGCCAAACGCTTTTTTCAGTTCCGCTTTTAATGGTTCAATGTCGAAGAGGGCTTCCCACTTTTTTAACTTTCTCTTACCAAAGACTTTTCCACCAATACCTAGATAGATTTCCTTAATTTCTGAAACCGTCATGCCAATCGCAAGAGCACTGGCGATAATTGACCCGGTACTGGTGCCACCAATGAGATCGAAGTAGTCACACAATCTCAAATCTGGGTTATTGTGGCGATCGCGCAAAATCGTTTCAATTCGTTCCAGGAAACCTAGGGTTAACACGCCCCGAATTCCGCCGCCATCAAGTGCTAACATCCGCTTCGGGCCCTTGGCTGTCAGTCTTTCTAATAAAGTCATGGTTCAATGTCTCCTGTTGTTCCCCTAGGTAGTTGGGTTTTGTCGCGATCGACGCTGTGATATCTATCATCAGGTGGATGCAATAAGGAGAAAAGGAAGAAACTGCAAAGATCGGGGAGTAGGGCGATTCGCCTAACAGTGATAGCTCCTCGTTCGGAGAAAGCTGACGCCTCTACGTCACTAACGGCAACGCTTCACGCACTTTTTGAGGATTACTTAGATTTGCGATCGACCTACCATGATTTGTATCAGCATGCAGCCCACAGCCTACCCATGACTACCCTCAACGCCAGTAACCTAACTCTCGATGATGTTCACCGTCTTTTTGGCTTTCAGGGGCAATATAACGGCTCATTCACTCCCTTATTATCCTTAGAACCCATCACAGAAGTCGAACAACAAGAACTCATGCTCGCTTATGCCTACAAAAGTCTTGAGTATCAAGATTCAGTTTGGGGACTGGCAACCAACGGACTGAATTATCAATTTGCGTATATGCAGTCAGGAAATCCTCCCATTTATCAACTGATGCCATTACTGAATTTGTTTGAATTTGAATCTTCAATCCGATTGCTGCAAGTTCTTAAGGCAACAGCAAATTAGTATTCGAGCCAGACGACCTGTAGGTGCTTAGGAAACCTCTAGAGATAGGCAAGCTGTGTTTTAAGCTGTATTATAGCGGTTCTCTGACTCATGAGGTACACCCTATCTCACTATCTAATTTTACATAGCAGAAGAGAGAAAACTTGACTGTGCCTCACAAGTATGAGAATTGCTATATTTATGTATTATAAATTGCGGATTCCAGACTGATTAGTTAGTTATCGAGCCAGCTACAACCAGATACAGCAGAGACTTGAGGAAATAGAAA
>DATNPT010000292.1:0-3721 GCA_036703075.1 Chroococcales cyanobacterium
CTGTAAAGATTCATCTACCAAGTTCTGGATTTAAACCTTTCAACCTTCTAACCTCAACATGGCACTAGGTCAAGAACCACCACAACTGCTGAAACAACGCCTATTTTATCGGGGTCGCAAATTTAATTTTGAAGTCAACCAGCTCCGTCTGCCGAATAAAGCAGAAGGAGACTGGGAATGCGTCCGTCATCCAGGCGGAGCTTTAGCGGTACCTGTGACACCCGACGGTAAGCTAGTACTATTACGGCAATATCGCTTTGCCGTTCAGGGGCGTCTATTAGAATTTCCTGCTGGGACGATCGAGCAGAATGAAGACGCCGCAAAAACGATTAAACGAGAAATTGAAGAGGAAACGGGCTATCGCGCAAACCGTTGGCAATCGCTGGGTAAATTTGCCCTCGCTCCTGGCTATTCTGATGAATTCATCTATGCTTTTCTCGCTCAAGATTTAGAAAAACTGGAGACTCCTCCGGTACAGGATGATGATGAAGATATGGAAACCATCCTGATGACGCCGCAGGAATTAGAGCAAGCCATTCTTGCTGGTGAACCCATCGATGCCAAATCTATCTGTAGCTTTTTCTTAGCGCGACCGTTTTTAACGTTTTGAACGATTATTGCGAGCGGGATACGGTCTTTTCCCTAGTAATCAAAGGGTGGGCACTTCAGCAACGACATGGCTGAGTGTTGGACAGCCTTGAAAACTGCTCACCCTACCTCAAGGCAGTGCCATCTATCTTTAGGATGACTTGACAGACCGAGAAAATATACCTAATCTATAGATAGATATCAATATGTAAATTTATCGAATTAGGAGCGAACTTCTGTGTTAGCAAGGTAGAACGGTAACTCCTTACTACCAAAAAGCCAATAATGGATACTGCTCATTTTTCTCGCACGGCAAAAGCCTTAGCTGACCCACGGCGCTTTGAGATTTTAGAAGCGATCGCTTCCACTAAAGAGTCAGGCTGTTCGGAACTCGTGGAACAGTTTCCCGTCTCCCAAGCGACAGTCTCCCATCACCTCAAAGAATTAGCGAATGCCGATTTAATCGTGGTGCGTCGGGAAGGTCAACACTGTTACTACCACTTTTGTCCGGACGTGATGGAAGAATATATCGAAGAATTACATCGACGCACAACTGGAAGACAATTGCAAGCGGCTGCGTCTGAAACTGTTACTCGCTGAGTTTGACTAGGAAGCCCAGACGCCAAGAATTAAAACAGGAGCGTTTACCTTCAATTTAAACGAATAGATATCTGTCTTCGATCGGACTGTCGCGATCGCTACTCTTAGAAATTCAACGTACAAGGTGAACAAGCATGCTAGGAAACATTCTTCTACTAGGAATAGGACTCTGGGCTGTCTGGACTGGTCTGAAAACTTGCGAACAAGTTCACGGAATTGCTCTAGTCATAACCGGATTAATTCTGGTGATTTGGGGTTTAACTCTGGCTCCTCTATGGCTTCAAGTTCTGGTTGAGATTTTCTTAATTGGTATAATTCAATTTTTCGCGAGAATGTACGCTAGGGAGTTTTTCCTTTATCGGAGAATCAATATCAGAAGATCGAGAATTTCTCGCAATGCAGCAGGATAGATTCTCCTGTCGGGATACGGTGCTTAAAAGCGAAAATATTGCCCATTAGATAAAGCTCGTTATAGGACTTACGCAGGTCAGCTACGGAACGCTAAGCGTAGTGGACTTGTGTAAGTCCTTGTTTATTGAAGCTATTTCAGACTTTCGGCAGTAGCTAAATCCTAGAATTAGCGGTTTGTTTGTTCTGACCGCTTTATTTTCGTGCAACCAGATAAAATAGTCTCTTTGTCGGATTAGCAAGTAGAAAAATCCATAGGTTACGCACCCAAAGTTATGTTGGCACATTCCCGAGCAGGAGATATCTCTGTAGGTATCTCCTATCTCAATCAGGAGTATGAGTTAAAGACATGACAGTTCTGCCGATGGGTTTGAGTCAGGGATTGGTATTAAGACAGTTAATACTTACCAACTCAGTTCTTATTTAATCCACTAATATATTCAAGCGCAATCGCGCTTGGCAAACCCTGCTAATTGAGAGGAAAATCGCACAATGAAAGCTCAGGATTTGAAAGGAAAAACTATTGCATTCGCTGGTTCCGGTGGTCTGGATAGCTGCACCATAACCCGTTGGCTGACCGATCGAGGGGTAAGGGTTGTGTGTTTTACTGCTGACCTAGGGCAACCTGACGAAGACGATACGGAAGCAATCAAAGAGCGGATGCTTTTGGCTGGGGCAGCAGATTTTGTCTTGTTACCCGCACGAGAAGCCATAGCGGAAGTTGGTGTTAGCGTAATTCAGTCTCAGGCCTGCTATGAGGGACGCTACTGGAATACAACAGGAATCGCCAGATGTGTCCTCGCCAAAGCCATGATCCAGGAGATGAAAAAAAGAGACCTAACGATCTTCAGCCACGGCGCAACAGGGCGAGGTAACGATCAAGTCCGGTTTCAACTGATTACGAATATGCTCGCTCCAGAATTTGAGGTGTATGCACCCTGGCGTGATGAGGAATTTCTAGCACGTTTCCCTGGCCGCAGCGAAATGATTGACTTTTGCCAAGAAAAGGGGCTTTCTGTGTCGGCGACAAAAGATAAACCCTACTCGACTGATGCGAATTTGTTAGGTCTAACCCACGAATCAGGCCTTCTGGAAGCGCTGACGACTCCAGCTCAATTTGTTAAACCGATTATGGGTTGCTATCCAGCCGATGCACCAGATAAAGCGGAAGAGTTTAGCGTACACTTTGAGCAAGGTCGCCCTGTCTCCATTAATGGTACTTCTGTGAATCTAGTCGAGGCATTTCTAGAGACAAATGCGATCGGTGGACGAAATGGAATCGGAATTGGCACTCATTTAGTCGAGAACCGCTTTGTCGGAATTAAGTCGCGGGGTGTCTATGAAAGCCCAGGTGTAGAACTGTTGGGAACTTGCTATGCGTTCTTGCTTCAACTGATTTTAGATCGCCGCGCCCGCGAGTTCTTCGATCAACTATCCCTACTAGTTGCTAAGCAAATTTATCAAGGGTATTGGTTTGATTTAGCCACTCAGATGGCACTGCAAGCCATTCAACCAACAGCAGCATTGGTGACAGGAACGATTAAAGTTTCCGTTTACAAAGGCAATATCTCGTTTGTCTCGGCAAGCGATACACCGCATTCCCTCTATTCAGAAGAAAACGCTTCTATGGAAGGCATTGGTAGTTATAATCATGCCGACTCTGAGGGATTGCTACGCGTGTTTGGTGTGAGTGCCCGCGTGTTAGCTACAAGCGGTCAAATTCAGGGTTGAAGCTTTCCTCCCTAGTTGAGTGGGTGTGTTCGCGGAAGCTAGCGCACCCTGTATTAAAGGTCAATCACGCTGTCTTCGCACTGCAATCATGCGATCGCTAGAATATTAATCACAATCCATCAGGAGAAGTCTTCCGTCAACCAGTTTCTGCGCCGATATCTCAGCTTGAAATAATAAGTAGCGATCGCATCTAACCACAGCAGTTGAGCGATCGCTGATTACTATTAATAAAATTCCTACTACCTACTCTCCCGGCGCTGACGGATGCTTTTCAACAGTTGATTGCTTGAGTTTACGAGACTCCAACCAGCCAGGAACAGTAAACCAGGCAACCACCAGAATCAGAGCAACAATCGCAAATTTAGCTGCCCAAGAAATTAATTGTTCTAAGGGT
>DATNPT010000294.1:0-4071 GCA_036703075.1 Chroococcales cyanobacterium
CCATGGCTTTGGCTAAATCGAGGCCGATGCGACCATTTTCAGCTCCGATTACCTCAAATCCTTCAGTATCTAGGAGTTCCAGGAGATTTTCCCGGACAAATTCTTCATCTTCAATCACTAAAATTTTCTTCATCATGGAACTATCGAGTTATATAGTGGCAGTGTGACGGTAAACGTAGTGCCTACCCCGATTTTGCTCTCCACAGCAATCTGACCTTGGTGGATATCCACACACCGTTTGACAATTGCCAGACCCAGACCCGTTCCGGAAATCGTCCCAACGTTAGTCGCTCGGTGGAATGTCTCAAATAGCTGATGCAGATCTTCGCTGGGAATACCAATACCGCGATCGCAAATTTGAAAGACTACCTGCTCTGCTAAATATGAAAGCGTAAATTCCACCGTACTACCTGGTGGAGAATACTTAATCGCATTGCTCAGCAAATTCTCCAGGATTTGCCGCAGCAGTTTTTCATCCATCTGGGCTTGTGCAGGCGAGGAGATGAGGGGGTGACTAGGAGAATTCTCTCGATCTCCCACTCTTCCCGTCTTCCCGTCTCCCCGTCTACCTTGGCTAATAGCAAAGTGAATGATGTGCTGGTTAGTGTCATTGAGTTGCAGTTCTTCCACCAAATTCCGGCAGAAGGTTGCCAGGTCAATTGGCACTGGGTTGAACTCCAGTTTGCCTGCCTCTACCTTACCGAGGATCAGGATGTCATCTAACAGCTTGGTCATGTGTTTGACCGATAGTTGAATGCGATGTAGGTGAGTGAGCTTTTTCTCCTCGCCCCACTTGTGGCTATAACGTTCCAGTAGCTCAGCTGACGATTGAATCGTTGTCAGAGGCGTTCGGAACTCATGAGAAGTCATGGAGACAAAGCGAGATTTAAGTTCCCGCAGTTCCTTTTCCTTCGCCAGTGCCTTGCGAATTTCTCCTTCTGCCTGTTTGCGTTGAATCATTAAACCTAATTCCGTTGAGGCACAAATCAGTTCAATCAACTGTTGATCCTCATTTCGGGATTCAAACATATAGAAGACGAGGACAGCCAAAACGCCTACGGGGGTCAGCAGCGGAATTCCCAGTGCCGCTTTGAGACCCACTTCCTTGGCAATCCTTGCCCTAAGATAGACGGCATTGGATTCGGCTGACACATCGGGTCGCCACTCAGGTTGTTGCGATACCCATACCCGTCCGGGCAACCCGATACCTGGGGCAAACGTTAACTGCTCGCTGGCGCGTCGGAACGGGTTTAATTGCTCGGCTTTGCTGAACCAAGCAGAGCTACATTCAAGAACGCTACCATCGGCACTAGGAATCCAGGATTCCCCAAAATCCCAGCCAGTAGCTTCACACACTTTCTGGATTGCCACACTCAGAGCTGCATGAAAATCTTGAGACTCAAAGATGGCTTGCGTCACTGAGTGCAAGAAACGAGCCTCGTTTTCTGCCTGCTTGCGTTTAGTAATCTCCCGATCGATACCCCGATAGCCGCGAAATCTACCTTTGGCGTCAAAAATTGGCACGCCACTGGTTTCGAGAATTACCCGATGTCCGTTCTTATGAATGTAGGTGTTGTCGAAGCAGGTAAAGGGTTGCCGCGAGGCAACAATGGGAGCAAATACCTGGGCAACACGCAACTGCTCGTTAAAAGGCATGAAGGTAAGAGGCGTCTTGCCCAAGACGTCTGAGGGTTCGTAACCTAATATGTCCCGAACTTTAGGACTGGCGTAGGTATAGACAGCGTTTTCATCCGTCTCCCAAACCCAATCGCTGCTCGTCTCCACTAAATTCCGAAACCGATCCTCACTCTGCCGCAGTTGCTCCTCTACCTGTTTGCGCTCGATAATCTCAGATCTCAAGCTGTGGTTCGCCTCTCTTAAGGCGGCTGTACGCTCGGCCACTCGCATTTCTAATGCTTCAAGACTTTCTTGTAGTGTGGATTGAGCCTGCTTACAATCGCTGAGGTCTCGCTCTTTTTCCGGTTCTGCTAAGCTTAAGGCGATCGCGCACCAATCGGCGATCGCTTGCACGCAGGCAATCTCTTGGGGCGTCCATTCTCGTTCCCGATCGCACTGATAGAGAGCGATTGTGCCGATGCAAGAGTGTTTGTACAGCATCGGCACGAGCAATAGACCAGCCACACTGCACTGTTGAGTCAAATCCTGGAGTGCGGGTGAGAGTTGTGGCTCACTTCCTGGCACGCTTACCGAGTTGCCCTGAGCTAGCCAGGAATGATAGTACTGGTAGAGTTCGCGGTAATGGTTGTAGAGATACTCAGTCGATTCCCGTTGGGTGTTTGCAGGTTCTGGGAGTAGGATGTAGTGTTGAGTCGAGTTACTGTTGCTGTTGCCTGCACGACAGGATATGTCTCTACTGTCTTGGGAGGCAGTCGTAACATTCGCTGTCGCGATCGCTAGGGGTTGACGCTCGTCCGCTGAGCAAATCAGACAGCTACTCGCTTGCAATGCCTCCTGTAGCTGCCATGCAATGGAGTGTAGTACTTGATCGGGACTCTTTATCCCTCGTGTCAGCTGAGTAATCTGGTTGGCGATCGCACATTGAAGGGTTAAGAGACAGCGAGCGTTCGCGCCTGACTCGGTGAGCGTATCAATTGGTAGATGGTCGGGTGGAATAGCCATGAGTAGCAACAACAGCGAGGGCAGTAACTTGTTGAAAAAGAGTCTTCAGCTAAAGCGCATCTAATTTGTATACTTTGGGCTTTGGGAAACGCGATCGATCCCTCTTCCCCTCTCCCCGCCAGCCTCAACCAGCTTCCTTAAATGCCAGAGCAGCGATTAGCAGCCTACGTGTTCTCTATCTGGTCGGCCCTCCAGTATTTGTGAAATCGCGCTGAGCAATTCTGTTATGGTAAATGGCTTAGTGATATAAGCATTTGCACCCAGTTCCAGACCATAACTTAGATCGGTTTTTGAGGCTTTTGCCGTCAAAAATATCAACGGAATTCCTGCCATGGCTGGGTCAGAGCGTATTCCCTGCAAAACTCCATAGCCGTCCAGTTCTGGCATCCGGACATCGCACAAAATCAGATCGGGAAGCTGCTGCCGAGCAAGCTCCAGGCCAATACGACCATTCGGGGCCGCGATCGCATCAAATCCCTCAGCATCTAGCAGTTCTAAAATGTTTTCTCTAACTGTTTCCTCATCTTCTATCACTAAAATCTTCTGCATTGGCTTGCTCCTTTAAAAGTTTGATCGTCTACCTATCGGTCTATTTGACGCCTAGATCGGCAATAAAGTTATAGACTTAACAAATATTGAATTATGATGTAAAATAAAGAGCTTTTATAAAAAATTTGGCATTTGAAAACATGATGCCATTGTAATCTAAACCTCAATTTTTCAATTGTTGCACGATCGTTTTTCTCCGCCCTCGTGGGAATTACTGTAGTGTTACCACCTCTTGACAAGTTATCTGTGTAAATTTACTGAAGTGCAGCGAGGAAGCCCGTTAGCTAAGAGACAGGGGAGGAGAACGCCTGAACCGCATGTTAATAGTTAGTACATAGTAGCTAGTGGACGCATTCAAGCTCTTATCTTGTCAGGAAGTTCCACCTGAATAACAACTTGCCTATTAACTATTCATGCGAAATTGCATTCGTTCTCTTTGGTTAGATGCGCTTAATGTGAGGTAGGTAGCAAGTTTTTAGTTCATGTTTAAAGCAGGTAAGACAGCCGGAATTTTTAGGGTTCTTCAAGGGTTAGAGGCATTTTGGCACTACGTAAACCGATGGTTGATGTTAGGTCTTTGCCTGCTGGTATTAGGGGGATGCCAGCTGCAAGGACAGCCGAATCAAGCCGGAGTGGTGCAACTAACGCTATGGCACGGAGTGAACCCACCATCGAATCGGGATGTTTTGCAGGAATTAGTAGATCGATTTAACCGCGAACATCCAACCATTCAGGTGAGTTCGCTCTACGTGGGGCAAGAAGACCAGCAGATGCCAAAGATTTTGGCAAGTGTTGTCGGGAATGTCCCCCCGGATTTGTTATGGTTCAACCCAACGATTACAGGTCAGTTGGTCGAATTGGGGGCAATTCGTCCCCTAGAGG
>DATNPT010000295.1:0-4773 GCA_036703075.1 Chroococcales cyanobacterium
AGCAATTATCGGCTGGATTACGTACCTGGTTTTTGGTTCTGGATATCTCTCCGGTGGCGTTGCGATGGTGGTGACAATCGTCCTGATGATTTTACTGGATGTTGTACATCCCCCTGCTGTCTCTACTTCCCTGAGTTTTGCTTTAAAGGCTAGTAACGAAAATAACCTAGTTTTGTTTGGTTTAGCAGTCGGTATTACTGCCCTGTTAGTTGCACTGGAACGCTTTACCCTGTGGGTGTTAGCTTGCCACAGCACATCCTAGCGTCGCTGTCCTTGTGCAAACCTAACTTATGAGTTCCAAATCTAAGGTTTCAAGTTTTAAGGAGATTACGACAATGAATGACAAGCAGCAATCTGAACCCCAAGACAAACCTCTCAATGCTCAAGAGGAGAACTCGGATAGTCATCCCATTGCTACAGGGCTTGGTGCAGTCGGGGGTGGTGCAGCAGGTGCGGCAATTGGTAGTTCTGTTGGTGGAAAGCTGGGTGCAGCTGTGGGCAGTGTGGCAGGCGCGATCGCAGGCGGTATATTAGGGAATAAGGTGGGTGGGTTGGCCCAAGAAGCGATCGCAGAAATTCAGCCCAGCTTGGGGTTAGGAGCCGACACGAAACCCGTTGAATTGCCCAGACATTATTCCTGGGAAGAACTACAGGCGCTATCGAAACCTCAATCTACTCATTCCAACATGGAAAGTAATTAATCCAAAATGCTCTCGACTAAGTTCTAACTTCAGGAATAGGCTTGACCTGAATTGGTAAAGGAATTAGAGGATAAGATTGATGAATTTTTAGCATCGCTTGGATAGCTTTTGCTTTGTCACCGATTGCCATCGTTAAAGATTGCCTAGTGATAATTTCGGCCACAACTCGTGCGGCTTCTTCACTTTTTTGTGCTTCTTTCTCCAGAAAAGCGAAAACTCGTTGCTTAGCTACCCGACCTCGATTGACCTGACACACTATAGTAATGAAGTAAGGGGTGAGTTCTCGCAAGCGATCGCAATTATCTACAGCATAGTTTTCCAAGTAGTTCGTGGCAAATAGCTGCATATCGGCTGAGGGGTGTTCGCTGAATTTCAGCAGATAGTCTTGACCATAACTTTCTCGGAAGGTGCGAGTGGCTAATCTCGCCCAAACTGACGCACGTCATCCCGAATGCTATCGCAGATGCTGACCATTACGTCTGGCGTCCAATCTTCAATCGTGAACTGAGTATTAAACACTTGCTGGGCAAATTCTCGCGAATCATCCCACTTCGCCTCAAGCAAGCGCAGTAACGATCGCGAAATGCGATCGTTACTGCGGATTCGGTCTAAAATTTGTAAGAACATTGTTCGCGCCGCTTCGCGCACAGAAAGAATTTCGTGGCTGGCAAGCTTGACTAATCGGTGTTGTTTGTTGAGTGTTGAGTTGGATTTGCTGGTAGAGACGTTTTTGATTAGCTTTGACCGCCACGACATAATCATTGCCACCCTTTAGGATTAGTTGTACAGTTTTTTTGGCAGTGCAAGGGATAGCGTCTTCCTCTTGGGGCGCGAAAATCTGGGACTTGGGCTATCTTTCCTGCACGCGCAGATCTGTTGCTAAACGCTGGACAAACTCGCGATCTACGCTGCTGTAGCTGATGAAAGCCTTCATGTATTTAAGTTAGAAACATCCAAACCCGGCAAAACGTGGTGATGCACCTGTTAGCAGAGCAAAGTTTTATGAAACTAGCATAGCGTTGTCTATCAGTGAGTGTTCTACTCTGGTACTACCCTGACTGTAACCATCTGAAAGAAAGGCAAGCCGCCTTCACCCTTACAGTCTGCGGCAAAGATACGATACCCTTGACTAGAATAAGATTCTCTTGCTAAGTCCTCGCCCTGTCGCCTCGCGCCGCCATGACTCAAACCGTTGACTTCCTGTCGCACCTCAATTCTTCCCAACGTCGCGCTGTCGAACATTTCTGCGGCCCCTTACTCGTGGTGGCTGGGGCAGGTTCCGGCAAGACAAGGGCATTAACCTATCGAATTGCCAATTTAATCCTCAAGCACAAAGTCAATCCCGAAAACATCCTAGCGGTGACATTCACCAACAAAGCCGCACGGGAGATGAAAGAGCGGATTGAAAATATCTTTGCACAGAAACTCGCCCAAGAAAAACACGGTCAACGCTTAGAGTTGCTACCCGCTGAGGAGCAAACTCAGTTGCGATCGCGTGTTTACAAAAAATACATCAAACCACTGTGGATTGGCACCTTTCACAGCCTATTTGCTCGGATTCTTCGCCTCGATGTCAATAAATATCAAGACGAAAAAGGACGCCAATGGAATCGTAACTTTTCCATCTTCGATGAATCCGATGCCCAGAGTCTTGTCAAAAACATTGTCACCAAACAGTTAAACCTAGATGACAAGAAATTTGACCCTCGTAAAATCCGCTACGCCATCAGTAACGCCAAAAATTTAGGTTTATCTCCCCAGGACTACGAGAAAGAAAATTCCGGTTATAAAGCACGAGTGACGGCTGAAGTTTATAGCCATTACCAAAATCAGCTAGCTGCCAATAATGCTCTCGATTTTGATGACCTAATTTTAGTTCCAGTCAAGCTATTTCAACAAAATGAAACAGTTTTAGCTTACTGGCATCAGCAATTCCGTCATATATTAGTCGATGAATATCAAGATACCAACCGAATTCAGTACGATCTGATTCGCTTATTGACTACGAATGGAGAGACGAGAAAGAGTGAGTGGGATTGGCGCGATCGCTCAGTTTTTGTAGTTGGGGATGCTGACCAATCCATCTACTCTTTTAGAATGGCAGATTTCACCATCTTATTAGAGTTTCAGGAAGACTTTGGAGATGGGTTGCCGGATGACGATACCCGCACGATGGTGAAATTGGAAGAAAACTATCGTTCCCGGGAAAACATTCTCCAAGCCGCAAACCACTTAATCGAAAATAACACTCAGCGTATTGATAAAGTACTCAAACCCACACGCGGTTTAGGGGAACAGATTTACATTCACAAAGCAGATGACGAATTAGAAGAAGCAAAGTTTGTTTTCGAGCAAATCCGGCGGATGGAGCAACAAAACCCAGAATTAGATTGGGGAAGTTTCGCCATTCTTTACCGAACTAACGCTCAATCCCGCCCGTTTGAAGATGTTCTGCGGGGAAAAGTTCCTTACGTAATCGTCGGTGGTCTGAAGTTCTACGATCGCAAAGAGATTAAAGACTCGCTAGCTTATTTAAGAGCGATCGCAAATCCCGATGATACTGTCAGTCTCCTACGCATCATTAACACCCCTCGACGCGGTATAGGTCAAGCCACGGTTGACGCCCTTGTCAGTGCTTCGCGAGAATTAGGCATGCCGCTGTGGGAGATTTTAAGCGACCAGACCTCAGTTAATACGTTAGCGGGACGCTCGGCCAAAGGAGTAAATAGCTTCGCTCAACTCATTCAACGTTGGCAATCGCAAATCGAACACCTTTCAGCCGCTGATATTGTTAAAGGCATCATCGAAGAGTCGGGTTACATTCAGGACTTGCAAAAACAAGGCACCGACGAAGCCGAAAACCGCTTGGAAAACATCTCCGAACTGTATAACGCTGTCCTCCAATTTCAGGAAGAAAACGAAGACACGAGTTTAGAGGGTTTCTTGGCAAATGCCTCTCTTGCCTCTGACTTAGATGACCTCAAAGACGGACAAAAAGCTGTCTCTTTGATGACATTGCACTCCGCGAAAGGGTTGGAATTCCCAGTCGTCTTTTTAGTAGGGCTAGAACAGGGGTTATTCCCCAACTACCGTTCAATGGATGACCCAGTTGCCTTAGAAGAAGAACGCCGTCTTTGTTATGTCGGCATCACCCGCGCCCAAGAACAACTGTATCTCTCCCACGCCCGCGAACGCCGCCTCTATGGGACTCGCGAACCCGCCGTCCGTTCTCAGTTTCTTGGCGAATTACCGAAAGAACTCGTCAGCAGCACGTTGGTGAAAGTCAAAGCCAACTGGAAAGAACTCTCAGCCTCAGAACCGAAGGAACAAAAATCTAAAAGTTCAACTAAAAGGTCGCAGGACTGGAAAGTTGGCGATTTACTAATTCACGATACTTTTGGTACGGGTGAAGTTACCCATGTTTTTGGTTCGGGCAATAAAATCAGTATTGCTGTCAAGTTTCCCAGTCTGGGGCAAAAGATTCTCGACCCCACCCGCGCAACCTTGCAACGGGTGAATTAGAAGTCTCTAAGTGCAAGAAGGCAGGAGGCTCCAAGGGAAGAAAGTTTGTACAGTAAGCTTTTTAACCTTTTTCAACTGGATAGTTATTTCTGCCACGCTGCACTAAGGCACCTAACCACATCTGAGTACTCGGTCTGTGTCTGTTCTGGGTGCCAGTAACAATTCATTAGACCTCTTGCAAAAGTCGCGGCTGGGGTACTATGAGGACTAAAATTATGTGATCGCTCTCCGTCAATCATAAGACTTGCTTATTCTGAGCGCCGTGAGTCTTAGTTCGTAATTGTAAAGTCCTGCTATTAGATTAAACCTTAAACCAAATCTTTTCCGGCGATTCCTATAACGGTCAGCTAAAATCTTAAAAATTTTCAGTTTCCGATGAACATGCTCGCCAATTACTCGTTGTCTCGCTAACTCCCGATTTCCCTTTTTAGCTTCATCACTCAAAGTTCCTTTTCTTGGCTTTTTCTGAGGAACTCGACTATTGGCGTGAAGCTTTTGGATTCCTTGATAGCCTTTATCTACCAAGCATTTTATCGTCTGTTTTAAGGGA
>DATNPT010000332.1:0-4289 GCA_036703075.1 Chroococcales cyanobacterium
CCCCTGGAGTATCTAAATGTGGCATCAGATTCTCTCCTTCTCGCCAGAGACTGAGATGGAGGTGACAACCACTACCAGCTTTATCGGCAAAAATCTTTGGTAAGAACGAGGCTTTAAGGTTATGTTGTAAAGCGATCGCTCTTACTGTTTCCCGAAACGCAATTTGCTGATCGGCGGCAGATAAGGCATTCGTATAAAGTATTGAAATTTCCTGCTGACCTGGTCCCGATTCGGGATAGTATTGCTCCACCAGCATCCCCTGTTCGATCAGGGCATGTGCAATGTCATCAATCGCACTCTGATGCAAGTCCATCGCCAGGGTTGAGGCAAAAACGGTTTCGTCTGCGGGTATAACGTCATTGGGTGTTTGCCGCAGAAAGTAAAACTCATTCTCAAAAGCAGCAATGATGTCCAGCCCTTCGCTCTTAGCTTGAGCAATCATGCGTTTGAGAAAATTTCGGGGACAAATTGCCCAAGGACTACCATCCTTTACCATATCTCCCATCACGCGAGCATGACCGGGAGCATAAGGCAACGGCGTCAAGGTGTGCCAGTCCGGTACCAGACGAACCTCACCTACAGGCCCTAACCCACTGCCCGGTGCTGGAGCATCGTACATGACTGGAATTGCCTGTTGAGCCGCAGAAATACCAACGCCGTGTTTGAGATACTCAGACAACGCTCCTCGATGTACCGCCTTACCGCGAATGATATTGGCGTTGTCACACCAGAGAATCCGAACAAACCGAATACGATCGCGATCGAGAGATTTAAGGATTTCGTTGTCCATTCATCTGTCCTTTGCCCGTTGTCCCCTGTCCATTGAAATTACCACTGACCCAGAACAAATGACAAATGAACCAAATTGCACCGCTGGTTTTTCCCTGGGTTCTAGTTCTGTGGTCATGATTAGGGTAATGTAGGTAGCGATCGAATTGCTTTCTAGTATCGCTTATCTCTACTTCAGACCAATTGGGGTGTGCTGCTGTGGTGTTTGAAACCCAATGTGTAACGGTTCGCTCATCTATAGCAATTCTCATAGTCATGAGGTACAGTAACAACAATGAGCAAACCAGTTACGAATATTTTCTTGAGTCACCTTAAGCATGGTGTTAGCAATGCCATTAACTAAATCGTTGTAAGTTCTAGCTGCTGCCTTTCTCAAGATAGATTTAACTTTTGACCAAAAGTTTTCAATGGGAGAGAATTCGGGAGAGTAAGGAGATAAATAAATCAGTTGTGCTCCAGCTTTTTCGATAAACTCTCTTACCATCTCTCCTTGATGAATTTTGGCGTTGTCCATCACAACACAAGCATGCTTCCCGAGCTTAGGAATTAACTCTTGAACAACGAAAGCTTCAAAAGTAACGCCATCTACAGCTCCATAAATGTTGACTGCTGCCACCACCTCTTGCACTGACAAAGCCGCAATTAAAGAAATATTTTTGCCCCTTTTTTGAGGCTTTTCTCCTCTAGCTCTTTTGCCTTTTAAAGCTCTGGCATAAAGCCGAACCATTGCGAGATTAACTCCTGACTCATCCAGGAAAATCAAGTCTTCTACCGGGATATCTCGAATTTTTGACCAAAACTCGACGCGCTGTAACTGGACTTTATCACTTTCTTTTTCTGCTGCGTAAAGAGTTTTTTTTTACACTATAGTTTAATTTTTGCGTAATTCTTCCCATGGTGGCTCGACTGACTCTAACTTTGACTTTTTCTTCGAGCAAGTCACAAAGTTCTTCGAGCGTCGCATCATTATTTTTTTCAATGAGTTCTACTAAATCGATGAGTTGTTCTCCCTTGAGCTTCGATTCAGGACTTCCTCCTTGAGGTTGAGGACGAATATCACCTGTTTCTTTATATTGTTTGATTAATTTCTGAATAAAACTTTTGGCAACACAGAAACGTTCAGCGAGTTTTCTAATTGAGATACTTTCCCTTTCGTGGACTTCAATAATTTTCTGTCGGAATTCAATTGAATAAGGTTTCATTCCTAATTTTTATATTTGATGAACTTGAACGGTATTGTGCCTCATAAGTATGAGAAATGCTATATAACCGCGCTACCATCTTAATAGAACTTAATCATAAAAAATCCCTCTCAAATTGGAGTGAATCACACCAATGGAAAAGGCAACATTTGGAGCCGGTTGTTTTTGGGGTGTAGAAGCAGCATTTCACAACTTTAAGGGAGTAAAATCGACTTCAGTTGGCTATATGGGAGGCCATTTTCCCAACCCATCGTATCTCGATGTGTTGTCGAGAATAACAGGTCATGCAGAGGTTGTGCAGCTTGAGTATGACCCATCTGAGGTAACCTATGATGAACTTCTTAATGTGTTTTGGAACATCCACGACCCGACATCGCTAAACCGTCAAGGTTCAGACAGAGGGGAGCAATACAGGTCTGTCATATTTTTCCACAATCCTCAACAGGAGGAAGTGGCGAAACAGTCAAAAGAAAAACTCCAAATGTCCGGCAGATTTGATAAAAATATTGTTACAGAGATTAAGCCAGCAATAGAATATTACTTAGCCACTGAAGAGCATCAGCAGTATTTTGAGAAGAAAGAGCAGCGAAGACACTCTTGATTCTTCAACTAGACTAATTGCCTCCTCTGGGGACTGAAAAAGTGGAGAGACGTGCCATCCATCAGCCCAAAATCTCAATTTGATAATCATAACCTTGCTCTGTTAAGAACAACTGCCGATGACGAGCAAACTCTTCCTCACAAGTCCGTAAAGAAACCAACGTGTAGAAACGTGCTTGACGCGCATCTAATTTCGGTCGCAGAATTCTACCTAGACGCTGTGCTTCCTCCTGACGCGAGCCATATTTTCCTGATACTTGAATTAGCACATCTGCATCAGGCAAATCGATCGCATAATCCATTTTGGGAGAATGGACTTCGAGGAGAACGGAGCGATCGCTTTGGACAATTAGGGCATTTTCTGGGAAATAACACATCTAGCAATGTGGGAGTTGAGGTACAAAGGATGCAAGGATAGCCTACCTCCACGTCACTAACACAGTCAAAGGTTGTTACTTTTATTCCGCTTCTGTCAACCCTTTAGCCAACGCTATACTTCTAAATGGTGTGACGACTTGCCTGTTTTTTTGCGTTGAGCAATCACTCTCCAGGGCATAACGAGTTAAGCTCTGCTTAAGCAAAAACGAAGATATTGGCATTGCTCATTTCTAAGCCAGGTGTTAGCTGAGCAATTTGGATTTGGTCGGACAATCCCGTGCCATCGGCATCGAAGAAGAGACTTCCCGTGTCATTATCGTAGATCAAGCGATCGCTCCGATCTGCTGCCGCCGTGCCAAGCCTAAATTGCGATCGTTTAATTACTGTACCGCTAGTGAGAGAGCCGCCGAAACCACTAGCAGAAATACAGAACAAATCTTCAGCCACATCGAAATCAGTAATCGTATCAATGCCAGTGTTGCTGTACTGGCGGATAAAACGGTCAGCCCCAGCACCACCTGTGATGGCGTCAGCACCCAAACCACCAATTAAGCTATCGCTTCCCAGATCACCTAAAAGAGTGTCTTGTCCTGCTTTGCCATATAGATAGTCATCGCCCAACTTGCCATCGAGGACATTGTTGGCATTATTCCCACTTATGGAATTGCTTAGTTCGTTACCGATGCCATCAATGTTATCTGTCCCCGTCAACACTAAGTCATAAATATCAGACGGTAGAGTCGTGCTTGTGGCAGACCACACAGGGATTGTAACTAAGAAAAGGTGAGCTGTATTGTTAGCATCCTCAGCTATCCAAACCACGTTGTTGCCAGAGATTCGAGCAGGATAATCATAGTAAGTCCTGTCATTATTGTTCAGTTGGATATTGCTACTGCCGTTGTACAGAAAGATTTGCACAGGTGTATTAGCGCGCTCGTCATAGCTATACCAAACGACGTTATCGCCAGAGATGCCGGAGGCAAAATTTTGGGTGCTTCCGTTATTCGGCTCACTCAGTTGAATAGTGGTGCTTCCGTTGTACAAGGAAACGTCGCTGGAACGAGTACCCTCCAGGCTGCCATCCAGACTTGAGATAACGATGTTGTTGCCAGAGATTTGAACATATGCGGTTGGTTCCCACTTGACAGTTACAGAATGCCTTAAGTTGAATTGCACTAGACCTTTCCAGGTTCGATCGCATCCTACTACTAGATGCCTTTTCTTTCACCCGTTAGGATTATGAACTGTAACCTACTGGCAACCTATCGTTAAGACTGAACCGTGTGTCTACCTCAGTCATCCTATGCCTCAACGCAGCGA
>DATNPT010000334.1:0-2169 GCA_036703075.1 Chroococcales cyanobacterium
CTTGGAGTCATAAATTTTCGCCCGTAAGGGAATGACTAAATCGTAGTAACTCGTCGTCCCTTCAGAAAACCACAGCGATGTCGTGTAGTTCTCCTGTTCGTAGTTAAATTTCTCCAGCGCTTTCGGGCGAATTCGTTTCACGTTCCACAGGTGAAAGAATTCGTGCGCCACTAGCTGCATGAACCGATTGTACTTATCCTTGAGCCGAAAACCGAAGCGGGGGTAATTCAGAGAACAGGAATCCTTGTGTTCCAATCCGCCAAAGCCACCGGCTGATAGATGCAACAGAAACAGATATCGATCGTAGGGTAAACCACCATACAACTCGGCTTCTACTTCAATAATTTTCTGGGTATCGGCAATAATGCGATCGGGGTTAGCATTCCCCTGTCCCCAAATCGCAAGTTGGTGAGGTTTACCCAAAACGTCAAAGTTATAAATTCGGTGGGAACCAATCTCGAACGGACTATCGACCAAAGTGTCGAAATCTTTGGCTTCAAAGGTGTTGGTTTTTCCCTTAATTGGCTGTAGCGGTGTCGTAACTTGGCAATCGGGTTTGGGTGGAACGATGCTTACTTGAATCGGCTGTTGCTCGAATCCTGGAATGAAAAAGAACAACGCCGCGCCGTTAAAATAGCCGTGGGTCGCATCGAGGTGGTTTGTCCGTACCGATAATTCATTGGCAAATACGCGATAACGTACCTCAAGCGATGAGGCATCGGCTGTATCAATCTGCCAATGGTTTTTCTCCAGTTTACGCCAAGGTAAACGATGCTCGCGATCGCTAACCTTAGCTGAGAAATCTTGCAAATGTTTGGCGTATTCCCGTACCAAGTAAGAACCGGGCGTCCAAACTGGCATTTTCAAATCCAGCGTCGGTTCAGACCAATTTTGTACCAAGAGTGTCACCTCGAACAGGTGCGACTCTGGCTTCGACATGGCTACCTGGTAGTGAATGTCTGGCGTGGTGCTGTGTGTCCTACTGAGTCGAGCGATTGTTGCTTCGGTCATTATTCAGCAAATAACAATTAGCGAATAGCTTTTAGGGTAACGAATGATGGGGGTATAGGGGATAGAAGTCTGCTGATGCTGCTGACTTTGTTCTATCCTCTGACTTCAAATGCGTCCTGCTAGATGAGTCAGTTGCTTGATATTAATTAGGTACAGCATGTGATTGACCGAGTCAATCTTAATCCAGCCCTTACTCTCCAGTTTTTCCATGATTTTTGCTGTATCGTCCGTGTTGGTATCGGCGATATCTGCCAGGTCTCGGTAAGGAACGTTCAAGATTGCCATGCCCTGCTCGGTTGATTGACCGTAGTTTTCTGCTAAGCTCACCAGAGTGCCAACCAACTTGACGGCTGGAGGTTGATGGCGACGCTGAAAGCGAACATTAGTTTGGCGTAGCCGTCGCACCATCAGCTGTAGCATTCGGTGGTGTAACTGAGGGTCTTTAAAAAGAGTTTGAATGAAGCGCTGGGCAGATACGCTGAGTAACTGCACGTCAGAAAGAGCAATCACATCGGTTGAGCGAGGGGATTCATCGAGAATAGCCATCTCGCCAAAAAAATCACCCCGACCCAAAATTGCCAGCGTGACAACATTGTCTCCGTAAAGGCGTCGGACTTTAACCCAGCCGGAAACGATAAAGTAAACGGCGTTGCCCCAGGCATCCTCCATTAAAACCGCTCGACCTTCTGGATAATCGTGCTCTACTACCACAGACAAGAGCCACTCTAATGTCTCTGGGTTAGCGGTATTAAACAGCGGGAAAAGCTCGCTAAAAGCTTGAGTCTGCATGAAAGGTGCTTAATGATAAAGTCCGAGGATGCAACAGCGGTGAACGTCAAGAACTGGCATACCAATGCGAGAAGGGCACTTGGCAGTTTGACTCACTAGCAGTGTCTTTGACAACTCCTGCTCGGGGAGCTATTACCAGGTATCTCCTACGTTCCATTACACCACACCACGCATAGTACAACCCAACTTCCCTAGGTGCGATAATTGGCGCTTTTCACTTCGCCCTTGCCGAGACTCCTCACCTTGCTTCTCACTTTGCTCTTGCCTGCACCCTTGACAGGCCATTTTCTGGATGCGGCACTAGATGGCTTGGTGTTCTCATACTTCACTAAATTGGAATCTTTTGTGCCGCTGTTCACTTGCAGCCTT
>DATNPT010000476.1:0-20227 GCA_036703075.1 Chroococcales cyanobacterium
TGAAGTGAGTAATTAAGTAACGTAAGTCTACATTTTTGGCTTGAATTGTTTGCACCATAACGTTGTTGGAGAATGGGAGATTAATCTGTCAGGTTTTAAGAAAAGCAGTAATCGCTCGCATTGATCCAAAGCGTTATTCAACGTTCTGGGCTGCACGGATGGCAACCGCGATCGCATTTTTCACAGCACTATCTTTCTCGTCTACAGCAACATCTTCGCTCATCGTGCGCTGAGCCACTACGCCGCAAACGCAAGCAGCGGCAAAGTTATACACTCCCGCCATTTTAAACAGCGTGCCGCATTCCATCTCATAGTTCAAAACGTTCAAACGGCGGTATTCTTCCGTTATACCTTGAAGCGATCGCAATAAATGTGGATTCGCTGAATCTGTGCGTTCTTGCCCTTCGTAAAATGTATCGACTGATGCCGTGATACCGAGGTGATGCTCGATTTTTAATTCTCGTGCTGCCTGAACCAACGCTACCGTAAGAAATGGGTCAGCAGCAGCCGGATACTCAACGGGTGCAATATCATTCGCCGCACCCTGCCGACACAATGCTGCACGAGTAATGACAATGCTACCGACTGGGACATGAGATTGAATCGATCCGCAAGTGCCAATGCGGATAATTTGCTCAATTCCTACTTGCACCAACTCATTAACCACAATACTCAGAGAAGGCGCACCCATGCCACTAGTCGCTGACACAATGGTGCGACCATTGGGTAGGCGGCCCAAATAACTATTTAGTCCCCGATGTTCTGATAACAAGTACACATCTTGCAAGTAGGTGCGAGCAATTAGACTGGCACGTTCCGGATCGCCGGATAATAGAGCGATGGTAGGGGGGTGCGCTCCCAAATCGTTTCGCCCAAAGCCAATGTGATACAAGCGGTTGCTAATCATTGGTTATCGCTTGGATTGTTCCGTCGCAAGGGCTAGCCGAAAGAATTCATAATTCAGATGACCGTTCTCGATCGACTTTAACGGGAATTTGGCTAATTAAGGCAAATCCGACCAAAATCCACAACTGTCCTGCTGTCAGCGAACATCAATTGATTTCACTCTGATGAGGGTAACACTATAACTACCAAGTTGCAGCTCTGTTGCATAATTGATAATTTCATAAAAAAACTAATCACTAATCACTAATGACCGATCGCAAATCTCACGGTGTCATAGCTGCCGGACATCAAAAAACCGCTGAAGCTGGGGTTGAAATATTGCGTAATGGCGGTAATGCGTTTGATGCAGCGGTAGCAGCTATCCTCGCTTCCTTTGTGACTGAACCGGGATTAACCTCAGCGGCTGGTGGAGGTTTTCTTTTAGCCCATACTCGCGATAACCAAAACATTTTATTTGATTTCTTTTCTCAAACCCCTCGCTATAAAAGGAATCTAAACGAAATTAATTTTTATTCAGTCGAAGTCAATTTTGGTGATGCTCTCCAAGAGTTTCACATCGGACTGGGTTCTATGGCAGTACCCGGAAATATAGCCGGAGTATTTCACGTCCACCAAAGACTTGGAAGACTGCCATTTAAAGTTGTAGCCGAACCAGCAATTCATTATGCCAAAAATGGCGTTCAGCTCAGTAAATTTCAATATAACTGTTTAGCCTCTATTCTCGCACCAATTCTGATTACTGAGAAAGAAGGGCAAAAAATTTATACTTTGACGGGCGAACCAATCGAGCCAGATAGTACGTTAATCATGAAAGATTTTGCCGATACTTTAGTGTATCTGGTAGAAAATGGAGTGAGAGAATTTTACGAGGGAGAGATTGCTCGCCGCTTGGTGCAAGACTGTCAAAATCTCGGCGGACACTTAACTTTAGAAGACCTAATAAATTACCGTGTCATTGAGAGAAAACCACTGGTTGTTGATTATCGCGGCAATACTTTGTTGACCAACCCTCCTCCCTGTTCGGGTGGCGCGTTAATTGCTTTCGCCTTAAAGTTGCTATCCACTGTCGATTTAGCTAATCTTGGTTTTGGCTCGGCTCATCATTTGGAAGTTCTGGCTCAGGTCATGCAACTGACCAATGAAGCCAGGAAAGATGGCTACGACACCAATTTATATCAATCCAATATTGCTGAACAATTTCTAACAGAAGCCCATTTAACTCAGTATGCTAGCAACCTGATAGAAACAGTCAATAAATGGGGGAGTACCACACATATCAGCGTGGTCGATAGTGAAGGAAATGCTGCCAGCGTTACCACGACCAATGGGGAAGGTTCCGGCTATGTTATTCCCGGTACTGGTATTATGGTGAACAATATGCTGGGCGAAGAAGATTTAAATCCGCAGGGGTTTCACCAATGGCAAGAAAATGTGCGAATTTCGTCGATGATGTCGCCCACTATTGTCCTGAAAGATGATCGACCGGAAATTGTTTTAGGTTCAGGGGGTTCTAACCGGATTAGAACGGCAATCTTACAGGTAATCTCTAACATTTTAGACTTTAAGATGCCTGTCTCAGAAGCAGTTAATAGTCCCAGAGTTCATTGGGAAAATAATGTTTTTAATCTTGAACCTGGGTTCGCTCAGGCGGAAATCGATCGCATGGTGCTTTCTCCCGACACCCAGTTAGTGCAATGGCAAGAACAGAGTTTGTTTTTTGGCGGCGTTCATACAGTCCTGGAGACTTCAGACGGGATAATTGAAGGTGCTGGAGATTGCCGTCGAGATGGTGCGATCGCGACTCGCTAAAATCAGCAGATTATCGAAGCATCCTACAAACAATTAATATCAATAAAAAACCTGGAAACATCATATTGTGGTCGATTCATCACACTCGCCCCCACCTGCCACTGGAACATTACCATCACACAACTGCAACGATTTATATTGGGGACGGCACGTTAGGCTTAATAGTTATCCACTGACCGATGCCGGAATCTCGATAAAGTGGTGCTTCAACAATGGTGTCTTGAGGGAGTTGAGTGGGTTTGACAGTCATCCATCGACCCGTTTTAGGGTCTCGAAACGTCGTGAAGGGTTGTTCTCGGGGTTGTTTCCACAATGCCATAGTCATGATTTTCGTAGCTGACGACCTCACATCCTGATAACTTTATCCTAGGGTGCTCTAACAGCGACTTTCGTGACAGAGCGCTCTAAACTAAGGTGAAAATGGTCACTCAAAAAAAGCGATCGCAAGCAATCAAGAGTATGATTTCGCTCACTGTTAAATTGTGATAACTGCTCACTGCAACTTTGTTAAGGTATCGCTAATATGGTTCACAAATAGCTCTAAGAAGTAGGTACATTCAGGACAAATCCAGGCAAGACATCTTCACCCGATAAACTTGCGGGTAACTGAACTATCTCTACATCCCGATGTGGACGATAAATTTCTACCTGTTGATTTTGAGGGTTAATCAGCCAACCTAAGCGTAAGCCACTGTTGAGCTACTCCCGCATCTTGTCCTGTAGTGGCTTTAGCGTATCTGTACGCGAGCGCAACTCAATGACAAAATCAGGACACAGAGGTGGAAATCCATCTTGTTCTGCTTCGGTTAAAGCTTCCCAGCGCTCTAATTTAACCCAAGCGGCATCGGGAGAACGATCGCCTCCTTTAGGCAAACGGAAAATGGTTGAAGAACTAAAGACTTTTCAAGCGTTTTACTGTACGTAGTTTATGACAGCTACTTAATTGTTTTCACTGGAGGCTTGTTTTAACTCTCGACACTTAGCCAGTGCCTCTTCATAAGCCGCTTGGTAATCACGGCCTCCTAACATTTTGTCACCGTAATACTCATACGGTGCTGCCCCATAGACTGGAAGTGGTGGGTCTTCAGGATAATCTTCAATGGCTTCCTCAACAGCGGCTTTGAGTTGTTTCACGCTCAGTCGTTGTGCGGGGAAGTAATAGAGTTGTGCAACATTTTTGTTGAGATGTGGCAGAGTTGGATCGACTAAATACTCCTCAAACTCAAGCCAGCTATGCTCGATTGGTTTGTATGGGTTTCCAGGCACGACTAAAAAGCCTTGAACGTACATCGCACTAGTGTTTAACAAAGCAGCTTTATAAGTATTATCAAAACTATTTTTTGCCTTGCTTTTGATTTGTTGAGCAATTTCCCTGGAAAGGTTTTCTTCTAATGGCTTACTCATCATGAATCATCTCCAGTTCCTTCAAAATTCATAATTTATAATTGATAGTTTTTCAGTGTTGTGCCAACGCATTGTATTGCTCCTCAGTAATGCGACCGGACTGATACAAGGTTTCTGTAATTTCAGAAATCGTTAACACTGAATGCGCCTGATAACCATTGGCTCTCAGTCTGTCCTTAACCCCTTGCTCGTGGTCGATGAACACTACAATGTCATTAACTTTTAACCCCGCTGACTCCAGCTTTTGTGCTCCTTCTATTGCACTTTTACCACTAATCAGGATGTCATCAACCACCGCAACCGTTTCTCCTGGCTCGAAGTGCCCCTCAATCAGCCGTCGGGTGCCGTGAGCTTTTACCTCTTTGCGGGGATAAATCATCGGGTAATTCAGGCGCAGCGATAATCCTGTCGCCGTGGGTAGGGAACCGTAGGGAATGCCAGCAATGCGATCGAAGCTGAGTTCTTGGAGAATATCGGCATAGGCGCTGAGCATTTGATGGAACAGTTGAGGGTTGGAGATGACTTTTCGCAGATCGATGTAATACGAGAATGTCGCCCCCGATGCCTGAACAAATTCCCCAAAGAGAATGCAACCAATGTCATAAAGTTGCAAAATTAAATCTTGGTAAGGATGGCGATCGAGCAAACAGACATCGGGCATCCACAGGTCGCACGTCGAATTATCGTGAACGATTTGGCGTCTGGTTCGATTTATAGACTCTCGTAGAGACTCAACAGCAACAGCAGGCTGCTCGATCGCTAACATATCTTGGGGAATTGGGATGAGCAGACCTTCACCATTTTCATTTAAACCAGCGGTCAAGATTTGATTTAGGTCGCAACCGCCCTCAGCCCAGATGCTACGCGCCAGGATAATTCGTTCTGGAGCAATGGCACGAATGCGTTCGAGGACAGTTGCGTCAGTGGTTCCGACTTCCAACGCAAGTTGTTCTAGAGTTCCCCAGCTTTTAGCTTCCTTGACAATCTGCAAGTAAAGTGGAGACTCCGGGGTAGGATAGTGCTGTAACGCGATCGCTCCCTGATTCGACGTGCAGCATAGAATAAACGCTGCCTTACCCGGATAAATCAAAAACGGCGCGACATGGTCTTGTCCAGAGTACGGAGTTAGGGTAACTGCATCCACCTGCCACTGTTCAAACACCGTCTGGGCAAAGATAGTGCTGGTATTGAGGTCGCCGTGTTTGGCATCGAGAATAATCGGAATGTCGTCGGGGATAGCCGTTAAGGTGTTGTGCAATAGTTCCAGTCCTGGCGCACCCAACGACTTGTAAAAGCCAAATGTTGGTTTATAGGCGCAGACCAAATCAGTGGTTTCGGCAATGATGAATTGCAGCCAATCCCACAAGCCATCAATGATATCGTCTGCTCGATCGTAGCGACTCGGCATCATTTCAGGATTCGGGTCAAGTCCTACGTAGAGTAAGCTCTGATTACGAGCGATCGCTGCATTTAATTTCTCAAAAAAATTCATTGGTTACTTCGGATTTGCACTGCCCCTCTTGGATTAGCTTGCCACACTTAGAGCATCGAGTTCGAGATTGGATTCACTCTCAACAGTAATCAGTGAGTAGTGACAATGCTCGATAACACTGACTTAAGGCGGAAGTTGCAAGTATTAACGAAAACCCGGACTTGGGGGTTTCCCCCAAACCCCCATTGGGGGACAAGCGTCTCCCCCTCTCCCCCCGCGCAAGGGTTGATTAATGCTTAAGTCAGTGCCATTCGACTTAAGAACTTAGGACTTACGCATTGCCTCTACACCTTGCGAGAAAACGGGGTAACCCCAGAGGAATTGTCCTACAGGTGGCGTTCGTGCGTAAGTCCTGGAACTCTTATCTGTCTAATCCGCCCTTGCGGAGGGGGCTGGCGGTTCCCCCAATCTTGATTTTTCTCAAGAACGACTACTTCTCGGTTAAATCCGTACCATTCCTCCTAAAACGACATCTGATGGGAAAATAGGACGTATTACACTCAGCCTGCTGGCTCGTCGAAGCTTGGAGGGGTGTATCACAAAAGAAAACGTTCGCCAAGCCAATTAAAGACGTATTGGTGGAGTGAGAAACTATGGACTCAAACGCAACTAAAGTCAAACAAATTGCCTCACAACGGCTAGCCGCCATGCTAGCCAATCCCCATATATACCCAAACGTTAGCGACGACGGAATCCAAGTACAGTGCGAGCAAACGCTGATACTTTTGGCTATTGAGATGGCTGAAGGGTTAATTGAAAAAGCCAAATATCGAAGCGCTTGAAAACCTCTTGGCATCCACCGTTGCTAAAGAACTTTTTTATCCTTTTTTGATTGGTAGAGAAAAGCGATCGCTTAATCATTCGGAAGAAACAATGACTGAATTTCTAGATTTCCTCAGACATAAATTTGCTTATGTTGCCATCGGAGAATTTAAACCCGGCAAATTTGAAGAGGCAAAGCGCCTCTATGAAAAAGCTGTCTCTACTTATGCCCGAGGCTTTAAAGGGGCATACCTATTGCAATCGCCAGGAACAGACCAAGGCATTGCAGTAATTTTTTGGGAAGATATGGGAGATATGGAAGCCAATCAAAACGAAGCTTACCAATCCATCTTGAAGGAAATGTCACCTTTGTTTGCTAAACCTCCAAATACAGCATTCTATGAGATTGTCAGTGAAATTCCCGCCAACGAAGACAACGAATAATAGGTTATAGCGGTTCTTTTGGGGATGAGATACAAAATTCTGGATTTTCGGAAATCGGAGATGAGGGATAGGTAAGCAAGTTAGATGTACCTCATTACTACGAAAATCGCTATATCAAGCATTCATAATTTATAATTCACAATTCATAATTCAAATGAATGTTGTAATTATTGGCTGTGGTTATGTTGGTACAGAAATTGCTCGCTATTGGCATCAAGAGTTAGGATTTGTTGTTACCGCGACTACCACGACTCCCGATCGCGTTTCTCGACTCGAAGCACTAGGAGTACGAGTCGCGATCGTTCATGGGAATGACTTAGAAGGTTTGCAAACGTTACTGCAAGACCAAGATACAGTGCTGTTGAGTATCGGTGCTAAGAGTTCTGATGTCTACGAAGAGACTTATCTCCAAACGGCTCAAACTCTAGTTTCCGCGTTACAACAAACTCCAAGCGTGCGACAAGTACTATACACGGGAAGCTACTCGGTTTATGGTGACCGCGATGGTGCATGGGTGGATGAAACATCACCTCTGAAACCAACTAACCACAATGCTCAGATCCTCGCTCAAACCGAGCAAGTTTTGCTATCAGCAGCTAGCGATCGCCTGAAGGTTTGTATCCTACGATTGGGAGGAATTTACGGTCCCAATCGAGAACTGATAAAGATATTTAGTCGCGTATTTGGCACAACTCGTCCTGGGAAGGGTGAAGATGCCACAAATTGGATTCATCTGGATGACATTGTTGCGGCGATTGAATTTGCCCGTAAACAACGATTAGACGGTATTTATAATTTAGTGGATGATGCACATCTCACCAGTCGAGAGCTCCTCAACTCGCTGTGTGAAAAGCATCATTCACCTTACGTAATTTGGGATACTGCTCACAAAAGCGTTCGACCTTATAATGCACGAGTATCGAATCAAAAGATAAAAAACGCAGGTTATCAGTTGATTCATCCCCAGATGATTTTCTAAGCTCTACCTTTCTGCTGACAACAGCTCACGATATGACTGGGTAACGTAGAAAAGTGTTACCAGCAAAGTCAAGTGAAGCTATGAATTTGAATTAAAATTCATAACTCATTATTCATAATTTAGTAGGGGTGCATCTCGTGGAATATGAGGTCGTTGACAATCGCGTTGTGTGTGGAACAGCTCGCTTTAGCGCGTTGAGTAATGGCTTAGTGCGTCTGGAGCGATCGCAATTGGCTCAATTTGAAGATTATCCCACAGCGATCGCTTTTACTCGACCCGACGCAGTACCATTCCAAACAATTGAGCAGACGCGCGAGGGCGTGCTGCACCTGCATACCGAGTGTATGCAAATCATCTATCGACCTGATAACCAACCCTTCAACGACGACAATCTGCAAATCCACTGGACTTGTGGCAAGCGTTCCGGTACTTGGATGCCTTCAACCGTCGATACCGAAAATTTAGGGGGAACCTTTACCAGTCTCGACCTCATCCATCGAAACTTTCGCCCCACAGGAGTGCATCCCGCTTCGGTTTCCCAAAGCTATCCTCACACAAACCAATGGCTTTACACCCCGTTGAAATCCATTCATAAAAGTTTACGGGAAAAGGGCGAAACGACTCGATTTGAAGAACCGCCTCTCTGGTATTTAGACGCCTTCCGCAATGAGGAACTTCCGGAATGCGATCGCAATTTTCTCAAACAATGGCATCACTTTCCCCCCGGTTTGCTCAGTCGTAGCGGTTATTATGTCCTCAATGATTCAAGCAGCGCACCAATAAAAGACGGATGGCTAGCTCAACGCCGTGACTCGGAGAACCAAGACTGGTACTTTTTCGCCTACGGTTTTGACTACGCACAGGCTCTTTCTGACTTTGTGCAATTGTGCGGACGTATACCGATGCTGCCGCGTTGGGCATTTGGCGTCTGGTTCTCACTCTACGATCGCATGCATGATACAGATTACCAGAAGTTATGCGATCGCTTTGACGAACTGGAATTACCTCTAGATGTTCTGGTTCTCGATGTCGATTGGCATGAGAGTGGTTGGTGTGGCTGGGACTGGAATCAAGATTTTTTCCCCGACCCGAAAGCGTTTCTCCAGTGGGCGCACGGCGTTGGATTACACATTGGTGCTAACCTTCACATCGAAGGAGTATCGCCTCAAGATAGCCAGTTTCAAGCTCTGTGCGAAGCGCGAGGACTCGACCCTGCCAAAGTTAAGACGGGTGAAGTCTTTGCAACCAAGAATCCCATATCAGAGTGGATTTTTGACTCCTGGCAACCCGACGCTCAAACCCTTCCCAGCTTAAATGACCCTGCATCTGAAGACGGGTGGTTACTGTTCAATCTCGCATCTGAGCCGGAAGCCAAATTATTCATGCAGGAACTCCACAACCCTCGCGAAGCGGATGGCATCGACTTTTGGTGGATTGACGGGTTTAACGCGACTCATCCCGGTGTCAATTCCCAGTTGTGGACAAACCACGTTTATTTCACGCATCTAGAAGCCAAGAGTAATCGTCGTCCCCTCATCCTCTCGCGGGCTGGGGGTTTGGGTTCGCATCGCTACCCGGTACAGTTTTCGGCTGATACCTACGCCCATTGGGAAGTTCTTCAGTTTCTCGTGGATTTCACAGCAAGAGCGGGTAATGTGGGGGTAAGCTACTGGGCGCACGATTTGGGCAGTTTTTTTGGTCATGTGCCAGGAGTTCCCACCATCGACCCAGAACTGTTGGTGCGTTGGGTACAATTTGGCTGCTTTTGCCCGATTGTCCGGTTACATTCCGACCACGGGCGACGCGAACCTTGGCATTACGGGCGCTGGGTACTGGAAGCGGTGCAGAAGGCGTTGCAGATGCGAAGTCAGCTAATTCCCTACCTGTATCACCTGACGCGGGTGACTTATGAGACGGGGCTTCCTTTATGTCGTCCCCTGTACCTTGCCTATCCTGAAGACCCAGAAGCGTATCAGGTACCCACGCAGTTTTTATTGGGCGAACAGTTGTTAGTTGCGCCAGTAGTCGAACCAGGGGGGTATCGCTCAGTTTACTTGCCTGATGGAGGTTGGTGGAAGCGATCGCAAAATCAATTTTACCCAGAATCGCAAGAGTTGAATTTGTTTGCGCTGCTCAACGAAGTACCCGTGTTTGTTCGTGCCGGGGCAATTTTGCCTCTATCGGAAGTTTCCCGACGAGTTGGGACAGCACCGCCAGAAGCTCTGATTTTGGAAGTCTATACTGGGGCTTCAGGGGAACTGGATTTTTATGAAGATGATGGCGAGAGCATGAGTTATCGAACTGATGCAGGGAGTCGCCGGCGATTTACCCAACAGATTGAGGGAGATACCCATATTCTGACGTGTGAGCCAGTTCGGGGAAGTTACCCAGGAATGCCTGATGAGCTGAATTTCCGAATTTTGTGGACTGGGTTGGAGTCAGGGAGTCAGGTTGAGGCAACGGGTGTGGAGATTAGCGAACAGAATTGGGTAGGAGAAGTGTTGTCACTTACTTTAGTTGCAGTACCTCAGATGGCTGATTGGCGTATTAAAGTGACGCCTTCTGCGGGAGTGTATTAGACTTCCTACACAAATCGAAACTTGCCCCCTAACCCTAAAAATTTGAGGGCAAGTTTCAAATAGCTTTCCCCAGAATTGGGGGACGGTAGGGGGCGATAAGGTATCCAGACAGGAAGTCCTACGTCATAAAATTTGACACCCCTCTTAGGGAATAACTACCTACAATCTCTGTAAACTAGCTGGTAGAAGATGTCTCATGACACGATTTATTCCCTGCTTCTGGGCAGCCAGTAGTATTGTCCTTGGCTGTGCAACTATCAGCCCCGCCAAGGCGCAAATCGTTCCAGATAACACGCTTCCGGTTAATTCGAGAGTCACGCCAGGGTGCATAGTTTGTACGATTGATGGGGGAACCCAGAGAGGAGTTAACCTATTCCACAGCTTTAGCGAATTTTCTGTACCGACGGGAGGTGAGGCGTTTTTTAATAATGCCTTGCAGATTCAGAATATTTTCAGTCGGGTAACGGGGAACTCGGTTTCTAATATTGATGGATTGCTTCGCACGAATGGGACGGCGAGTTTGTTTTTCCTCAATCCGAATGGGGTTATTTTTGGTCAAAATGCTCGATTAGAGATTGGGGGTTCGTTTTTTGCAACGACGGCAAGTAGTTTCAAGTTTCCTAACGGGAGTAAGTTTAGTGGAACGAATCCGCAAGCACCGCCGTTGTTGATGATGAATGTCACTCCAGGGGTGCAGTATGGAACAAATCAGCCGAGAGCGACGATTGCTAATGCCGGAAATTTAGTAGCAGGACAAGATTTAACGCTGGCTGCTGGCAATCTGGACTTACAGGGACAGCTGGTTGCGGGAAGGGATTTGACTCTGCAAGCTACTGATACAGTGAAAATGCGGGACTCTGCGACAAGTCCTTTTATTGCCTCATCGGGTAGAACGTTGCTGGTTCAGGGGAATCAAGCAGTAGATATTTTTGCCTTGAATCATCCCAATAGTGGGTTATTTTCGGGTGGGAATATGGTGTTGCGAAGTGCCAACACCGTGGGAGGGGATGCTCACTATTGGAGTGGAGGCAGTTTTCGGATTGAAAAGTTGGATGGGAGTTTGGGGGATTTATATAGTCCCTATGACCCGATTATTCGCTCTCTTGGGGATGTTAGTTTTGATGCTTACCAAGGAACCTCCTTGCACATTTTGGCAGGGGGTGAGGTGAATATTGGCACTATCGTGATTACAGGTGCAGAAACAGGAGTTGCTGGCGTTGACTATCTTCAAGAGACAGTGCCCTTATCTAATGGCTCTAGGGTATCCATTAATGGTAGTCTTCAGCCAACCCTTGATATTCGAGCAGGTGTAGCTCCAGCGTTCATTGGTGTTTCTGGAGTCACGGGCTTTGACCCGGCTACGGACGGATTTTTTGGTCAAGGCTCTCTAACTGATGTGCCAACGAGTGCGAATATTACTATCGGTGATGTCGTGATTAGTCCCAATGGACTGGTTTTTATTACCAATCAGTACCAACCGAATCCTGCACTGCCAGGTGGAGACATAACTGTAACAGGAGCAGGGGTGTTTGGTGATGGACTTAATGCCACTGGCTTTGGAGGAAATGGTAGCTCAGTTATTCTTGACTCAAGACGCAATATAGCGATTACCAACAGTGGTATTGATTCCTCTTCTAACGCTAGTAATGCTGGTGATATAACCTTGCTCGCCAACGAGACTGTCTCGCTTACAAATAGCATAGTCTTCAGTAACACTGCCGGAGTAGGGAAAGGAGGTGATATTAATATCCAGGCAAGGCAGTTGCAGGTAACTGATGGCACACAGGTGAGTGCGAGTACCTCTGGTGAAGGCAAGGGAGGCAATTTGATTGTTAATGCTTCCCAAGGAGTGCAAGTCATGGGTTCCTCTACCGATGGCCAGTTTGTCAGTGGCTTGTTTGTACAGACTGACGGCACAGGAAATGGGGGAAATGTGCAGATTACCACTCTTGAGTTGCTCGTTACCGATGGTGCAACGGTGAATGTTAGTACCTTTGGTGAGGGCAAAGGAGGCAATTTGATTGTTAATGCCTCCAAAGTTGTGCAACTGATGGGTACCTCTGCTAATGGTCCGTTTGCCAGTAGCTTAGTTGCTGCAACTCTAGATACAGGAGATGGGGGGAATATACAGATTACTACTCCTCAATTGCTAGTCACTGATGGTGCAGTGGTGAATGCTAGTACCATTGGTGACGGTAACGGAGGCAGTTTAATGATTAATGCCTCCGAAGCTGTGCAATTGATAGGTACCACTGCCGATGGTCAGTTTGCGAGTGGCTTAGGTGCTGTAACTTTGGGTAAGGGAAAAGGAGGGAATGTGGAGATTACCACTCCTTTGTTGCTCGTTACCGATGGTGCAACGGTGAATGTTAGTACCGAAGGTGAAGGCACAGGAGGTAGATTGTTTGTTAATGCCTCCAAAGTTGTGCAACTGATAGGTACCACTGCTAATGGTCAGGGTAGCAGTGGCTTGTTCGCACAAACTAAAGGCAAGGGAGATGGGGGGAATGTGGAGATTACTACTCCTTTGTTGCTTGTTACCGATGGTGCAGCGGTAAATGTTAGTACTGACAGTGAAGGCAAGGGAGGCAGGTTGCTCGTTAATGCCTCCGAAGCCGTGCAACTGATTGGTACCTCTGCTGATGGTGAGGTTCCCAGTGGATTATTTGCACAAACTGACGGTCCAGGAGATGGAGGGAATTTGGAGATTACTACTCCTTTGTTGCTCGTTACCGATGGTGCAGCAGCGAGTGCTAGTACTTTTAAGGAGGGCAAGGGAGGTAATTTAATCGTTAATGCTTCTAAGTCAGTACAACTAAGTAGAACAGGTGAGCTATCCGTGGATGCCACTGCTGGTGGTATTGCCGGAGACTTATTCGTTAACACTAACAAAATGTCTGTCACCGATGGCGCACAAGTTACGGTAAGTAGCCCCCAAGGACAAGCAGGCAACTTGAATATTACCGCTAATTCCCTAACTCTCAACCGAGGCACCCTCTCTGCTGTCACCGGAACCAGTAGCCCTGAAGGCGGAGCCAACATCACTCTCTCCGGTTTAGAATTACTGCGGATGGATAATGAAAGCCTCATCTCTGCCAGCGCTCTCGACAACGCCAACGGCGGCAACGTCACCATCAACTCTACCTTAATCGTTGCCACACCCCCAACCGGCCCCGAAGGCAGCGACATCATCGCCAACGCCGAACAAGGCAACGGGGGACGAGTCAATGTCACCACTCAAGGACTATTCGGCATCCAATTTAGACCCCAACGCACCCCCAAAAATGACATTACCGTCAGTTCCACCTTCGGTTTGTCGGGGACATTTGCCCTTAACACTCCTGGTGTTGACCCCAGTCGAGGATTAGCCGAATTACCTACTAACGTGGTTGATGCCTCACAACAAATCGATCAGCGCTGTACGGCTAGTAACAAAGAGCGAAAGAGTAATAGCTTTACCATCACAGGGCGTGGTGGCATATCCTCCAGCCCCAACGATACCCTCCAAGGTGAGTCTGTCATTACGCCGAATTGGATTACCCTCAACTCTCAGGAGAATAACACACCCCCAGCGCCGACAACCCCCAGAAGTTCTGCTCCCAAACAACTGGTGGAAGCACAAGGATGGAGCATCAATGAACAAGGGCAGGTTGTCCTCACGGCTTCTTCATCGAACGTGACACCTCATGATACCTGGCAAACTCCAGCTCACTGTCCCACAGATGCTAAACAATAATCTTTATCGAAAAACAGGCAATTCGCTTCGGGTATAGAGGTATTCTCAAAATTTAACATCTGTCTAATGTAAGATCTGGCTTCAATAGAGAAAGGAAAAGAGCATAACCTGACTCAATAGCTTTAATGTCTACCGAAGCCTCGATCCAGCTCAAGCACCTGTTTAGTAAGACATTTCGTGTGTGGACTGCGCTGATTGTTCCCTTTATCAAAATTTGAGCGATGAATCTTTATGATTAGCGCGATCGCCAATAGTTTCAGAAACTCCCTTCTTCCATTAGCTCGAAACCGGACTAATCTCTGGCAAGTCGTGCTGATGGCTATTATCTATGGCGGTTTGGCGAAGGGGTCTTTGTTTTTTGCTGCCGTCAATGGATATGCAACACCGATTTGGCCTGCTGCTGGCATTGCTTTGGCAGCAGTCCTCCTCCTCGGCTACCACCTCTGGCCTGGAGTTCTCCTGGGTGGTTGCATGGCTCACTTTATAGGGGAACAGCTTACAGGAACAGCGATCGCGAGCGGTTTGTGCATCGGCATTGGCAACGCTGTCGGCACTGTCCTAGCTGCCTATCTGATCGAACGCTCGGTTGGCAATCATCAGCCCTTGAACCGCGTTCGAGATGTTTTCTCCTTTGTATTCCTAGCGGCGCTGCTCAGTCCCATAGCCGATGCCAACATTGGCGTGACGGCTCTAGGTTTGTTCGGTGAAGCGCCTTGGTCAGCGTATGGAGTGGTTTGGTGGACTTGGTGGATATCAGAAGTTGTGGGAATTCTCGTCTTCACTCCTGTGGTTCTCGCTTGGAGTCAAGGCATCAAAAAACCGGGGCAACAATTCAAACAACGATTTGCTGAAGGCGCTATCTTAATATTCCTAGCTGTTGCCATTACTCGGATTACCTTTGGGGGTGGGTATCCAGTCGTATATATGCTGATTCCTTTGTTAGTGTGGGCTGCGTTTCGCTTCGGACAACCAGCATCCACGCTACTGGTTGTTATCATATCAGTTATCTCAATCGTGGGAACTGTTGAGGGTTTTGGTCCATTTGTTCGGACTTCTCAAAATGAATCTCTATTACTTTTGCAATCATTCTTGGGCGTGATTGCCTTAACGACCTTAATCTTGTCTGCTGTCATAGCCGAAAATAAACAGGCAAATACCAAACTGAGAATAGCCAATGCCGAACTGAAAGAAGCATTTGACACGTTAGAGCAAAAGGTCGTAGAACGTACTGCCCAATTAGCCTTAGCTAAAGAAAAAGCTGAAGTGGCAAACGAAGCCAAAAGCACATTCCTTGCCAACATGAGTCACGAATTGCGATCGCCTCTCAACGCGATTCTTGGCTTTGCTCAAGTCATAACTAGGAGCAAAACCCTTCCACCAGAACATCTGGAAAACATCAGCATTATCAGTCGTAGTGGCGAACACCTGCTCACCCTGATTAACCAAGTCTTAGATTTATCCAAAATTGAAGCTGGGCGTACTACCCTTAACGAAAACAACTTCGACCTATATCGTCTGCTGGATGACTTGGAAGATATGTTCCAGCTTAAGGCTGAGGATAAAGGATTGCAGTTGATTTGCGATTACGCTTCGCGCAATCGCGCCGCCGAAGTCCCTCGCTATATCCGCACCGATGAGGTCAAATTACGCCAAGTCTTGATTAACCTGCTCAATAACGCGATTAAATTCACGCAAGAAGGTAGGGTGTCGCTAAGAGTGGGAATCGGGAATGGCGAATCGGGAATGGCGAATCGGGACAAGGAGGACGAGGAGACAAGAAAGAATTCCCCCAATTGCCGTCTGGTGTTTGAAGTAGAAGATACGGGGGTAGGCATTGCTCCGGAAGAATTAGATAGCATCTTTGAAGCCTTCGTTCAAAGCAAAACGGGTAAAGAAGTACAAGAAGGAACGGGATTGGGGTTGTCCATAACACGCCAATTTGTGCAACTGATGGGTGGTGCAATGACGGTGAGTAGCCAGCTAGACAAAGGGACTGTCTTCAAGTTTGACATTACAGTCTGTGTGGTTGATGCCAAAGACATCGAAAGCCAACAACTGAGACGCCAAGTCATTGCCCTCGAACCTAATCAACCTCGATATCGTATTTTGATTGTTGATGACAAACTGACTAATCGTCAATTATTGATGAAACTGCTCAATCCCCTGGGTTTTGAACTGAGAGAAGCTTGTAATGGTAGTGAAGCGATCGCAGTTTGGGAAACGTTTGAGCCACACCTGATTTGGATGGATATGCGGATGCCCGTGATGGATGGTTATCAAGCCACCAAACACATTAAAGCAACGACCAAAGGTCAAACTACTGCAATTATTGCCCTGACTGCCAGCAGTTTGGAGGAAGAGCGAGCCGTTGTTCTAAGAGCAGGTTGCGATGATTTTCTGCGTAAGCCTTTCCGCGACGCCGAGATTTTTGAAGCGATGCACAAACATATCGGAGTGCAATTTGTGTATGAAGACCCAAGTCAAAGGGATTCCTCTCTAATAGCAAATGGAAAGCAAGATATACTGACTGCTGCTGCTCTAGGTGCGCTACCTGGAGAATGGGTAGCTAACCTAGAACAGGCGATACTCAATGTTGATTTAAAGTTAATTTTCGCTTTAATTGAACAGATTAGTCCAGAAAATACCGCACTTGCCAATGCTCTCGCTCAGAGTATCAATAATTTTGAATACGACAAAATTTTGAATTTAATTACTGCCAGTACAGAGCAGACTAAGTGAGATGAATGTTCTCAAAACCGATAATTTTAAAGGCAATATTCTAGTAGTAGACGATACTCCAGAAAACTTGCGCTTGTTAGTCGGTATTTTGCATGAACAAGGATATGAAGTTCGACCTGTACCCAATAGGAAGTTAGCTTTATCGGGAGCACGAGGTTTCCTTCCTGATTTAATTCTACTTGACATCATGATGCCGGAAATGGATGGATACGAAGTCTGCTCTCAGTTGAAAGCGGATGAACGAACCAAGAATATTCCGGTAATCTTTATTAGCGCCATCAATGAGGTGCTAGATAAGGTGAAAGCCTTTGAGGTAGGTGGAGTGGACTACATCACCAAGCCGTTTCAGATGGAAGAGGTTTTGGCAAGAGTAGAAACCCATTTAGCGTTGCAACGCCTACAAAAAAGCCTGCAAGATAAAAATGAAGAATTAGCAAACACTAACGTTCGATTAGCTACAACCAATCAGAAGTTGAAAGAGAGTAACAAGGGTTTGATAGAAACCTTATATCAACTTCAGTCCACCCAAGAAGAATTGATTCAATCAAAAAAAATGGCAGCACTAGGGCAGCTAGTGGCTGGAATTGCTCATGAAATTAATAATCCTGTTAGCTTTATCTATGGCAATCTTCCTATTGCTTGTGAATACTTCAAGGACTTGCTAAAACTGGTTGAATTTTATGAGCAGGCTTACCCTCACCCCACCCTAGAAATTCAGCAGCTAGCTGACGAGTTTGATTTAGATTTTCTTGTCGAAGATTGGCAAAAACTAATGCATTCCATGCAGATGGGTGCTGAACGCATCCGCGAAATCGTGAGTAGCTTGCAAAGTTTCTCTAGATTGGATAACACAAAACTCAAAGCTGTAGATATTCATGAGGAAATCGATAATACTCTCCGACTTTTGCAGCCTCGACTGAGGGCAGCAGGCGCTCGAAGCGAGATTCAGGTGATTAAAAACTACGGTCAATTGCCTCTAGTGACCTGTTATGCTGGTCAGTTGAATCAGGTATTCATGAATCTACTCTCAAATGCTATTGATGCTTTAGAAAATCAAACTTCTCCACAAATAATTACTATCAGCACATCATTAAGTCAACCATCAAAAATCAAAACTCCGAAAGGGCGCGTCTCCCATGCCGGAAGTAGTTCTAGCCCCCAACCTGGTCAAAAGGGAACTAAGCTAATTTCTAGCTCCCAGTTCGTTGTCATTCGCATTGCCGACAATGGTTCGGGCATGGATGAAGCGGTGAAGGCTCAGATATTCGACCCATTTTTTACCACGAAAGCGGTGGGGCATGGCACAGGTTTGGGATTATCGATTAGCTACCAGATTGTAGTGGAAAAACACTTGGGTCAAATCAGTTGTGTTTCTGCTCCAGGGCAAGGAACAGAGTTGATCGTGGAGATTCCAGTACATCTTCCAGCTAACCCAGTGACAAAATAATTTCGATCTGTCGATCTGTTGGCTTTCACGATCTTACCGAACGGCTTTGAGGACTTCGTACAGTAACCTGTATCGCTTAAACGCTGCTTCGTAGACAGGATTGGCTTGTGGTTGTACCGTCTTTCTCTCCGATGGCAGCATCTCGAATGCAGCTTCTAAATTAGGGTACGCACCAACCCCCACCATGGCTATGATTGCTGCTCCGTAAGCGGCTCCTTCTTCAGCTTTGGGAGCGATAAGTTCTGTTTGCAAAACATCTGCCAAAATTCGTAGCCAGATGCTCGATCGCGCCCCTCCACCTGTTGCCATGAGTTGATCGACGGGAGTAATCCCGCCGATCGCATCCAACGCTGCTCGCAGGCTGAATGCCACACCCTCTAGTACAGCACGAATCAGATCCGCCTGCGTATGAGCCAATGACAGATTTACCCAAGCACCACGAGTATCTGGATCGAGGTGTGGACTGCGTTCTCCGGATAGGTGGGGCAGAAATAGAATACCACGAGCACCGGGAAGTGAATTTTCTGCCACATCCATCAAATCGGTGTAGGCAATTTGCGGTGCAAAGGTGTCTCGATACCAACGCAAAGAACCCCCTGCCGCCAGCGTCACACCTAGTAGATGGTATCCACCATCCACATGGCAGAACAAATGCACCCGACCTTGTGGATCGGGAATCGGGCGATCGCATGGTGCAAAGACTACACCTGAGGTGCCGATACTCAGACTACCTCGATTGAGATTACTCGATGAAATGCCCAACCCCACTGCTGCTGCTGCATTATCGCCTCCTCCTGCAACTACAGGTAATCCCACAGGGAGTCCCACACGGGCGGCTATGTCCGATCGCAGCCGTCCCGCGATCGCAGTAGACTCAACCACAGTCGGGAACAACGCTGGATTAATATTGAGAGCATTGAGAATATCCGTGTCCCATTGCCGACTCGTCAAGTTCAAACACCCCACACCAGACGCATCGGATGGCTCTGTCACTCGTTCACCCGTCAGTACGTAACCGAGATAATCTTTTGGTAGCAGGCTCTGCCGGAGCAGAGCATAGGCTTGCGGTTCTTCAGTCTGCAACCACACCAACTTTGGAAGCTGAAACCCTGTAATTGCAGGATTTCCAGTGCGCTGGATCAACTCTTGACGGGGGATAGTCGCTTCAATCTGTTCAACAGCTTTACCCGTGCGCTGATCGTTCCACAAGATGGCTGCTCTGATGACTCTGTCGTCTGCATCAAGCGGAACCATCCCATGCATTTGTCCAGACAAACCGAGGGCGATTGCTCGGTGTCCATCTAGCTGTTGGGTGACATTGGATAGAGCCTCTAGACTGGCTTCAACCCAATCCGATGGGTTTTGCTCCGTCCAACCAGACTGTGGGGTTAACAGGGGATAGCTTCTCGTCATCTGAGCAATAATTTGCCCTTGCAGGTCAACTGCGATCGCCCGCACTCCTCCTGTCCCCAGATCTAAACCAATTACTACGTCAGCCAATCGCCCTCCGCTCGTGATAATAAGCTGATAATGCCATTAGTGGACCTGCGTCGTTCGGGCTAGCGTTCCTTTGGCACCCAACTCATACAAGCTATGCAACTTGTCAGTAACTGCCTCGACGAAACGCGGCGACTGCGACAAGTCTCCAAAAATCTCAGATAGGCTGAGCAAGGCTTTGGGATCGGAGCCACCTTCGCGAGCTCGCTGAGTCAAGATATCTCTCATTGGGTCATCAATAGGGATGGGATTGCCTCGATCATCCTTTCCATTGAGGTAACGGAACCAGGCAGCAACCGTTAAACTCATGTAATTGATCGCTCCTTCCTGTCGCAGCGCGTCGCGCAGAGAACCCAGCACAAATTTTGGGATTTTAGCGGAGCTATTTAGGCACAGACGTGGCAGTTGATCGCGAATCTTAGGATTGGCAAAT
>DATNPT010000371.1:0-5653 GCA_036703075.1 Chroococcales cyanobacterium
CTTGCAGCCAACATCTTATCAATGATAGCTCAAGCAACAGCTCAGTTTATGCCCGTGCCGAGTCTATTTAGCCAATAGCAACAATGCCCGAACATTACCCACGGGACTTAGTGGGCTATGGTCGTAACCCACCCGATCCTAAATGGCCCGATCGCGCTCGCATTGCCGTGCAGTTTGTCATCAACTACGAGGAAGGTGGGGAAAGCTGCATCCTGCACGGCGACCCGTGTTCTGAGGCATTTCTATCAGAATCAATAGGAGCTGAGCCGCGAGTTGGAGCGCGATACTTGAACATGGAGTCCATGTACGAGTACGGCAGTCGGGCGGGTTTTTGGCGCTTGCATCGAATGTTTGCTCAACGGAATATTCCAGTCACGGTGTTTGGTGTGGCAATGGCACTGGAGCGAAATCCCGAAACTGTGGCAGCCATGCTAGAAGCAGATTGGGAGATTGCCACGCATGGCTATCGCTGGATTGACTACAAGGATTTTGCCGAACCAACCGAACGAGAGCATTTGCAAAACGCGATCGCTATTCACACGCAGGTGACAGGCAGTCGTCCTCTCGGCTGTTACATCGGATGCAATAGTATCAATACCCGACGATTAATCGTAGAAGAAGGCGGTTTTCTCTACGATGCCGATAGCTATGCCGATGACCTCCCCTACTGGGTGCATGAGTATGGCAAACCCCACTTGGTCATCCCCTATACCCTCGATAACAATGACATGCGCTTCGCGACTGCCCAAGGATTTAACTCCGGCGACCAATTCTTTGCCTATCTCCGCGATGCCTTTGATGTTCTCTACGCCGAGGGGGAAACCGCTCCCAAAATGATGAGCGTCGGTCTACACTGCCGCCTAGTAGGTAAACCGGGACGAGCCGCTTCTCTTGCTCGCTTCCTCGACTACGTGCAGCAACATAACGGCGTGTGGCTTTGCCGCCGGATTGATATCGCCCGCCACTGGCACGAACATCACAGCCCTAAGGACTAACCCTCATCTACTAATCCTGGCGGCAGCTTTCTAGCCTTAAAAATGTTATGAAAGTTGAACATTAGATTTGATATTCCAATTAAATTCAGTAACAATAGTTACTGAATTTAAGGAAAACTGACCAACTCCCGATGGAACTGATTGCATTGCTCATTGAACTAGGACAATCATTGATTATTGCAGTAGGCGAGTGCTATCAGTCACTACATTGAAGCCAGCACGATGAACAAAGAGAAAACTATTTTTAGGACTGATTGGATTACTGTCAAGGAAACGATTAGGGGGTTTCATTATCTAGAAAGAAAAGGAAGAGATTCCGTTGCGATATTTCTTCTGAGAAGAAGTAATCTTAACAGAGGAGAGTATGAGGTTCTGATTAGACAGCAGCCTCTCTGTATCAATATTCCCGATATTAACGAAGAACATAAACTCTATCCTTGCCCCATTACTGGGGGTATAGATGAAGGGGAATTACCAGAGGAAGCAGCGGTAAGAGAGGTGCATGAAGAAGCTGGATTTTCAGTTCAGGTTTTGCCACTAGGGAAATATATTGTTGGGACTCAAACGAATGAAATTTGCTATCTGTATTATGCTGATGTAACGGGTATAGAGCCGGAAGTTGCCCAGCAGGATGGCAGTTATTTTGAATCGATTAGCAAAAATGAATGGCATCCGTTGGATTATTTGAATGAGTGTGATTATGCGGCTTGCCAGATTGGGTATTTTAGATTAAAAAATATTCTTTTATAGAAAAATACCAGGCGATTAGAAATCGCGGCTATAGAAACTAGGTCCACCGACGCGGACTATTGAAACCCGCGTCGGCGGGTTTTGTTTTTGTAGTTGTGACTTCAGTCGCCAAGCTACTTATTCCTCTACTCCTACGATTTGGGCCAATGCTTGTGCCTTATTTTTGTACGACCCCTAATTGCGATGCCAGATTGTTACACCACCGGGCTTATCAATCAGGGTAATACCTTTAGAAGCGAGTTCGTTGCGAATGCGATCGCCTTCTGCAAAGTTTTTCGCTTTCCGCGCATCGGTACGCTGTTGAATTAGCGCTTCAATCTCCGCATCGCTTGGCCCATCCGTAGGTTCTGGAGTTGCTTCCTCCGGTTGTGCTTCCAAGCCGAATACATTCGCTAATGCCACTAAGGTGTGCCATTGCTTCTCCAACTCTTCTGGTGAAGAAGAGGTTTTCCCTTCATGCACGAAAAGATTTCCCTCGCGGCGTAAGTCCTTGGCAACTTCAAACAGTACTGCTAAACCTCCAGCAAAGTTGAAGTCGTCGTCCACTGCTTGATTAAATCGCGATACGATCGCATTTTCCTGTAGGGGCGACTCATGAATCGCCCTTACACCATTTGACGACCAACCGAGTTGTTCCCCATACTCATAACCGAACAGCAACCCCTCTTTCAGAGTATGCCAGCCATTGGTTGCAGATGCGATCGCATCATCTGTAAAATCAATCGGTTTGCGGTATTGTGCTTGCAGAACAAACACACGTACCGCCATCGGGTCAACGGGGCGATCGAGTAAATCGCGAATGGTGATAAAGTTGCCCAAAGACTTCGCCATCTTCTCCCCCTCGACTTTCACCATCGCGGTGTGCAGCCAGTAGCGAGCGAGGGGTTTACCCGTCACAGCTTCCGATTGGGCAATTTCGTTCTCGTGGTGAGGAAAAACTAGGTCAGCCCCACCGGTATGAATATCAATGGTTTCACCCAGTTTCTCCCGAATCATTGCAGAACATTCGATGTGCCAACCCGGACGCCCTGGCCCCCACGGGGATTCCCAGGACGGTTCTCCTGGTTTTGACCCCTTCCAGAGGGCAAAATCAAATGGGTCTTTCTTAATCGATACCTCGTCATCATCAACGCGTCCGCTTGCCCCTGCAAGCATGTCGTCTAACTTTCGTCCTGAGAGTTTTCCATAGTCTGAAAACTGGCGCACCGCATAGTAAACATCTCCAGCCGATGGGTAAGCAAACTCTTTTTGTTCCAACTCATAAATCAGTTGCTTAATTCCATCAAGAGTATGGGTTGCTCTGGGATAGGCATCAGCTTCTTTAACATTCAAGCGTGCCATATCCTCAAAGTAGGCCTTGATAAAGCGCTCCGAAACCTCCTCCATCGAGGTTCCCTCTTGCCGCGCCCGGTTGAGAATCTTGTCATCAATATCGGTGAAGTTCTGCACGTAGCGAACGTTATAGCCGCGCCATTGCAGGTATCGACGGGCAGTATCCCAGACGATGCAAGTTCTGGCATGACCTAAGTGGCAATAGTCGTACACCGTGATGCCGCAGCAATACATCCTCACCTTGCCATCTTCCAGTGGCTCGAAAGGTTCTTTGCGGCGGGTGAGCGTATTGTAAAGGGTTAAGGTCATGACAAGAGACAGTAATGAAATCAGCAGTTAAAGGATACGTAATAATGAAAGATGGTCTGGCGATCGGGTACGCATTCCGATCCCAGTGTTAATAACCAATGGTGCTAGTTGGAGAAACGATGATGCTATCTACGTTCTGACCCAGTGGCATTCCGCGAAATAGCTTCAATTTTAGGATTGTTCCGTCATTTCAATAGCTGACAAAAGCACCACCCGTTAAAAACACAATAACCTCATCCTCCTATATTCTGACCCTTTCGACAGCTCTCTTATGCAATCAACACCGACTCAGTCCGCCTCCGCCGAGATAATCGATGCTCCTAAGCATGGCATGCCAGTCACGATTATTACTGGATTTCTCGGGAGCGGCAAAACCACTCTCCTCAACCACATTCTGACGAACCAAGAAGGCCTCAAGACCGCTGTTTTGGTGAATGAGTTTGGTGAAATCGGCATCGATAACGAGTTGATTGTCACCACTGGCGACAACATGGTGGAACTGAGCAATGGTTGTATCTGTTGCACCATTAACAACGACCTAGCCGAGGCAGTTTACAAAATCTTAGAACGCGAAGACAAAGTCGATTATCTGGTCGTGGAAACCACAGGTCTAGCAGACCCCCTCCCCGTGGCGCTGACTTTTTTAGGTACAGAACTGCGAGACATGACTCGTCTCGATTCAATTGTCACAGTTGTAGACTGCGAAAACTTCAGTTTGGATCTCTTTAATAGCGAAGCCGCCTATAGTCAGATTGCCTACGGCGACATTATTGTCCTCAATAAGATAGACCTCGTCGATGAAGGGGATGTCGATGCTCTGGAAGTCCGAATTCGCGATATTAAACCTGGTGCCCGAATTCTCCGCACGACCAAATCTCAAGTGCCACTGCCACTAATTCTCAGTGTGGGTCTGTTTGAAACTGACAAGTATTTTGCCTTAGAAGAATCCAAACACGAGCACAAGCATCATCACGAGCACGAACATCACCACCACGACCACGAATGTACTCCTGATTGCGGTCACGACCACGACCACGAGCATCATCACCACCACTCCAACCACTTGGAAAATGATGGATTTACCTCGCTTTCATTCGAGAGCGATAAACCATTTGCTATCCGCAAGTTTCAGTATTTCTTAGACAATCAGCTTCCAGAAAATGTCTTCCGCGCTAAAGGAATTCTCTGGTTTGATGAGAGTCCAAATCGTCACGTCTTCCATCTAAGCGGTAAGCGTTTCACGATTGAGGATGATGAATGGAACGGTAGACCCAAGAAAACGCAGTTGGTGCTTATTGGTCAAAATTTGGATACGGAGAATTTGCGATCGCAGATTGAACAATGTGTCTGTCTGCCTTCTAGCAATCGCGGCAAGGGATTTGGGAAATAATTGGTTCGACCTTGTAGGGGCGCACGGCTGTCATTGGTGTTAACTTAAGCCCAGGCGAATGAAATGGACGCTAACGCGGCTATAAAAACCAAGTCCGCCTGCGCGGACTAACGAAATATTAAGGATTTTGAAACCCGCGCAGGCGGGTTTCGTTTGTATAGCTGCGGTTTTAACCGCTTAGCCAACCTTAAGTTGACATCAATGTACATGCTTTTCCCCTACAGATGCCTCACAACCAATCGAGAAGCGCTATCACTAGAACACCGGTACATTAATCGCGCTCAACTCCTGACCAACTGTTCACTGGTCACTGTTTGAAGTCAGTGCATTCGTCTTAAGTGGAATAGCACTGACTTAACCATTAATCACCTTGCACGGGGGGTTTGGGGGAGACGCTTGTCCCCCATTGGGGGTTTGGGGGAAACTCCAAAGTCCGGGTTTTCTCTAATAACTACAACTTTCGCCTTAAGTCAGGGCTATTCCACTTAAGACAGGTAGCAAAGCCAAGAGACGCTCATTCTCCCATCATTTCGTCGTCATCCTCATCATCCGAATTCTGACGCAGCCCTCCAGGCAAGGCAGCAATAATAGCATCTAACACTCTGCCGACTGGAATGATTTCTAGACCGACATCGGGTAAGGTTTGACCTTTGGGGATAATCGCTCGCTTAAAGCCGAGTTTGGCGGCTTCTTTGAGACGGAGTTCCATCTGAGAAACTAGCCGCACTTGTCCGCCTAAACCCACTTCACCGATCATCACCGTGCGAGGATCGACAACACGATCGCGAAAACTGGCCACAACCGCGATCGCAATTCCCAAGTCAGCAGCCGGTTCCTCAACTCCCAAACCCCCGGCCGAGGCAACATAGGCATCTAA
>DATNPT010000375.1:0-19386 GCA_036703075.1 Chroococcales cyanobacterium
GTAAAGTACCCGCAACTAACCTGAGCCAAACCTTCGAGCAGACAGGGGCGTTTAAGTGGTTGGAGCGCAATGCAGCAGTTTACAACTTTGAGATGTCCTTTCCCAAAAACAATCCTCAAGGCGTTGCCTATGAACCCTGGCACTGGCGTTTTGTCGGCAACAGCGACAGCTTAAAAACGTTCTACACGGCGAAGAACTTAACTCGTTCGGCATCAAACTCAGCACCAGAAACTTCCTCAACATCTGGAGCGAATTCAGCAGAAGAAACTTCCGACACGCCTACGTCCAACCAAACGACAGGTACAGCAACACAACAGCCTCCGACGCCCTGAAGAACTATCAAAAAACTCAATTTCAGCCAAGGCAGCCAAAGGGAACATTGGTATTAGTTCATTGACTTGAGGTGAGCGGAAATTAAGCGCTTGAACAAGGCTGCTGGGGAGAATGCGGAAAGCGTTAGTGTAAAAAAACTTTACAAATATTAAAGTAATAGGTAGCAGTGAAGCACTAACCGCAAATATCATGCAGCAAACCGCTCTCAATTTAATTGCCATTAGCATCTTTGGCATGACCCTCTCGGCTCTGCTCGGACCGATGTTGAACATTTCACCCGCCATTCCTGCGGTGGCAACGCTAGGTATTTTGAGCATTGCTACGCTGGATAGTTTCCGCTTTCGCGGCACAGGAGCTAATCTGCTGCTAGATTTGCTGGCTGGTGCAAGTAGCGAGCATCGCGATCGCGTTTTGCGACACGAAGCTGGACACTTTCTTGTTGCGTACTTCCTGGGAATTCCCATCACAGGCTACACCCTCACCGCTTGGGAAGCCTTCAAGCAAGGGCAACCCGGTTTAGGTGGCGTCACCTTTGATTCAGAAAAGCTGTCACCTGATGCCTTGAACGTGCCAGAAATGCGATTAACCTTAGAGCGGTTTTGTACGGTGTGGATGGCGGGAATTGCGGCTGAAACCCTAGTCTACGGTAGCGCCCAGGGGGGTGAAGAAGACCGAGAGAAACTCAGAATCGCTTTATCATTAGTTGATCGTCATGTCAATGAGTTCGCCCTCAAAGAGCGTTGGTCAATTCAGCAAGCTCGCACGATTCTCCAAAACCACTGGACGGCTTATGAGGCGCTAGCAGAAGCAATGAAAGAACGAGCATCGGTGGCAGAGTGCTGTCAGGTGATTCAGCAACATTGCCAAGAGCCGATATCGGCATAAAGTGCTAGTTTGCAAGGTCAAAATTTGAGATGAAATACACCCTGCATCAGGCCGCACAGCCGTGCGCCCCTACAAAACTGCTGTACGCCGATTTATTTTTGAACCACCCTGTGTAGGGCGAGGCATGCCTCGCCCCTACCTGATACCTCGCTCTCCAACGAGTGGGTGACAGCACATAACACTTTCCTAAGCTGAATGGCACTGACTTAAGGCGGAAGTTGCAGGTATTAGAAAAAACCCGGACTTGGGGGTTTCCCCCAAACCCCCATTGGGGGACAAGCATCTCCCCCTCTCCCCCCCGCGCAAGGGTTGGATTCATGGTTAAGTCAGTGCAATTCTTCCTAAGCTTCGTACACTGTTCGTGCCACCATTGTGACGGGAGAAGAGGCGATTCAAAAAGCTATGGAATTGCAGCCGGATTTAGTTCTCATGGATTCTAGCCGATTGCTTTAGCGGAATCTGAATTACAAACTCTGTCCCTTTTCCCAATTTGCTCAAGCAGTGTAGTTGACCTCGATGTTTTTCCACCACAATCTGATAGCTAATAGCTAACCCCAAACCCGTACCGACACCTACAGGTTTGGTAGTAAAAAAAGGATCGAACATTTGCTGCTGAACTTGCTGTGTCATTCCTGGACCATTATCAGCAATCCGAATCACGACCTGAGAGTCGTTGAAGAGTTCTGTTCGCACTAGAATCAGGCTAGGATTAGCCTTGATGTCTTCAGGAGTTCGCGTTTGGTTTTGCTCGTCGATCGCATCAATGGCATTTGTGAACAAATTCATAAACACCTGATTTAGCTGTCCTGCGTAGCACTCGACTTTTGGCAAGTTGCCGTACTCTTTAATCACCTGAATTCCTGGCTGATTTGCTTGCACCTTCAGTCGATTTTGCAAAATCACGAGGGTACTATCGAGTCCTTCATGAATATCAACCGCTTTGATGTCAGCTTCGGCAAAGCGAGAGAAGATACGCAAACTCCGCACAATCTCACAAATTCGCTCTGTTCCTACCCTCATCGATTCCAGCAGTTTGGGTAGGTCTTCGATCAAAAAATCAAACTCAATGCGTTCGATTTTGGTCTGAATTTCTGGGGGGGGATGGCGATATTGCTGTTGATATAAGTTGATTAAGTCTAATAAGTCTTGGATGTAGTTACTCGCATGCGTCAGATTTCCATAGATGAAGTTAATCGGATTATTAATCTCGTGAGCTACGCCAGCAACTAGCTGTCCCAAGCTAGACATTTTTTCACTCTGCACGAGCTGGGTTTGCGTTTTCTGGAGTTTTTCTAAAGCTTGTTTGAGTTGCTGCGCTTTGGTTCGAGCAGTTGCAGCAGCGATACGGCTTTGCTTGTAGAGTTCAGCTTGTTGGAGAGCGATCGCTAATTGGTCGGTTACCTCACAAATTAACTCCACCTCAGAATCTTGCCAATGGTAGGGGCCCGCATTCATTTGCAATCCCAGCGCACCCCACACATTTCCCCCAATATGTAAAGGTACTAATAACCAAGCCCCCGGAATAGCTTGAGCTAAGTTGGAGTCAATCTCGTGTTCAAAAATCCTAGTATCGTCAATCCGAACGACTTCTAATTGCTTGAGCTTCTCAGCGATATCATTCGTTTCATCGGGAATTTCTAAGCTCAAACCAATGGGCGATTCTACCTCTTTACTTGAGTGTGCTACAGTCACCCACAATTTTTGATTGGGATGATATTGCACGATTTGAACGCGGTCGGGTTTAAGGAGTTTTTCTATCTCATGGGTGGCGGTATCAAAAATAGTTTGTAAGTCTAGAGAGCGACGGATAGCTTGAGTGAGCTGATTGAGTGCCTGCTCTCGTAAAAAATGGTACTGGGCTTGTTCGTAAAGTTGACTTTGTTGAATTGCGATCGCGGTTTGGGTAGCTAGGCTCTTGAGTAAATCGATTTCCAATGGCTGCCACTGTCGCGTTTCACTGCATTGCTGGGCAACGAGCAACCCCCACAACTTCTCTTCATACACAATTGGAACGACTAAGTTAGCTCTCACCTGAAACTGAGCCAGTAGATCGATATGGCATGGCGTCAAACCGGCAGCATAGATATCTTCTACGGCTTGGACTCGTCCCTGTTGGTAAAGCTGAATATAAGCTTCGGCAAAGTAGCGATCGTTAATGACGGTTCCTGAAATGGGCATCCAAGGGGAGTCTACCGATTCAACGACGACAACTCCACTGCCATCTTGATGGAGACGAAAGATAATTACGCGATCGCATTCTAGAAATTGCCGGACTTCATCAACTGTTGTGTTCAGAATCTCTCTCAAATTCAAGGACTCATGAATCCGCCCCAGCGTCGCCCCAATTAATCGCTCCCGTTGAATTTGCTGCCGCAAGGCTGCTTCTACTTGTTTATGCTCGGTGATGTCGCAACAGCTATACAGTACCGTACCTCCCTGAATCGACACGCGCTTCACTGCGATGAGTAAGGTATGCTGTCTGCCAAATTTATCGGTAATCTCTCGCTCAATCTGGCAGATTTCGCCATAGGTTTCCAAGTCTTGCTCGTCGAATAGAGGTTCGCCAAAAAGTTTGGTGATATTCCCTTGTTCGCGAATTTCGGACAAGGAGTAACCAAACATTACCTGTACATTCGGGGAAATAAAGGTAAATGTGCCAGTCTTATCGGTAATGAAGACGGTATCAGAAATATTGCGGAGGGTCGTTTGATAGAGCGATTCTGACTCTCGTAATGCTTCCTCCATTTGCCTGTGAGCGGTCATGTCTTCACAGACGAGGAGGATGATTGGCTCAAATTGAGTTTCGGATACCACACGCGCGATCGCTTTTACCCACAAGATGGTACCGTTCTTGCGGACAAGGCGAGCGCTCCATTCACTCGTCTGAGTCGGTTGTTTTAGTAACTGAGCCAACTGAGTTTGACACTGGACTTGGTCTTCGCGATCGAAAACGAATAATATTGATTTCTCCGCTAACTCACGAGCGCCATACCCTAGGCAGGTAGCACCGAATTGACTAACTGCAACAATGAACCCTGCTGGATTGAGAGTGAAGCAAATGCAGGGAAGACTGTCATACAGCATTTGTTGCCACTCTAATTCGTCTCCCTTTGGGTTCAGGGAATGGTACTCGTCAGGCTGACCTTGTACTTCATGAGAATTATTGATTTTGGGCATCTTTCCAAGGTCAGGTTTTTCTTGAAGGACTTCATACCATTTCTCTGAATTGTCGGGGTCCCTGGTTCCGACTCCAACGCTTAAATTAGTACCTGCTTTTGAGATATATTAGAATCGTTTTCAAACTCTGCTTTGGGTTTTAAATCGCCAATTATTCATAAATATCATTAAATTTTTCTAAAATTTACATTAATCTAGGTTCGAGCTTTTATTCATAATTTTCGTAAAATAAATTAATCTAGATTCAGATAGGAGTGAGGTAGGCAAAGGTCTGACTGCTTCTCCCATCGCCTCCTGTGCTGGATGATTTCTGCCAGTGACACAGCACCCTTTAAAAGTTTTTTGTGGTTCATATCAGCGTTGATACGCCTTTAAGCTGTATTCCTAAACTACTTCATTCGATGAGTCGATCTTGAGAGGCTAGGTGACATAATTGGTACTTGCCTACTCAAAAAGTAGTACAGAGGTCAAACTACTGTAAATAAGACTCGAATAAGTTACAGTAAAATTTTTATAAATTAACAAAAAAGGATTGAATACTCGAAAAAGAGTAAGGTTTTTTTAACAAAAATGCCGAGCTACAGGAGGTTGCGATCGCCTTCCCCACAAAAGAAGCCAACCGCCTTCAAGCCCCTGCCCTACAAGAGAAGGCGTTGAAAGAATTCCCTCTCCTCAATGTGGAGAGGCGTACAACATTGGCTTAACGCCGTCGCCTACCAGATTCAAAACAGCTCAACTTGCCAACAACTCCGGCAATTCTAGTTAGCTATTGAACGGGATTGACACAACTACAAAAACCAATACACCGCTCAAAGTTACCCGTTTTATAACGGTCGCTAAGGCGGTTAGGACTCTCGCCAAATACTGAAACCTTGATGGGTCAATCTTTTCCCTTCTGCCTTCTACCCTCTGCCCTCTGCCCTCTGCCTTTTGCTATAAAGCCAAATCTGGACGAAGTGCTGGAATGCACTCTCTACTCTTTCGCCTCCTCAGTCGGAAACGCTGCCGGCCGTACCCGAAGTGTTGGTGTGCTACCCTGACGCAGCACTTGTACTTCTAAATCTTGACCTATAGCACTCGCTTCCACACGCTCTTGTACCTCTGCCGCACTCTTAACGGGTTTGCCAGCAACTTTTTTGATAATATCCCCAGGTTGGAGTCCGGCTTGTTGAGCGGGCGAATTCTTAGCAACACTAATGATGATAACGCCAGTATCTTGCGTTACTTTCAAGTTCAGCTCGCTGTCCTCATTGAGTTCTTTTCTCAAGTCTGGTGTCAGCGTTGTCATCCGAATCCCTAAATAAGGATGCTCGACCCGACCTTTAGTAAATAGCTGATTGGCAATGCGTTGAGCCGTTTCAATTGGGATGGCAAAGCCCAAACCCTGAGCCCCAGCCCGAATGGCCGTATTAATCCCAATCACTTCACCGGTGGCATTCAACAAAGGGCCGCCAGAATTACCAGGGTTAATTGCCGCATCGGTTTGAATAAAGCTCACCCGTTTTTCTGGAACGCCCACTTGAGAACTAGAGCGGTCTAAGGCACTGATGATACCGACGGTTACGGTATTATCCAAACCGAGGGGATTCCCGATCGCGATCGCCCATTCCCCTGGGATTAACTTCTCCGATGTGCCTAAACTCACCGTGGGTAAATTCTTCGCTTCAATTTTCACCACAGCCACATCGGTTACGGGATCGACACCCACCACCCGACCTTGAAAAGTGCGACTGTCCTTGAGCGTGACTTTCACGCTATCTGCCCCTGAAATCACATGAGCATTGGTAATCAGGCGTCCATCCGAGCTAATAATAAATCCCGAACCTGTGCCTCGCTCCACTCGTTCTTGGGGAGGTGGCGTCTCATTCCCGAAAAAGCGTCGAAAGAAGGGATTTTTAAACGCTTCTGGCAGCTCACTAGCAGATACCTGACGTGCCGCATCAATCCTAACGACTGCCGGTCCGACTCGCTCCACAGCCTCAGCAATAAAGTTCATATTAGCTTCCGGAGGACGACTCGCCCTCTGAGATCTTAAAGGAGGCTGCGATACGGCTGGAAGCGCCTCCGGGGAGTTTGCCACCGATTGCTGGTCTGCCATGAGATAGCGGCTCCCAAACACCCCTGCACCACAGCCTAAGCCTAACAAAGTCAGATAAACGGTGAGCTGCTTGAGGGATAAACTCATGGCTACAGGAAACTCCACGATAGCTGTTGCTTAACTTAATTACTTCCACTCTACTGAAAAAAGTTTGGGATTAGCGGTAGGCTCGGTCTACGTTGGCTCTGCCAGACTTCAAACGATGGCAAAGTGGGTTGAGGAACGTTGTTGTCGGAGCGGAATTTTGATCGCAAACTCAGTGCCTTGTCCTGGGGTAGAAGTACAGCTAATCTGCCCACCGTGCTTCTCGACAATAATCTGATAGCTAATCGATAAACCCAAACCCGTGCCTTTGCCAACTCCTTTCGTGGTGAAAAAGGGGTCAAACAGACGCCGACGCACGGATTCTGTCATCCCCGAACCATTATCAACAATTCGGATCGCGGCATTCGGAGTCGGAGGGGAGGATAGCGACGTATGCTCGACCGTCTTGACGTCCTCGATTCCGGTGTAAATCGCGATCGCAGGCAAGGGTACGGGAATAATTGGCGAATTGCACTTGGCTCGCTGCAAATCTAGCCTTCTAGGCTCTTCTAGGGCATCGATCGCATTACTAAGCAGATTCATAAACACCTGATTCAGCTGACCTGGATAACACTCTACCAGGGGTAAATCGCCATAGTGTTTAATCACTTCAATTTCACAACGCCCTGGTGCGGCTTTGAGCTGATTCTGCAAAATTAATAGCGTGTTATCGATACCTTCATGAAGATTGACCGATTTCATCTCCGCTTCGTCCAAGCGAGAGAAGTTACGTAAGGACAATACCAAATCGCGAATGCGATCGGCTCCCAGTTTCATCGAATTGATCAGTTTCGGCAGGTCAGTCTTCACAAAATTCAGGTCAACTTTCTTCGCCTCTTCCTCGATTTCTGCAACAGTCTGCGGGTGGTGCTGCTCGTAAAGATCCAATAGGTACATGATGTCTTGGACATACTCGCTGGCATAGGTAATATTGCCGTAGATAAAATTAATCGGGTTATTAATTTCGTGAGCAATACCCGCGACGAGTTGCCCCAACGACGACATTTTTTCCGTTTGGATCAGCTGCATCTGGTAGGAACGCAATTCCTGAATGGCGTCTTTGAGCTTGGTTGCCTGCTTTTTCAGTTTGGCTTCGCTTTTACGCAGTGCCGCCTCGACGCGCTGACGTTCGAGAATGTCTCGCTTGAGCTGCATGTTGGCTTGAGTTAGCTGTGCCGTTCTCTCTTCAACGAGACTTTTTAAGCGATCGTGTGCCTCTAACAATGCTGTCTCAGCTCGCTGACGTTCAGCAATTTCGTGACGCAGTTGATGGTTCGTTTGCGTTAATTGAGTAGTTCGTTCCTCCACCATCTGTTGCAAGATTTCGATCGCACCATACATATCGGCTGGATTGAGTACTTGGAGCAGACTGGTTTGGGATACAATTCCCACTAATTCTCCGCGATCGCCAGCCACAACAATCCGTCGCACATGACGCTGGCGCATCTCTTCATGGGCAAGCCATAACGAATCGGAGGGATGAAGGCAAAATAACGGCGTACTCATCACATCGAGAGCCACCATTCGCGACAAGTCTAATTCCAACGCCTGGAACTGCACGATATCCCGCTCTGTCACAATGCCGACCGGGATGAGAGTTTGAGCAGCCAGCGATGCATCTAATGCGGCGAGTCGCTTGCCATTCCCCGTGTCTGTGCGTCTGGGTGTCCCTGCCTCCTCTTCCCCAGCCGCCAGTTCCTTCTTTTCGGTAATCACCACGCAGCTAACCTGATACTCGGTCATCAGCTTGGCTAACTCCAAGACACATGCCGTTGCTGGAGCGTGAACGACTTGTGTCGTCATCACGTCTCTCACGTACCGCAACCGCGTTAGGAGATTCACGGGTTGCAAGGCTCGGCGCACGCTGTCATGGGTGACTATTCCGACCGGTTGTCCTTGGTCGTCTACAATCGGCAGGTGGCGAATCCCATGTTGGCGGAATAATCCGAGGGCGGTAAAAATGTCAAGAGCCTGAGATTTCTTTAGAGTAACTGGGGGACATGTAGCGACATCAGCTATTTTTACTCCATGTAAAGAAATACCTGCTGCCGCCAATCTAACGATATCTCGCTCGGTAAAGATTGCGATCGCTTGTGATTGTTCGATGACTAAAACGCAACCTGCGGTAGTATTGGCGACATCAACGGCGGTCTCCCAATCCTGACCGAAGCAATGAATCGTACTGCTCTCAGAATGGATGGTCTTGGCATCTCTCCCCGAAATGCCACGGGGCAGCAAGCAGCTACGAAATTGACTCATCAACGCTAAGACATCGACCAGTGGGGTATCCGGTGCCACGGTCAAAAAATGAGATTCAATCGCGGGTTCTAATGCCAGGGAGTGGAGGGGCAGTCCGTCAGGCTGCATGAGCAAGTTCCGAGCTAATTAATAGCGTTAGCGCAGCATAGCAGGGTTGCTTAGCATGAGGTTTTTTGTTTTTCCCCAGTGCGATCGCTACACAGCGAAATCTGTCTGACTCTCGCTACTGGGGTATTGCAGGCAATTGTACGCTGCGATACAGGCTGCGTTAGCCAGATTTCGGGTTCATCGCAATAAATCCTTACACTAGGGTAATGAATTGTTACTGCTTTAGCAGCAAGGCTTGAGGGAACTCCAAGCCAATCAATACCTAGGTGAGGGCTGGCGAGTAGTTAGTAGTTAGTCGTTAACTGACCACTAACAGCGCCGCCGCCTTCAACAGCTCGGCCTTATTTTTGTACGACTCCTTATCGCGTTATTGTCCGCGTGCCCCTTTCCCGAAGAATTTCGGGGGTGCTTTCAGAGTAAAGACTTCGGTTTGAGCGGCAATAGCATGACGGATATAGGCAGGGGTTTGGAACATTCCTAGCAACGTCATACCATCGATCAAGCGTAGACCACCTGTTGTTTGTTCAGCCAGCAGTTGGTCAATTGCGGCTGGATCGGGTCGAGTTGCGATCGCTTCTGCCGAACCAATGGCAAATCCCCAGGGCGAACCATAAGTCGGGGTATGGGAGACATAAGAATGCACGTTGGGAAAAACCGAACCTAGCGTGTACACCAGACGAGCATGAAGGGTGATTTCAACCGGCGCTACGGGTCCTGCTTGGATGACAAAAAAACCTCCGGGTGCCAAAACCCGTTGCACTCTTTCAAAATACTCTTTCGTAAACAGTTGAAACGAAGGACCTTCTTCGATCGGGTCGGACAAGTCTGAGATAACGATATCCCACTTTTGCTCGGTTGTATCTAAAACTTCTAGAGCGTCACCAATCACGAGCTTAGTACGCGGGTCATCAAAAGCCCCTTGGTGCATCTCCGGTAAGTGTTCGCGACAAGCTTCTACTACGTCACCATCAATGTCCACCATCATGGCTTGCTCGACACTCTTCCAGCGCAGGATTTCCCGCACCGTAGCCCCTTCCCCACCGCCGAGGACGAGAACATTCCGAGGCGAACCATGACAAATCATGGCCGGGTGGACGAGAGGCTCGTGGTAAAGAAACTCATCACCCGTACAGGATTGCCACTTCCCATCCAAAACCAACCCTTTGCCATAAGCGCCGGTTTCAACAATATACATGTCTTGGAAAGCCGTTTTTTTGTAAGCCAAAACCTTGGTTACGCCATGAACGTACATATCCCAAGGCGTAATGTACTCGCTTACCCACAAATCGGCACCAACTTGGCTACCAGCCATATAAAAACCTCCGTTCCCCTAATTGGCACAAATAGCCATTATTACAGAGGCAGGTTAAATTTCTATCTGACTAGGGATAAAGTTTAAAAGCCAGCGAGAGAATGCTTTACTCTTTGGTCTCCAACAGCACTAGCATCTGGTCAAAAATATCTTCTCCAGCACGAGTTCGCAGGATCGAGCGGACTAATTCAATAAATTGAGGATCGGGTTGCTGATGGCTTTCTATCAGTTTGCTAGCCGCATAGAACGAAATATCATCTGTACGCAGCTCATTGGTTGTCCCGGTTTGCCAAGCAGAAGTCTGGGGATTCCACGATATCGATCGACCGCGCAAAGTAAACTGAAACCATTCAATTTTGCCTTGGCGCAGTTCTACAAACACATCAAAATAAGGTTCCCCACCTTGGTACCAGACTCTAATAACACCCTCTTCTTTAGCTGGGGTTAATAGCTTCTGATCGATTTTCCGTAGGGAAGCACCGAGTGCGGCAATTTCGTCTTGCTCCATCAGCGTAAGGCTTCTGTATTCAGCTGCCTGGTTTGTCCAGTTATACTTAACCATGGTGGCGGCAAGCTTGTCCCCAGAAATATCTACAAAAGTTGACACATAAAGTTGATACAACGCGACTGCCTACGTCTCCGGATTTGTCAGTCTTAACTCAGTTGACTAAATACATCTGCGAGAATCGTGTTGGAAAATAAGAACCCTTCTGGATCGCTGAGTCTTAGCTGCCCGGTTAACGGAAGTTGTTGAACATCTTGCCCTGTAATGGGGGTTCCATTTTCGCTCTTCATTTCTACCCAATTTCTTTGGTAGTAAGGCTGAAAGCTAGTCCATATCTGTTGTACCGTTTTTTCTCCAAATTTTTGAGTCAGTTTCGAGAGATTGAGACCATCAGCCAAGCGCAGCCCCAGCATTAAAGTTTCTAGCAGGATATCAGCTGCTGATGTCACTGGACAATCCAAGACGCCACCAGCCTCAATTAGCTGTTGCACCCAAGCATAATACTCTCGTCGAGTCCGAGGTCTAGTGAACCGACGCCCATCTAGATAGCTGGCCGCTCCCATGCCAAAACCATAGTAAGGGAGATTTTCCCAATACACGCGATTGTGACGGCATTGATGAGTGGGCAACGCATAGTTGGAAATTTCGTAATGCTGGTAACCCGCACCCGTGAGAATTTGTTGAGCTAGGCGATACATCTGAGCGGTCATTTCATCAGTTGGTAAAGGCCTGTCACCAGGGGTGTATTGGCGTGCAAAGGCCGTTACGGGTTCGACAATCAGGTCATAAGTCGAGATATGAGTGGGGGCAAGTTTAACGGCAGTTTCTAGAGAGCCTTGCCACTGTTCTAAGGTTTGATGAGGGAGTCCAGAAATCAGATCCAAACTCCAGTCGGGAACCTCTACTTGGCCGAGTAGCTCAACAGCTGCAAAGATATCAGTAACGTTATGCGATCGCCCGCAGACCGCTAATAGTTCATCCTGAAACGCTTGGACTCCCAAACTGACTCGGTTCACTCCGGCTTGTTGGTATCCTTTGAGCTGTTCTAGGTTGAACGTTCCTGGGTCCATTTCTAGGGAAATTTCAGCATACGCCGCAATACCCAAGTGCCGGTCAAGTGTTTTCAAGATGCGCTCGATCTGTTCGACAGATAGCAGAGAAGGCGTTCCTCCACCGAAGAACACAGTTTCTAAAGCAGACTCGCCCCTGGGCGTTGTCTCGATTTCCTGACACAAAACCTCAGTGTATTGCTCCATAGTGCCCGATGTGCTGCCCGTCGCTTTATCTCCGACTACAGAAACTGGGAAATCGCAGTAGTAGCATCGGCGTCGGCAGAACGGGATATGAACATAAGCTGAACTGGGCATTACAGACTCGAAAACTTTCTCAGCTTTCTGTAAAGAATTCAACACGTTGTTTTTGCCTAGAGTCTTCAATTGTTAAGTTAATTGCCAATATTTGATTAACACTTATGAATTAAATGAGTCGAGCGATCGCATCCACTCACCCAAGTGAAGCTTTATCCTGAACTAAATGAACGCTTTGAGATAAATAAGAGAGAAAACTAGTTGGAAAAATTTAGAAATAGCGCGAGTAATATTGATGAAAAATTTGTCACTAGTTATACAAGAAGCGTGAAGGCTGACCTAAGCCAAAGGGCATAAAAAACCAAATAGAGCGAAAGATATAATAAATCTGATTGCCAAATATCGTCTTTTTGTCTATTAAGTTCCTTATGGGATTGACCAACCAATTACTTGGACTGAATCATGCTTGACTTTGTCATTATTCTTTTATTTATCCTAGCAGCCGCAGGGGTGGGGTTTGATAGCGTCGAACTTCTACCTCAATCTGTGCAGGAACAGGTCTCTAATTTAGAGGCTTTGCGCTGGATTACGGCTACCTTTGCCGCGATTGTGGGATTTGCGGTTGGCTTAACCGTGCAGGTGACCTATCGCCGCTTCCAAGCGCAAGTGCGTAAAATGCCAATTGAGGTGCTTTTGACGCGGGCAGTTGGTTTGGTACTGGGACTGCTCATCGCCAACTTAATGCTCGCTCCGATTTTCTTAATCCCGCTACCCACAGATTTTGGCTTTATTAAGCCACTGGCAGCGATTTTGGGCAGCGTCATGTTTGCCTTTTTGGGCGTCAGTCTGGCCGATACCCATGGTCGTGCCTTCTTGCGGCTGATTAACCCGAATAGTCTAGAAACAATTTTGGTCGCAGAAGGTACGCTTAAACCAGCATCTAGTAAAGTTTTGGATACTAGCTGTATTATTGATGGTCGGATCGAAGAACTGCTAAATACTGGTTTTGTAGAAGGTCAAATCATCGTTTCTCATTTTGTCCTACAAGAGTTGCAGCAATTGGCTGATGCGGCCAACGATCAAAAGCGCATCCGGGGACGCCGTGGCTTGGATATCCTCAATCGGATGCAAGAAGCTTACCCAGAGCGCTTAGTCATTCATCCGGCTGATTACGAGGACGTTCACACCGTAGACGCTAAATTGGTTCGTTTCACTCAGGAAATCAATGGCACGCTGGTCACTAATGATTACAACTTAAGTAAAGTCGCTAATTTGCAGAAGGTACCGGTGCTAAATGTCAACGACCTCGCTCAAGCCGTGCGCCCGATTTATCTACCTGGTGACAGTCTGGAGCTGAAAATCCTCAAGGAAGGCAAAGAACCGTCCCAGGGTGTTGGCTATCTGGATGATGGCACGATGGTTGTTGTGGAAGAAGGGCTTAACCACCTGGGGGGCGAATTGCGGGTGGTCGTGACATCCGCATTACAGACTTCCGCGGGACGAATGATTTTTGCCCGACCTCAAGCATCTGTTGCAGCTTGAATCGATCGCTCGTTCAATTTATGTCAGATTGAAGTAACCGGTGTCGAGCATTGGCACCGGTTTTGCACTTTATAGGGGTTGTGGATTACGTGAAGTACACTAATCGCTTCCAAATTGCATCTTCCCGTCCCCTCGTCATTGAATGAAGACTGCTATATCTGTCGTGGTTCCCTTGCTCACTCCTGCAACACGGTTTTAGATACAATCCGGGTCTTCTTGCGATCGGCTTCTGTCAGTTCTTCACCCGATTGCAAGCGAGTTGCACTGGTTTGCAGCACGGTAGCGGCATTTTGATCTCCCATTTGAATGGCTGTTTTTGCTGCCGTTTGCAGCATGGTTGCGGCACCAGCCCGATCGCCTTTCTGCAATTTCGCCTCAGCAATTTGAGTCTGTCGGTACTTCGCCAACGCGAGGATGGACTGTTGTACCTCAGAGTTGAGAGCAGGTTGGTACACCCGTTGAGCGTCTGCTTGGACTGGTACGATTTCGGAGAGTAGGGCTTCTTGACCGAACGCTGGGTCATCATAGCGGACTTGCAGGTTCGCGATCGTCTGATGACCTTCTGATAGTTGACCAATATAGAGGTTCGCCAAAACGACTCGCTCGGCATCAGTCATCAAATCTCCCAGCCTTACCTTGAAGCGAGAGCCTTCTTGTTGAACGGGGAGTTCAATCGTATCGGGTGCTACTTGTGCAATCGGCTTGAGTTCGGCAAGCCGCACCTTGGGCATCAGATCGAATAGTAGATAGGCATTGGTCAAGCCAACTGACTGAACGCGAGTAAATAAGCGGGCAAATTCCTCCACCGCCTGCTCGGGCTGCTCGATGTAAGAGAGGGTGCCGCCGCCAGCATCAGCCAGTTTTTCCAAAATGTCCTGGTTCCAGTTGGCACCAAAGCCTAATGCGTTCAATGTCAGGTTGTACCCAGTTGCCAGTCCCGCTAATTTCAAACACCGTTGGTTGTCACCGTGTTCGTTTTCGCCATCGGTGAGGAGGAAGATCTGAGAGACGGCTTCGTTCTTACCCTTGGCAACTTCTTCTATGCCTAGCTTGAGACCTTCATCAATTGCCGTACCGCCATCGGCAGAGAGTCGTTTGATTTGCTTTTTAATGTTTTCTGGGTTGTCAATCTCCTGATTGCTAACGAGGATTTTGGCTCTGTGATCGAAGGCTACGACTGAAATGCGATCGCCTGGGTTCAGCCGTTCGACTAGCTGGATTGCTGCCTTTTTCACCGTTTCTAGGGGGCGTCCGTTCATCGAGCCACTGTGGTCGAGAACCAGGCATAAGTTTAGCGGTACGTTGCGCTCTTGCCCAGTGGAGATCGCACTAATCGCGATCGACAGCTGACGCTGAGTACTCTGCTGATTGGCATCAACATGGGGATCGTTTAGGACAGGGTGCAAACCAACTTTCATCTGATAAGGCTCCTGAGCAAGCAAGACGTAATAATAGCAACTTCAAGCCAATACGCTAGTAGTACGGAATAACGCAGGTTAATAACGATACACTTAACAATCTCGCATCAATCGGACTAATAACGGCGATAGATGCACGAGCGAGTCCTGTCACAGCCACACGCACTGGCACGCTACTATGTATCTAAAAGATAGCGCCATTATTACAGCCCCAAACACCATGAAATTACCCATTCAGGCTGTTCAGTCCACCTATTACGGTCGTAACACATACCGCACACCGCCGCCAGACCTACCCTCGCTGATGCTGAACGAGCGGATTGTTTATCTGGGTATGCCCTTGGTGCCAGCAGTAACGGAATTAATTATTGCTGAGCTGCTGTATTTGCAGTATGATGACCCCGACAAACCGATCCGAATCTACATTAACTCTACAGGCACCTCTAGTTACAGTGGCGAACCTGTTGGCTTTGAAACAGAAGCCTTTGCCATCTGTGACACGATGAACTATATCAAGCCACCCATCCACACCATCTGCATTGGGATGGCAGTAGGGATGTCGGCGATGCTGCTGTCGGCGGGGACAAAGGGTTCTCGGGCAAGTCTACCCAATGCCTCCATTGTCCTGCACCAACCTAAAGCCTATACTCGCGGTCAAGCAACGGATATCCAAATTCGCGCTCAAGAAGTGCTAGCGAATAAAGCGACGATGCTCGATATTCTATCTCGCAACACTGGTCAGCCAACCGAGAAGATAGCCAAGGATATGGATCGGCTATTTTACATGACGCCCCAACAGGCGAAAGAATATGGCTTAATTGACCGAGTCTTAGAAACTAACGAGCTTCCCACCCCGCTTCCTGCTGGTGTTTCCTAAAACTGGTCTGGGGCAAAAGAAGTTTAAAAAATTATGAATGATGAAAAAAGCACCTGAGTAATTTCATAATTCATAATTTGCCTTCACCCTTCAGTTTGCTCTCAAGGTCGCCTACGTTCAACAACTCATTCATTAATCTTTCTTGAATTCGGAGCGAATGCAATGCCAATAGGCGTACCCAAAGTTCCTTACCAGATGCCAGGTTCTCAGTACACTGAGTGGATTGACATCTACAATCGTCTTTATCGGGAACGTATCATTTTTCTGGGTAGAGATGTCGATGATGAGATTGCTAACCAGATCATCGCTGTCATGCTTTACCTAGATTCAGAAGATTCCGGTAAAGATATTTTTCTCTACATCAACTCTCCTGGTGGTTCGGTAACATCAGGCATGGCTATTTATGATACCATGCAGCACATCAAGTCGGATGTCGTTACTATTTGTGTAGGCTTAGCGGCGTCAATGGGTTCTTTCCTACTGGCTGCTGGCAAGAAAGGTAAGCGGCTCGCTTTGCCTCACTCGCGGATTATGATCCACCAACCTTCTGGTGGTACGCGCGGTCAAGCTACAGATATTGAGATCGAAGCTAGAGAAATTTTGCGAATCCGGCATCAACTTAACCAGATCTACGCCAACAATACGGGTAAACCCCTGGAGAAGATTGAAAAAGACATGGATCGTGACTTTTTCATGTCAGCTCAAGAGGCGAAAGAGTACGGACTCATTGACCGTGTTATTGAAGAGAAGGCACCATAGGATAGTCACCTTGCTAGGGCAGTCTCTTCTGGTCTGCCCAGCAAGTCCTATTTGAGCCTTGAAAAGGGCGTCAGATTTGTTAGTGCTGTTCCTTAATCGATGAATCTGGCGAATTGCTATCACTTGTTGGGTTTAACCTATGGAGCCTCCACCTCTGAAGTCAAGGCCTCTTATCGGCGTCTAGCACGTAAGTACCACCCTGATGTCAACCCCGGAGACAAGTTTGCCCACGAAAAATTTATTGCGCTAACTGAGGCGTATAAGTTTCTCCTCAGTACTATCAAGTCGCCTGAGAGCGATCGCGTCTCAACGCCCTCTCAGGCGGTTTCTGTTGGGAACGAACCTCAAAGTGCAAAGGTGTCGTCCTGTCCACCACCAGCAACGAAGGTTACTCGGAAGTCACCAAAAGTTGAGTTTATTCCACAGCTATCTGATGTGGAAAAACAGTTGAAGTGGAGTTCTTACGAGCAACTCCAGCAGTTACTCAAACACCGGAAATTTGCTAGAGCGATCGCATTGGTGGAGGCATTATCTCAGCGGATTTCTCACGATCCAGAAGTGCGTCAATGGCAAGCGATCGCGTATCAGCGTTGGGGACGCCATCTGATTAACGAACGGCAACTGAATAAGGCAAGAATTTATCTGAAAAAAGCACTGCGTACCGATCCTCACAATCGTTCTCTCTGGGCAGAAGTCGAACGAGACTTCCGCCGCATCGAGAAGATGCTGTGACGACTGGAGTGTGGACACGCACCAGGCGGTAAGGAACTATGGGGTTGCCACTAGCTTGAAAATAAACGGGGGAGGCTGGGGGAGAGAGATTTTCATTTTTGTCAATTACTCCATAAGCTGTGACCGCTACAATTCCATTCTCAATTTTGCCTAATACCAATCAGAAATGAAGCTGGGTAAAATCTAGGGAGGGTGAATAGGATAGCTCAGTACAGATGGCAAGATGACTAAAATTGGAGATTACAGAAACCGCAGCTTACCTGGAGAGGAGACTGAAGCAAGCTAAAAGTGGTGTCCGTAAGGAGCGGTTGCAAATGCTGTGGTGGCTCAAAACGGGGCAAGTGAATGAGCATCAGCAATTAAGTCGGCGTCTGGGGCGTGGTCATTGAACTATCACCCGCGGGTTACACAGCTACCGCACGGGAGGATTGGTCCAACTGTTAGAAGTGAAAACAGCACCTGGAGCCGAACCGAAGATTCAAGGAGAAGCGTTGGAAAAGTTGAAGCAACGGGTTGGACTCTCCAGAAGGATTCAGCCGTTATCGAGCGATTGTAGATTGGTTAGAACAAGAATGCGGACTTGATGTGAAATACGATACCGTCAATCGGTTTGTACGAGAGAAATTGAAAGCCAAGTTGAAGGTGACACGTTCACAAAGTCTCAACCACGCTTCGGGGGCAGTGGCAGGATTTAAAAAAACTTCCGACTGGTGCTGATGGAGTTAGAGGCGATTTTCAACATTCATTCCCAAGCTCCGTTATCTAGCTCAAGATGAAACCCACATTGGGCGCAAAACAGAAACCAAACGGGTAGTTACAGCTCAGTGAGTGAAACCACTAGCTAAAGTAGAATGGCTACGAGAAGCGTTTTGGTTGTATTGGCGTTTTAATTATTAAATTAGCATACTAAGTGCTAAAGAGAAAAATTTCTTAACTCAGTATTAGCTAAGGCTTTTGGCTTTAAAAGAAACTCTTTCTTCTTGAGAAACACTTCTTCTGACTGGTAACATCACCCTGTGACCAATTGACGTTAAATTAACAAATAAGTCTCCAAAAATCCCAAGCTAGCAAGCTATCCTAATCTATTGCTCGCAATCGTATAGCAATCGTACACAGGTATATATGCCCAGAACTCAACGTAACGATAACTTCATCGATAAATCCTTTACAGTGATGGCGGATCTCATCCTGAAGATGCTGCCCGCCAAGAAGCAAGCCAAAGAAGCCTTTGCCTACTACCGGGATGGCATGTCAGCTCAAGCGGAAGGTGAATATGCCGAAGCCCTCGATAACTACAGAGAAGCTCTGAAACTAGAGGAAGACTCCTACGATCGCAGCTATATTCTGTACAACATGGGGCTGATTTACGCGAGCAACGGTGAACACGAGCAAGCTTTAGAACTTTATCATCAAGCACTTGAAGTTAACCCTCGTCTTCCTCAGGCGCTCAACAACGTTGCCGTGATTTATCACTATCAAGGAGATCGGGAGAAGGAAGCGGGGAACGACGAAGCCGCTGAAGCCTTGTATGACAGGGCGGCTGAATACTGGAAACAAGCGATTCGCCTTGCTCCCAACAACTATATTGAGGCACAAAACTGGCTCAAAACCACGGGGCGCTCAGCCATGGATGTTTACTTCTAAGTTCTTACTTCTCAATTCAGTTAATAGTCATTAGTCTCTAATGGGCATCTCCAAACAAGAGCCTGGAACGCTTGTGCCGCCCAAGCCAAAATTTAACTGTTGAAAAGGTCTAATTGTTTTACAACGACCAGAGCTATTGGCTAATCACCACTCATTACTTCTCGCTAACCATGTCCATAATTGACCGCGATCAAGTCCGCAAAGTCGCTAATCTCGCTCGTTTGGAATTGACAGATGAGGAAGAGGAGCAAATGGCAACTCAGCTTAGTGACATTCTGGAGTATTTTCAACAGCTCAGTGAACTGGATACGACTGATGTACCACCAACTACACGGGCGATTGATGT
>DATNPT010000482.1:0-8216 GCA_036703075.1 Chroococcales cyanobacterium
GCTATCATCGAGTCACAGCAAAGCGCAAAACCCATTCGCGATCTGCGCTTTGCTACTGTGCCTGACGGCTCCGCTTCGCTAACGCACCATGCTTCCCTTCTCATAACGGAGACGCTACGCGAACGGGACGCTATGCGAACACACCATGCTTACGCCAACGCAGCAGCCCAACGCTCTCGCTTCATTCAACCGCTGCCAGCTCTTTTCTTCCGCTCCCAGCTAAACGGGAGAGAAACTACAACCTGCTCTCACTCCCTCACTTCCTCACCGGTGCGATCGCAATCAGTTGGAGACAGGGAGACTCTCCAGATGTGGAAGCAAATTTCCCCCAGTTCGCCTCAACCAACGACTGATGAGCACACCTCTGGCTCATCCCCTCATCCTCGTCTGGAATTTTCTCACCTCAGCTTAGGGGAATACTTGGGGGCTCAAGAAATTGCGACCCAGTTGATGGCTCTGACCCAACAAGTGCAAAACCAGTACGGTGAACTCACCTTCGTTATCCACGATGCGGGTAACGTAGCACAGCATCTTTACACTCTACTGGGATACGGTCTGTTATCAACCCAAATCGAAGAACTCGTAGTAGAATGTCTGCGGCGAGAAGAGAAGCGCAACCCTCACATGTTTTCCTTTTCCGTCCTCCTCGAACGTCTCTATGCTTTCTACCGAGCGTACTGCCAAAGTCAGTGGCTGGATGCAGGAATTGCCCACCAAACCCATTCTCAGCTCAAAGCCCTCCATAATCCTTTAACGGTTCTACAAATTGATGCTGCTGTTGGATTGAATGCCTTTTTATTACTATGTTCGGGAGCGCGAGAAGCGCAAATTCCCTTTTGGCCTTGCGGCAATCCCAATCGCCCGCTCGAATTCGATCCCGATTGCCTATTGAGTTTCATCGCTCGCACCGCAACTCTTTGCCCAACTGCTTTTTGGCAGCGAGTCCGACAGAGTTTAGCAAACATTCAACTCGCTCAAGTATGTCTGCATCATGTGATGCTTGCCGAAGCTAACCTATCGCAGGCAAATTTATCAGGTGCCGAGCTGATTGGCATCAATTTGGCAACTGCTAATCTCCAAAATGCCAATTTATCCTTAGCTAATCTCGGCGGTGCTAATCTCGCCAATGCCAATCTCTCTGGAGCTAACTTAGAAGGAACAGATTTGTCAGGAGCAAATCTCGTTGGCGCTAATCTTAAATCCGCCCATTTGAGTAATGCTTGTTTATTTCAAGCTCAGATAGACGAGCCAACTAAAAGTTTTGCCGTCAAAAGCGGAGCTATTTTTTCGTTAGAAGAGTTTTTGACTTATCAGCGAACTTCGACCTCGAAAATCAGGATGAGCCGCACTGGGGATGATGAGCTTTTAGACGAAGAACCGACAATTTTTATTGAGAGTGCAGAAGGGGAGCCTCTATGGTCAGAGCTATCGTATAGCAACGAACAGGAAGAGGATGACTATGAAGGGGATACAGTTTGGATTGACGATTCCGAGCGAGAAAATCTAGTGTTTGATGACGAGGACGACGAGTTTGACGAGGGAAAAGACACAATTCGATTCCCTGAATCGCTTAGGAACAACATTAACGCGCAAACCGACGCTCTTTAGAAGAATTTATGAATTATGAATTAATCAAGTTGCAGCGTTTGCTCCATCCCTATTGGTTTGATGAGAGTAAACGCTGCCTGACTATTAATCTTTAGACTTGGTTAGCTCAACTCGCTTGAACTTCAGACTCTTGATTGCGGTAGCCGTAGAAGTCGATCTTATATTCCGTAATCCGCACGCCTGTTTTTTCCTCAATTTGTTTGAGCAAATCTTCAGGCAATTCTACATATACATCAATAATTTGGTCGGTATCCAAACAGTTGATGTGACTGTGAGCATCACAGACATTACCGTACAGGCGTCCATCAGAACGCTCAATACATTCAATAATGCCTTGACTTGATAAAGCTTCCAGATTCTGATACACCGAAGTATGACCGATCGCTTTACCTTGCTGATTCAAGCGATCGTAAATTTCTCGGGCTGAGAGGTGCTCTTTTGCCTGCCACAACAGTTCTAGAATGAAGCGACGTTGACGCGAAAGACGCATCCCCAATATCTGACAACGATTGAGGGCATCGTCTAGGGAGCGGATGGGTTTCGCGGGTACCGCTTCATGTTGCATGCTTGACGATCTCGACGTGTTAGTTAGCTGATTCATATATCCCGTGTCTCTTTATTATACAAATGAGACTTAAGCCTTTTTACTTACGCATCGCCACCCCATACCCGCAGTGGCTATAACGATGCCTAAACACTTGCTAAGGGATAGCTGGTAGCTGCTTAAGTAGGGCACCCAAACTCTAATACAAACTCATTACAAGTTTATATTAAAAATCCCCCCAATGTCTACTCTTGGCGCGCCCTCCTCATCCGGCTGCAACAAACAGATCCTCTCTTAGCAAGGCAGAGATACTACCATAGAAGTACGTATCTGGAGAGTAAAAGGCTTTTCTAGAGCTAACACAAGCCAATTCTCCTGAGAAACGTTAACATTAGTTAACATAAGACACATATTCGACGTCCCCACATCCTAAAGTCTTAGGAGGTAAATACTAGTGAATAAGAAGTGGAGAAACGCGGGGTTATATGCACTGCTAGCGATAGTAGTCATCGCCTTAGCAACCGCATTTTTAGATAAACCATCCCAAAGCCGGGAAACTTGGAAATATAGCAAACTGATTCAAGAAGTCCAGAGCGGTAGGGTTGAGAGAATTCAACTCAGTGCCGATCGCTCCCGAGCTGTAGTACCGTCTCAAACCGGTCAGTCAGTGATCGTCAACTTACCAAATGACCCACAGTTGATTAGCATTCTCACGGATCACAACGTGGACATTTCGGTATCGCCTCAGGGTGATGAAAGCTTCTGGTTCAGAGCGTTGAGCAGCCTCTTTTTCCCAGTTCTCCTGCTAGTTGGATTGTTTTTCTTGCTGCGGCGGGCGCAAAATGGGCCCGGTTCTCAGGCGATGAACTTTGGGAAATCCAAAGCTAGAGTGCAGATGGAACCGCAAACCCAGGTGACGTTTGGGGATGTCGCTGGTATCGATCAAGCCAAGCTAGAACTCAATGAAGTGGTTGACTTCCTGAAAAATGCAGACCGCTTCACTGCCGTTGGGGCGAAGATTCCCAAGGGCGTTCTCCTAGTTGGCCCTCCAGGAACCGGTAAAACGCTTCTCGCTCGTGCGGTTGCGGGTGAAGCTGGCGTACCCTTCTTCTCCATCTCAGGTTCTGAGTTTGTGGAGATGTTCGTAGGTGTTGGGGCTTCTCGCGTCCGTGACTTGTTCGAGCAGGCCAAGAGCAATGCTCCTTGTATCGTCTTCATTGATGAAATTGACGCCGTAGGTCGTCAACGGGGTGCAGGCTTAGGTGGTGGTAATGACGAGCGGGAGCAAACCCTCAATCAGTTGCTAACCGAAATGGATGGCTTCGAGGGTAATACGGGCATTATCATTATTGCTGCCACAAACCGCCCAGATGTTTTGGATGCAGCACTACTACGCCCCGGTCGTTTCGACCGTCAGGTGGTTGTGGATCGTCCTGACTATGCGGGTCGTTTGGAGATTCTCAGAGTTCACTCTCGTGGAAAGACTCTGGCGAAAGATGTGGATCTGGAAAAGATTGCCCGTCGTACCCCAGGTTTTACAGGAGCCGATTTATCCAACTTGTTGAACGAGGCCGCTATTCTAGCCGCGCGTCGTAACCTCACTGAAATCTCAATGGATGAAGTGAACGATGCGATCGATCGCGTACTGGCTGGGCCAGAGAAGAAAGACCGTGTGATGAGCGAGAAGCGCAAGACGTTGGTTGCCTATCACGAAGCCGGTCACGCCTTAGTTGGTGCTTTGATGCCGGACTATGACCCAGTGCAAAAAATCAGCATTATCCCTCGCGGTCGTGCAGGTGGTCTGACTTGGTTCACTCCTAGCGAAGATCGGATGGATTCAGGTCTCTATTCCCGCTCTTACCTGCAAAATCAGATGGCAGTTGCTTTGGGTGGTCGTCTTGCGGAAGAAATTATCTTCGGTGAAGAGGAAGTTACCACGGGGGCCTCGAATGACTTACAACAGGTCACTCGCGTAGCGCGTCAGATGGTGACTCGCTTCGGAATGAGCGATCGCCTCGGCCCTGTCGCCCTAGGACGCCAGAATGGCAATATGTTCTTGGGTCGGGAGATTGCCTCTGACCGCGATTTCTCAGATACCACGGCTGCTGCAATTGATGAAGAAGTGCGTAGCCTGGTTGATGAAGCTTACCGACGTGCCAAAGAAGTTTTGGTCAACAACAAGCACGTTCTCGACAAGCTTGCTGGAATGTTGATTGAAAAGGAAACAGTTGATGCAGACGAACTGCAAGAGCTGTTAGCCACTAGCGATGTCACGATGGCAGCAATTGCCTAAGGAAACGACGCATCCGCGATCGCTTAATACATAATTAGGTAGCAAATGTAGGGGTATGGTATATCGTACCCCTACATTTTTTTAATTGACATTTTGCGCTAATAATTAGAGCAGATTACAGCAGTTTGTTCTGTATTCAAATCTTTGAATGCAAGTCATTCTTACGATGGGTGTCTTTACAGTAAGATTCTCTAATAATAAAAGACGAGGATAGATTCGGCGAAGGAATGAGTTGGATGAGCGTGACACCGCAACTGGGGCTAGTTTGCATTACGGCATCTAAGGCTGTGCGCTATAAAACCGTCACGCGCAAGCGCTTGCTCCAGTTTCCGGAATCTGAGCAAGAGGATATCCTGCGAATTTTGTACGCGGAAAATTTGCAGCGATTGAACCAGGCAATTGATTTTTGTCTGGATAATCAGCTAGGACTTTATCGAATTACGTCTAATCTTTTTCCCTTTGCCGATACCCAATTAGGGGAAAAAGTGCTCAATAAACTTAATGAAGAACTCTTGAAAACAGGGGCGCGTGTAACTACAGCCGGTATTCGCTTAGTTGTACATCCGGATCAATTTGTTGTTCTCAGCTCTATCAATCCAGAAGTTGTTGCTAATAGTATTAAAATCCTCAAGATGCACGCGATGATTTTGGATAAGCTCAGACAACCGCGCTCGCCTTGGGCGATGATGGAAATTCACGGGGGAAAAAGCGATCGCTCGGAGCAATTAGTTGAAGTCATTGGCAACCTACCGGAGGAAATTCGCTCTCGACTGGCACTCGAAAATGACGAATACGCTTACAGCGCCGAGGAAATTTTAGCGGTTTGTCGTCAAGCGGGTGTGCCAATGGTTTTTGACGCCCATCATCATGTCATTCACGAAGGTTTAGATAGCTACGACGACCCCAGTGTTGCTGAAATCCTAGCAGCAGCACGTACCACTTGGCCTGACCCTGAGTGGCAGTTGGTGCATATTTCTAATGGTCGCACGGCATTTAATGACCGCCACCATAGCGACTTGATTACCGTGATGCCGAGTTCTTATCGCAATGCACCTTGGATTGAGGTTGAAGCAAAACTGAAGGAAGAAGCGATCGCGAAATTGCGACAAGAGTGGTTGCCTACCCTGACACCAGCACTAGCTCGATGAACGGATGTCCAATGGGGTCGAGGAGGAGTAATATCTCCCGTCCCTCCCAGTTAGATTCGGATTACCCATTACCTATTCCCGATAGTTAATAATTCTGCGATCTTTCCTTGGTAGTGGCTTTCCGCAATCGGGATTTGGATCGAGCTTTTTGCATCGCTTCGCCAACTGTGACGTTAAGCTGATCGCCTAATAAAAGTACCAGAGAAGTCATTTGAAACCAAAGCAGTAGGACAATTACAGCACCTACCGCGCCATAGACTTTGTTGTAATTGCCAAAGTTTACGACATAGAGCCGAAACAAGGCAGATACAATCGCCCATGAAATCGCCGCCAAAAGGGCTCCTGGCATGAGCGGTGTGCCATGACTCCAGCGACTCGGGCCAAAGCGATAGATAAAGGCACTGGAGGTGGCGATGATACTCAAAGCTATCGGCCACCTCAAAAGTTGCCAGACTCTCAACAGTAGTTGTGACACGCTTGGATCTTTACTCTGGTGAACGACTAGTCCCAAAAGCCAGTCACTGATAAATACGAGAAAAGAAGCCGTGACTAGCAGCAAGATGCTGCCAATAGTCAGACCAATAGACACTAACTTAGCTTTCCAAAACGGTCGTCTTTGCGATCGAGGAATTTCATGGATTTCATCTAGAGCGTTCATCGCTGCACTCAATGCCCCCGATGAGACCCAAATCGCTAACAAGAAGCTCAATGAGAATAGGCTGCGGCTTTTCGTAAGATTAATGCCATTGGCAAAATTACTAATCAGGTTCCACGCCTCTTGATTGGGAACTAAGTCTTTAAGCTGACTGGCGAGATTACTAAAGGTCTGTTGTAAAGAGTTCTCAAACAATCCAATTGCTGTAAAAATCGCCAAAATTGCCGGAAATAGGGCTAACATGGCGTTGTATGCCATCTCACCGGAAAGACCGACTAGACGGCGCTGCATCGCACGGACAACAGTTTGCTTGATGGTTACTAGATTAAGGTAACGAAAGAAGCGAAAAAATCGAGAGGACAGCATAGGTAATCAGTTGAGTAGCAGGGTCTATAGGCATTAATGTGGCATTCTTTATAGACAGTTTCCTGTAGAACAGGTTCGGTAATGCGACCGACACAAAGTAATATTTAACAGTGGCGAAACAGGAGTAGTTGTTGATGATGAGCAACGAGGTCACGCAGTGGTTAGCCCAGATTAAGGAACTCAAGCAACAGTTAGCTGCTTGTATTAGCGATCGCGAAGCGGCACATGAAAGTGCGGCGAACTGGCGTCAGCTTTATAATACGGAAGCTCAGCAACGCCGAACGGAAGGGCGGCTTGCCCAAAAACAGATCGAAAGCCTAAAAGCTGAAATTCAGCAATTACGAGATGAGAGGTCTGGGCTAAAATCCGATGACCCTGAAGCGGCGTCAGCCATCGAGCAAGCAGTAAAACCTTTAGACAGTGTAGAGGAGTTGAAAACCAAGCTGATTGAGGTCATGCTAGAACGCGATCGCTTAATTGATGCCTTAAGCACCGAGCAAGCGAACCACGCTCAAACCCGCAAGAGTTTAACCACGGTAATTGGAGACACCATTGACCAGTTGGCGAAAGAACGAGGCGGACAGCCTAATTCAGAAGCCTCCGCAATTCAACTCGACCCTGAGTAAGTTTCTGTAGATTTGGGGTTAGGATTCATCAAGGGCAATTGGACGGTAAACGTGGTTCCTCGGCCGACTTCGCTCTCAACCGTGATTTGACCTCCTTGCAACTCCACCGAGCGCTTGACAATGGTTAGCCCCAATCCTATTCCTATAATTTTACCGACATTCTTGCCACGAAAGAACGGTTCAAACAGACATTTTTGATCGTGAGCAGAAATGCCAATGCCTGGGTCTTGAACTTGTACTCAGTCTTCAAACGGTTTAACTATAGCAGTCCTAAATGATTCATGAGAATCTTCCTCTCTTCTCTGTGCCTGGAGTGGTTCATTAAAAGAAAGCCAATCTCACAATTGATTTAGTATTGCTATAAATAGCCAAACGGTTGAGTAATATTGGTACGTTGGAGAGTTTCTCGATCGAATAAGCTGTCAGAAAAACAATAGGAATTTGACAGAACTTTTGAATCCGCTCTGCTGCTTCTACTCCCTCAATTTTCCCTTGCAAAACAATATTCATTAAGATTAGATTTGGTTGTAATTCAATAGCTTTTTGAATAGCATCCTCCCCTGTAGCAACCGGCGATGAAACAGCGTAGTCCAATTTTCCCAAACTGTTTTTGATATCTTTTTCTGTAATCCCCTCGTCTTCTACTACTACTAAAATTTTTAATTTTGGCATACTTAGGGGACAAAAACTTACAAAATAATTTACAGAGTTGGATTTAATTTCATCACTAATGACTAAAGTGAATTCCCGATCGCTAGAAGCTTGTAAACTAGCTGTACGCAACGAGAGAGTGATGGCAGATATGAACTCCTGGTTTAAGCCGTGATGTGTCGGGGCCTGGATAAAGATGACAATCCTTAAACAACCACAACCTTGGCAAGTAGGATTAGTCCTACTCGTTGGTGTCCTGGCGATTTCGACGGCAGCTATTTTTATTCGCTTGGCCATTGCATCTGCCGGAGTCAGTGGGGTAGGA
>DATNPT010000400.1:0-6991 GCA_036703075.1 Chroococcales cyanobacterium
TAAGCAAGAAGGATAATTTTCAATCCCTGATAGTGATTCTGATTAATTGAAACGCTTACATCAATCTCATCAAAGGAACAGAAGCCTATGTTTCAATCCCTGATAGGGATTCTGATTAATTGAAACAAGGAGCAGACCTGATACTCTTAGCCCACTCTCTTGTTTCAATCCCTGATAGGGATTCTGATTAATTGAAACGTGATGGCGGCTGTCATAATTGGTAAAAAAAGGTCGTGTTTCAATCCCTGATAGGGATTCTGATTAATTGAAACTTTGAGCATACTGGGGATCTGGGTCTTTAGCGCGGTTTCAATCCCTGATAGGGATTCTGATTAATTGAAACGCGTGTCCTTTCAGTGGCCCGAAAAGCTCTTTTATCAGTTTCAATCCCTGATAGGGATTCTGATTAATTGAAACCGCAGGCACCTGAAAGGCTTGATATATGTAGTTTTCATGGTTCGGATGCGCGGCTAAGAAAAATTGTTGCATTTCAGGCTTTAGGTTTGACAAAACCCGATTGACCAAAGAAGCTCAAAACCAGTTTCAGCAAGCTTTTTAGCAATTACGCGGATGATGAATTAGGACAACGAGCTTCAACATCAATATTAGCAAGGCGTTCAGCCATTTTTCAAGACCCCCTGCAAAAAACACCTATCCATCCGCGCAAATCGCCATGTAGTTGGGTAAACCAACAGACAAACTTAAAGTTGGGTTTCGTTCCTCAACCCAACCTACAAAGTTGACATACTGAATTTTAAAGATTCAATAAAGCTTTGTCGAAATACTGGTGTTGAGGTTCATGGCAAAGTAATCTTCTCTTAAAACAAGACTCTTATTAAACGGTGGCCAGTGGACAACATCTGATAACGGGAATTTTAACCCGCCCAGTAGAGTAGGAGAGAGAATGCACTCATTTTTCATGTCTCCAAGCACTGTGGTGAAAAAACTGGTCATTGCTCACTGCTCGCTGGTAACTGAAGATGACCACCCGCTCGCTGCGCCTTTCAATCAAAAACTTCTCTGCTGTTACCGTGACAGCACTTACAGTGTTACTGGCTACTCTATCATCACCGATTCAAGCCGCCACATTAGTGACGAATCGGTCAGATTTAGGAGGTAACGATTTACTGGATTGGTCGAGTTTGGGTAAAGTGTTCAATCCTTTTAATCCCAATCCCTCCGCTTTTTTACCTAACTCATTCTCAGCAACATCCCAGAAAGGTCGGGAGTTAGATGTAGAAATTCAACCCACTTCGTCACCGGGTATTACTCCCCCATTTGTCTTTCAAACTTCCGTTCCCCCTCAAGGCATTCCTACCAACTTTGCTAACGGCGATTTTCTCCTTCTGACAGGGTTAAATCCAACTACTTTTCCTGCGCTAGGAAATCCAGGACCACTGAGCATTACATTTGATACACCAGTTTTCGGTGCTGGCGCTCAGATAGCCGTAGACGATGAACCCAGCTTCACGGCATTTGTCTCCGCGTTTGACAGTACTGGCACCCTTCTGGGCGCGTTCCAAGTACCTGGCACTTCCTCTTTAACATTGGATAATTCCGCTGCGTTCCTCGGTGTGAGCAGCGATACCCCCAATATCTCCAAGCTGGTTTATAGCACCTCAGCGTCAGATAGAGCGTTTGCCATCAATACCCTGACTATAACGGCTGTCCCCGAATCCACTTCAACTTTGGGGTTACTCGCCTTTAGTGCTTTAGGTGCAGGTTCAGCACTCAAGCGTAAACTGAAGCACCAGAAATCCGCAGAGAATTAGGCAGAGTTCAACAATCTTCGAGCTGGAACAGAGCAATAAAAACCCCGCTCTGGTGAGCGGGGTAGAAGCAAGTTACCTTTACTGTCTTAGTGTTCCCAGATTGACCTAGGGGAGAATCAACCTGGCTGAAAAATTGCAAATAAAAGACGAGAACGTCGTTTATTAATGGTAGAGGCAACCCTCCCGTTGGTTGCCCCGCCAGGGTATGGGGGCAGGCACGGAGGCAGGAGTCCCTACTAAAAATCAACCTTTTTGGGATTACTGGAGCGGTGTTCTTGGGAACATGTCGTATCCTTACAGAAAGTCGCCATAGAAGCCCCTGTAGTTCCTCATCAGGGGAGGAAACGCTTACGCGGCCACTTGGGTCATAGCGAAGGTGAGTGCTAATTTTGCTGAGAGGCTTTTGTTGTCGGCTTTTAATTTTCCGTAAATTTTCGGTTCTTGACCAAGCCAGAGCTTCGTTAGGGTGTAGCAGATGATATGTTACGCGCTACATCAGATGAGACGGACTGAAACAACCATGAACACGAGTCAACGGCAGGAACTTAGCCAGTTCATTCGCGAACTTCGGCGCTCAATAGGACTGACACAAGAACAATTTGCGGCTTTTTTGGGTGTTACTTACCCAACTATTAACCGCTGGGAAAATGGACGAACTTATCCGTCTCCACTAGCCATGAAGCTAATCGAGCAAAAGCTTTTGGAGATGGGTGAGCGAGGTAAGAGCTTGCGAGAGCGGTATTTAACGAAGTAACGGTGCTTGATAGAAGTCTTTGCTTGATAGAAGTCCTTTAAAATCCTGGAACAAAATGAAAGTTTTTCGTTCTCTGCAACACTCCCCGATGGGAAGCTTTTGGAGATTGTTGAATCGAAGCTCAAGTCGAGCAAACCCTAGGCAGACTGCTGCGACATCACTTCACAAACCAGTACCAAAAGCTTCACCACCAAACCCTAGTAATGAGCTAGAACGCCTCAAGGCACTCCATCGTTACAAGATTCTCGATACTTCCCCAGAAGCGGCTTTCGACGATTTGACCGCTTTAGCTTCTTATATTTGCGGCACTCCCATTGCCCTCGTTAGCTTAATTGATACCAATCGACAGTGGTTCAAGTCAAAAGTCGGACTAGAAGCTACCGAAACTTCTAGAGAATTAGCTTTCTGCGCTCATGCCATTCTCTCTCCTGCTGAGCCACTGATTGTGCCGAATGCGTTAGATGATGAGCGGTTTGCTGCCAATCCACTAGTCGTGTCTGACCCAAATATTCGGTTTTACGCAGGAGTTCCCTTAGTAACGCCCGATAACTTTTCCCTTGGTACCCTGTGCGTAATTGACCGGATTCCTCGTCATCTGACGAGCGAACAAGTTGACGCGCTAAGAGCTTTGGCACGACAAGTCATCACCCAAATGGAGCTAAGGGTCAATTTAGCCAAATTAGAACGCACCGTTACTCAGCATCAGCAGACTGAGTCGGCGCTACTCAGTAGTGCGGCGACAAATCGAGCCTTACTAGATGCCATCCCCGATTTAATGTTTCGCATTAGCCAAGATGGCACCTTTGTGAATTACAAAGCACCCCAAAATAGCCATTTGCCCATACAGCCCAGAGAATTTCTCGGCAAAAAAGTTGATGAGGTCATGCCACCAGACGTGGCTCAACCCATGCTTTCCTGCATAGACCAAGCTTTACAAACTGGTGAAGTGCAAGTCTTGGAGTATCAGTTACCCTTGCAAGGCACCACAACATACTGGGAGACTCGGCTGGCTGTCATTGACAACAACGAAGTCATGGCAATTTTGCGCGACATTACTAAGCGCAAGCAGGCAGAAGTCGAACTGTTTCTTGCACTGGAAAAAGAAAAAGAACTCAATGAACTGAAATCCAGCTTTGTGAGCATGACATCCCATGAGTTCCGCACCCCACTAACAACTATTTTGGGTTCTGCCGAATTACTAGAACATTACAGCCAAAAATGGAGTGAGGAGAAAAAACAACGCCATATCCAGCGCATTCAACACACGGTTCAACACATGACTCAGTTGTTAAATGATGTGCTAGTACTTGGTAAAGCTGAAGCGGGAAAGCTGGAGTTTAATCCCCAGCCTCTCGATCTAGAACAATTCTGCCTCAATCTGACAGATGAGTTAAACCTGGATGCTAGCAACCAACATAACTTGACGTTTGTGAATCACGCTCAAGCCATTCAGGCAAACTTAGATGAAAAGCTGCTCCGACACATTCTCAATAACTTACTGAGCAATGCTATTAAGTATTCACCTAGCGGTAGTGATGTCAAGTTTGAACTGAGTTGTCAAGACACTCAGGCAATTTTCCGAATTCAAGATGAGGGGATTGGTATTCCTGAAGAAGACCAACAACGCTTATTTGAGTCGTTCCATCGAGCGAAGAATGTCGGTAATGTTCCAGGTACGGGATTGGGACTTGCGATTGTCAAAAATGCTATAGATTTACATGGGGGAAAGATTAGTGTCAACAGTCAAGTAGGAATGGGGACAACCTTTACAGTCGCAATTCCCTTAAACCAAGAGCAATGATAGAGGATACAGCAAAATGAGAATGCGATCGCATCTTTGCTCCAAGTGTACCAAACGCGATCGCATGTCTGAGTAGGTAGGCACAAATAAACGAAGACATGTAAATCAGTGTTAGGAGGAATGGCACTGACTTAAGCATTAATCAACCCTTGCGCGGGGGGGAGAGGAGGAGACGCCTGGAATTGTCAGGCTGATTCTACGCTACCTTGGGTACAAAACATCCGGCCAAAGACGCAACTACTGCAACCAACTCATCTGGCTCGATAGGTTTGAGCAGGTGTCTCTGAAATCCAGCTTCGAGCGAACGCCTACGTTCCTCTTCTCCGGCACAAGCCGTCAAAGCAATGGCTGGAATCAAGCCCCCCAAATGGGGCGGTAGATTTCGGATTTTACGAATCAGCGAATAGCCATCCTCCAAGGGCATGGCGATATCACAGACTAGAACATCAGGTAAAAATCGTGCAAACGTTTCGAGGCCTTCGCTTGCTGATGCAGCCGTTATCACTTGCACTCCATACTCGCTGAGAATAAAGCTGAGCAATAAGAGGCTATCGACATTATCGTCTACTGACAGTACTACCTTACCTTCGAGTGTCTGAAGTTCTGTATTTCTATCTGTATTCAGATGTCCATTTTCACAAGACGCTGGCATCATGGTTTCGTCTCCTTGGTTGGTTATGCAATTAAGGAGGAAGTCCTGCTAGACAGCTAGTGACCGCTAGCTGCCTAGGGGGCTGATTGATTTTTTCAAAGACTAGCTCTGACCAGTCCCAATCTCAACCTCTTGCCATCTTCCTTATTAAAAAATAAAGCTTTCTTACTAGGCTGAGGGTATATGTCTAAGGGCTGATTAGATAAAAATAAAACAATTCTTAATATCTTTTTGATAACTGTCCTACGATTTGAACCTCTGGAGAGATGCTTGCGTACAACAGAATCTTTTACATCAAGTTGACTGTCGATTGTCCTTCGATTTGTCTTCTACCTGTTCTGACTGGCCCTTGTTGTCCTCTTGCTTATCCGCCTCCACTTGGGTCATGTACACTTCCACATCGTGTTGTAGGATGTTTTCCACCTGGCTGGCGAACATCGGAAAAGCTTGTTTGTGGGTCTCATAAGTTTGATAGGGGCCGCTCAACTGAGAAAATTGCCACCCCTGAATCTTGAGAGATTCTGACGTGCGCCGATAGTGTTGCCAGCGTTCGCCGTAATGAAAAAATTCGTCCACCGCAGAACTAATTGCAACCAGTCCGCCCAAACCAATTGATATCCAGCGAGCAATATTATTCGCTCTCTGGTTGTTGAAATTCATACTGATAATGATCGGAACGAGAACGCCACCAATAATAGTTGTCAGGCGTAAGGCGTAATAGCGTTTTTTAGCTTTGCCAGCCTTGCCTTCCATCCACTGGACTTGATCTAGCCAGCGCGATCGCATAAAGTGCTTTTGTAACTCCGGCAAGTCGAGCATATCGACTAGTCCATCTAAATCGGATTTGGGCGACTGCACTGGGACAGACTCAACACCTTGGTTTGGAACTGAAATACCCTGGTTAGGCACAGAAGAGGTAGACATGATAAGGTTCAATCACAGGTACTGTCTAAAAAAGCTCTAGAGAGTTTCCTCATCCTGAAAGGAGAAGATTGAAAGGTGGAAAAGAATTGAGGACTTGATGTCCCCATTTTTCCAGTCTCTCTGGTACTATAGCAGTCCTAAATGATTCATGAAAACCTCCTCTTTCACTCCTAGAGCCCTCTCGGTGCCTCTGCGGTTCGGAAAAAGAAGCATCTGACAAATGATTTTGGATTGCTATATATTGAGTAAGTTTTATTTGGGCGAAGTTTTTATATCAAACCTTGGCGGAAAGTTGGTTTTCCACCAGAATCTCTGTTTTGCCTGAGAATAGAAAGCCCCAATATCATTTCGCGTGCCATCTGGATCGAGATACATCTTTTCAGCGCTTCCATTATCAATTGCAGGCGAGTTGCGATTCAAATAAAAATTCCCTAATTCTGGATTGATAAATGAAGGAGCCTTTTCGATAAGGTGGTGCCCTTTAGCCTGATACACCTTAGCATAATTATCAGGTGCCCATCCTACATAAATTGGATAGCTAAGTTTATTCTTATCAAACAAGAAATTGTATTCAATTCTAATATTTTTCTCTTGAAAAACAGAATCAATATTTTGAGCGTTTTTTAAATAGCGATCGCTATAACCAATCTGAAATCCTTGATTGTCGCTAAAAATATTATTCTTGATGTCCACGCCTTGAAGATTAGAGGAGAATAAATACAAGCCTCCTGTTATCCAATAATAATCCTCCCCAGCATTAGGATTTCCATAACCGTTATGATAAAGCGTATTATTATAAATTCTTATATTTTTTCTCAATCCATCACCACCCCAGCGTCCGAATAAAATACCTGTTCCTAAATTGTCATAAAAAAGATTATGGTGAATTCTAATGTCGTTTGCTAGCTTACCACCTTCAACCGATATTGCCATCCCTGCACCTTTAGAGCAGGGTAAGAGCATCTCAATTAGGCTTGACACAAGGAATCAGAAGAATCTAAGGTATTGTCAAGAAAACAAGAACTGAGAACTTGAATCATATAATCATCATCCATAGCGGCTCGTTTACTTTTTTGTCGAATACTACG
>DATNPT010000425.1:0-4997 GCA_036703075.1 Chroococcales cyanobacterium
TTATGCGATCGCTCGGACAATGTTGTTGGCTTGAGAGTATTCACTCCTAGAGTGCAGCATTCAGGCTACCGTGGGTAAAGGTATATCATGTAACGGCAATCGGAGACAGAGACTGTGAAGACACCGAGCTTATTTGAAGAGGATCGCTTGACGCTCTCTAAGAGCATTGAGCTATCTGCGGAGTCTCTGTCGCACTATGGCGCATTGTACAAGCATTGGGCAGTTGCATTTAGTGGTGGAAAAGATTCATCGGCAACTGTAACGCTAGTAGCACATTTAATTGAGACAGGGCGCATTCCCAAGCCGGAAAGTCTTACAGTTCTCTACGCTGATACAAGGGCAGAGTTGCCACCTCTGCATGCTGCTGCTGTCGGCATTATGGAAGCCCTGCGTCAGCGGGGGATTGATACTCGTGTGGTACTACCCGAATTAGATCATCGCTACTTCGTGTATATGTTGGGGCGGGGTGTACCGCCACCTAGCAACACCTTCCGTTGGTGTACTCCCAAACTGAAGGTGATGAACATGGAGCGCGAACTAGAGCATGTTCGGCAACAGCATGGCGAGAAGCTGCTCATGTTAACGGGCGTGCGAATTGGAGAGAGTGCGGCTCGTGACCAACGAATTGCGATTAGCTGTACAAAAGATGGGGGTGAGTGTGGACAAGGCTGGTTTCAGCAAACCTCATCTCATGCAGTAGCAGATACCCTAGCTCCGATACTGCACTGGCGGATTTGTAATGTCTGGGACTGGCTCATGTTTGAGGCTCCAGCACTGGGCTTTCCTACAGAAGAGATTGCGGCTGTGTATGGGATGACGAATGAAGGTTCAGAGTCCGAGGAACCCTTAGCTCTGAGAACGGGCTGCATTGGGTGTCCTCTGGTACAAGAAGATCGAGCGCTGGATGCAGTAATTAGTGAGCCGCAGTGGGCATACTTAGCCCCCTTGAGTAAGTTGCGTCCGCTGTACCGGGAAATTAAAAAGCCGCAATACCGTCATCGGAAACACGGAGAAGTTAAAAAAGATGGAACGCTAGCTGCTAAGCAAAATCGGTTAGGGCCGCTCACGATGGAGGCTCGTCGCTGGATGCTGGAGCAGGTATTAGCGGTTCAGGAGGAAGTGAATCAGGCGGCACGAAGAGAGAATCGTCCTACTATTAGCTTGATTAATGATGAAGAACTGGCACGGATTGAAGAGTTAATTGCAGCTAATACTTATCCTGAAAAGTGGGACGGGACTGAACCGAGAGGGGATGAGTGGTTGCCTGAAATATTGCCTGATGGAAGTATTCAGTTGCTGCTGTTTGATAAATTTTGAGCTGCAAATACTTTAACCGTGTTCAGTGAGCAGTTGGTCACTGCTGGAATTCAAACGACGGCTTTAGCGCTGAATTGACCTGTATTCCTGAGAGCATCGAGAAACGCAAAGACGCCTGGAGTCTGAAGCCTATCTGCAAGGACGGCTACCCCGATGATTCTTTCTAGGGGAATTGGGAGGCTACATACCTGGATACATGGGGGTACGGGTTCGGCCGCGAGTCGCGGAAGAATGGCTGCGCCTAAGCCTTGCATCACCATACTGACAATCGTTGAGTCTTCTCGCACCTCGTAACTAATATTCAGGGGATACTCGGATTCGCGCAAGTGGTTGCGAATTCGGATCGAGCAGGTATTGGTGGAGGGAACAATTAAGGGGTACGTGGATAGCTGCTTCCAAGTCAGATGAGCGCTTCTCAATCTGGAATTTGGGGGCAGTAGGGCGACGTAGTCATCTTGTAGAATTTCCCACGTCTCAAATTCTTCAGTTGAGGGCAGATAGGTGAAGCCAATATCTGCTTGACCTTCACGCAATGCTTGTTCTACTCCAGCAAAGTCGAAAAATTCAGTAATCGTTACGCTAATTTGTGGGAAGTGGCTGCGAAAACGAGCAATTACCGTAGGCAGGATGTGAGTTGCCACGCTGCGAAAAGCAGCAATTCGCACCTGTCCTCCATGCAATCCTTTTTCGCGATCGGCTTCTTTGACGATTCCTTCTAGTAATTGCAGCATTTGCCGTGCTAAAGCGATCGCTCTTTCTCCCACAGGTGTCAATCGCGCTCCATGACGCCCTCGCGAGAGCAGCACGACTCCTAACTCGTCTTCCAAACTCGCGATCGCGTGGCTAACGGCTGACTGAGATAACTCCAAGTGCAGGGCTGCCTCACTGAAGTTCCCATAATCTGCCACAGCAACTAACGCACGCAGTTGAGAAATCTTGATTTTGTATGGATTGATGCCAGTCATAGAGGTGATGCAATCACTATTACGAATTGTGGCAAACGCTGTCCAATAATTTCATGATCTATCCATCGATTTTATTCATACTACCCATGCATAGATGCTTTTGATCGTCAAATTAACGAAGGTTAAGCTGAATTTGCAAGGATAAAAACAGGATTAATCCTTGTAACGAGGTACGTTCCTAGGTCAAACTCTATGCATTCTATCACCCCCAGAAAACTAGAACTTCTTGTTAAAGACGCTGGAGAGAATAAAAATAAAATACGCAACCTATCTTCAGTTTTAAACCAGTTTTGGCAACACTTAGTTAAATCGATCGTTCAAGGACAGGAGCCTCGAATCTGGCAGCATACCGATCGCACAGGTAAAATCTGGTGGCATGGCTATGACCCCCATACAGAGCGTTCGATTTGTGTGGATTCTGAAGCAGAAATGCGAATTTGGCTTGAGGAGCGCTATTCTTCCAAAGATAGTACGAGCAAAATGCCCAAGTTGATGAGAAATCTTTCCTTATAAACTTGGGTTACATGTCAGTAAGCTGCTGTGCATCTAAACTGCATAATCTACATTTAGATGTTCTGTCAGTGGTTAGTAGCAACGGACAACTGACCACTGACAAAAAAAGATTGAGCCAATTTGGTTATGTTTATATTTATATCCATCTACTGAGCAACTTTTTTTAATGACAAACTTTGGTGGAGAACTAGCGGCTTTGGGTGCCGCATTTTTATGGGCATTGTCTGCGGTTGTTTACGCGCATCTAGGACAAAAAATTCCCCCCTTACTATTGAACTTGAGTAAGGGCGTGATTGCGATCGCGCTGATTGCTTTGACGCTAATTGTGCAAGGGAATGTCTCACCCACTGGCATGAACTCAGTTACTGTAGGATGCTTGTTGCTGAGCGGTGCGGTTGGAATTGGTTTGGGCGATACGTTTTACTTTGAAGCCTTAAACAATTTAGGAGCGAGACGCACGCTACTCCTAGAAGCCTTAGCTCCCCCTTTAGCTGCATTAATCGCGCTAATTTTCTTGCAAGAAGCCTTAAGTTCAGGCGCTTGGATAGGGATTTTGCTTACCGTATTGGGAGTGACTTGGGTTATCAGCGAACGGGTACCGGGTTCTGCTGGCAAACCCAGCAACCCACTGCGAGGTGTCAGCTTTGCTCTAGTGTCAGCCTTAGGACAAGCCAGCGGAGCCGTTTTATCCCGTGCTGCCTTAGCTGAAACAAGTATTAGCCCCTTGTGGAGTACGCTCCTACGAATTATTGGTGGGGTGTTGATATTGCTGCTGTGGATACCCATCAAACAGACACCAGCAGACTCGTTTAAACCCTTACTGTCCAAACAACTATTAGGCATCATCGCTGTAACCGCTTTATTCAGCACTTACTTAGGCATTTTGCTGCAACAAACAGCCCTCAAATATACAGAAACAGGCATCGCTCAAGCGCTTATTGCCACCAGTCCTCTGTTTGTCTTACCCATTGCGATTTGGATGGGTGAACGAGTCAGTCCGAGAGCAATGCTCGGTGTATTAGTCGCGCTGGGAGGGGTTTGGCTGTTGTTTAGGCTAAATTAGCGATCGCATTCATCTTTAGATAAATTCGGTTCCACAATTTCTGGCCAGCTTTCAAAATTACGCTTTGCCCAATCCATGCCAACTTCGTTATTGAGTTTGATTTTTTGGGGCGTATTCGGGTAAATCTTAGGCAAAATCTCTGCATCTTGCTCTACGACAACTTTGGCAAAGTTGAGAAACTTTTTCCCAAAAGCCTTAAAAGTAGGGTGTTTGGGTAGCCCGTACATCAGCACATAAGTTCGCGTGCGAGTTGTTGACTCCGGCACGAACAAGTGGATTTGTTCAACTTTACCCAGCCAGTTTTCTACATGAGCTACTACTAAGGATGGGAAGTGATTTTCCAGATGAGCTTCGATCGTTTTTGGCAGCAATAACAAATCGGGATTGCTCAGTTTTTCCGATAAGTTAGTTGGGGCAGTGGGCAGGTTGTAAAAAGCGTGAGATTCATGGCCGCTATCGATAAAACTATCAAACTGCACTTCCTCAATCTTAAATAAAGGGCGATGGGTGCCATTTTGATGATTGTAGTCGTGCATAATCAGCAGCATCGAGAGCAAATCGGTTTCTACACTGGTGTCAGCCGTATGACCGATAAAGTCATAGTGGGAGGCCATTTCATTCAGAATATTAGGAATGGGGACTTTTGGTTCATATTCGCCATAGGACCAAATGAAATCTCCTTGAATAATTAGTTCTAACGGCTTAAGTTGCGGTAGAGTTTTCTTCTTCGACCCTGGTAAAATAGTGCAACCTTCGCGATCGAATTCCAGGGCGTGAAACGGGCAAACGACTACACTCGTTTTATCGTCATGTTCCTGACACCAGCCTTCAGATAACATTGCTCCCATGTGCGGACAGGCGTTGGGTAAAGCATTGATTTTGCCGGTTCGATCTTGCCAAAGAACATAGTCTGCACCGTAAAGAAATACTTTTCTCGGCTTGTTAACATCCAGCATCGACTTGTGCGCCAATAGCCAAGGCGCACCCTCAAGCATAGACATGGGTGTTTGACTCCTGATTTATTAAATTGACGTGAGTTCTTGCTGCACCGATCGCATTACCGGAGGTGCTGTTTTTGCTGGCATCCAGAGGGGTGCGAGCGTGAATTTAATTATGAAAAAAGTCTTTGCGCTTCTTTA
>DATNPT010000432.1:0-5017 GCA_036703075.1 Chroococcales cyanobacterium
ATTAGGTGTATGGCGTGCCGCAGAAATAGCGGCGTTGCGCGAGCAAACCTATGAACCTCCCATCCTCGACCTAGGTTGTGGTGATGGTTTAGTCACTTCGATGGTAGTGCCGAAAGTAAACATCGGCATCGACCCAGACCCCAAACCCTTGATACAAGCGCAAGGACGAGGCATTTATAAACGGCTTTTAGCGTTGCCTGTCGAGCAGTCGCAACTTCCAGATGAGAGCATCAGCACCGTGGTGAGCAATTCAGTACTGGAACACATCCCTCAACTAGATACTGTCCTAGAGGCAGTCGCTCGCCTGCTGAAACCGGGAGGAAAACTCATCTTCACCGCACCCACAGAAGCCTTCAGCCAATGGCTCGCTCTCCCGATCGCATCCTACGCGACTTGGCGAAACCATCAACTATACCATCTCAATCTCTGGTCTCTAACACAATGGACGCAGCACTTAGAGCGAGTTGGGCTAGAGATCGAACAAGTACGCCCTTACCTGCGGCGAGAATTAGTCAGTATCTGGGATGGACTAGAACTGCTACAACAAATTCGCATCGCCCAACAACGGGTGTTTGGGGTTTGTTGGCGGCGTATTCCTCCTTTTGCGATCGATCGCATGGCACAACAGATTTCCAGCTTAGATCTAGCTGCCTTAGCCCCCGGTGGAGGTCGTCTAATTGTGGCACGCAAGCGTTGAGCAAGCAGAAGAATCACCTAAAACCTCTGTTTCGGCTGGATTTACCAATCCAAAATCCTTGCATCCAAAATGTAAAATCCAAAATCAGAATATGGCGATCGCAGAAATTCTTTTACCAACTTGTAACCGTCCAGAGTCGCTCATCCTAACGTTATGTGGTGTTGCTGCACAAACTGTAACGGATATTCAGGTCATTGTCGCTGACCAAAGCGCTGAATCCGTCGGCGATTTACCCGTCGTGCAAACCCTGCGACGATTGATTGAAGCAAGAGGTGGGTCTGTGGAATGGCACTACCGTATGCCGTCCAAAGGAATTACTGAACAACGCGATTTTCTGCTCAGAAGCGCGACTGCCGATCGCGTGCTCTACCTTGATGATGACGTATTCATGGAACCTTGGGTACTCGAACAACTCCTGAAGACGCTGCAAGCGGAAAACTGTGGTTTTGTTGGTGCCTTCCCAACTGGATTGTCTTACCGCCACGATGTGCGACCTGAGCAACAAATTATCGAATTTTGGGATGGCCCTGTGCGGCCAGAAGCAGTCAATCCCGGTTCGCCAGAATGGGAACGATGGCAGCTACACCGTGCCGCGAATCTCTATCATGTGAGTCAGTCGTTACCACCCGGAGAAATTCGGCGATATAAGGTCGCTTGGATTGCATCGTGTATTCTCTACGATCGAGCGAAGCTGTTAGAGATTGGTGGATTTTCGTTTTGGTCGCGCTTACCCCGATATCACTCTGGAGAAGAGGTTCTCGTGCAAAACCTGTTGATGCGACGATGGGGTGGATGTGCGATCGCACCTTCAGGAACCTATCACGCAGAAGTGCCATCTACTGTCTTGAATCCTGCGGGAACTGTCGATGGACACGCGCTGGATTTACTGCCTGAGATGGTCGAGCGATATGCACCTGCAACAGTAGGAATAATTAGTTAATCGTTCCTCGAATGAGGATGACTAACTCTACAAAAAACTGACAAACCAATGCCACTCTCCAGACATACTAGAGCTGAATAATAAAAACTGTAGGAATCAAACAGTTAGATTTCTGTCTGGGAGATAAGAAACAATGAAGACAATCAAAGGTTCTGCAAAAATCATTCTTTTAGCGACGACTCTCGGTTTAGTAACTCTGCTTCCCTTAGCTGCCGATGCCGCAACAGTCGTCCATAAATCCATCTGGATACGAGGACGAAATGGTGAAGTAGAACATCTGAACAAAACTGTAATTCTCAAAAAGGTCTAGATAGCAATTTCCTGTGCATCATCACTATCATTTAAAAAAGAAACGTGGCTTTCAACGTCTAATTGTCTAGCGTTGAAAGCCTTTTTCTATTTAATGCAATGGCAGTTGTAAATGCTTAGATTAAAATAATCAATCACAAAGTTATAGAGAACATAGAGAAACAAATCTAGATATTTGGAGAATTTACTCAGCAGTCTGGAGTATAAGCTGTTTACTGCATTAAACCAAATTATTGAGGTTCCCAAGACCTGCTGTAAGTCCGAGCATCAACGTTAGAACGAATGAACAATCCATTCTTACCAGGGCTACTCTCTCGTCTGCCAGAGTTACCTAGAAAGGTAGCCCTAATGCGTGCCTCGCGTATTGGTGACTTTATCTGTGCAACACCAGCATTTCGATCGCTTAGGATGGCATTACCGCAAGCAGAAATGACCTTGATTGGGATGCCTTTTGTGGAAGAGTTAGTAATGCGATCGCCTCAGATCGATCGCTTCATTCCCTTCCCCGGATTTCCAGGCATGGCAGAGCAGTTCTTTGACCCCAGGCAAACCGTTCAATTTTTCCAGCAGATGCAAGCCGAGCAGTTTGACTTGGCAATCCAGATGCATGGTTCTGGTGTCTACTCGAACCCATTTACCCTAATGCTAGGGGCGCGAGTAACGGCTGGATTTGTGCGGGAAGGTGACCCAGCCGGTCGGTTGGATGCCGCACTGCCGATGCCACTCAACAGGCATGAAGTGCGACGCGTGTTGGCACTGACAACGTTTCTAGGAGCGTCGCCCCAGGGAGAAGAGACGGAGTTTCCCCTCTTAGCAGAGGACACGAAAGCGGCAGAAACATTACTGGCAGGAGCTGAACGACCGCTAATTGGACTGCATCCAGCAGCACGGGAGATGACGAAACGGTGGGCACCGGAACGCTTCATTGCACTGGGTACAGAACTACAACAGCGGTATCGTGGAACCGTGGTAGTACTCGGTGGGGCAGAGGAGCGACGCTTGGGAGACACCATAGCCCAAACGATGGGTCAATCGTGCCGGAATCTAGCTGGAAGAACCTCGTTAGCCGTATTAGGTGGAGTAATCTCACAGCTTTCTATCTTCGTGACGAATGACTCAGGCCCGGCCCACGTCGCCTATGCCTTGGGAACACCGACAGTGACTATATTTGGTGGCACAGATCCAGCCGTGTGGGGACCGCTCAAAGGCCAGCAACACCGAGTACTGGCGCACGCAGTACCTTGTCGCCCATGCGATTATGGGGAGTGTGCGGTGGGATATACGTGTTTAGAGAATGTGACCGCGCAGCAGGTTGTAGAAAAGGTTGTAGAAGTCATGCAGTAGAGAGAGCATTCTCACCAGGATTGAAAGCGATCGATAATGCCTTGGTTACTGCTCTTGTAAATGGTAGAAATACCTTCAAAGATGTGGAGATATCGGGTGAGTTGCAGCGAATTATTGAGCGAGCTGAAAAATCTACTCTAAAAAAGTTAATGACGAGACAACCATTAGTAGACCGTCAACGAGAGCATCAAGCCAACGAGAGAACCTTCCTGGCTTGGTTACGCACATCTATTGCCCTAATTAGTTTTGGTTTTGCCCTGACTCGGTTTGGTATCTTTTTGCGTCAACTCCAAGTCGCTGTAACTCAACACGAAGAGTGGAACCATCCTCTTCTCAATTCAGAAAACTTAGGAATTAGTTTGGTAATTTTCGGGATTATTGTTATTGCTATAGCGGCTTGGCGCTACAACCAAGTTTACTGGCAAATTGAGCGCGGAAACTATCGACCCGACCGGCTGATGATTTGGCTGACAACTGCGATTGTAATGATTCTGGGAATTTTCAGTATTCCTTTGTTGTTATTGCGCGATCGGGTACCAATTTCTCCGTCTTCGCCTCCTAGTCAGCAACAATCCCAGAAACGCCCCGATCGCTAACGCTTCGTTACAGTTCTTGACACTTTCTACTCCATAAGTGCGAAGATTCTTCGTTAGATTCTTTAATCAATGCCGTCGTCATTGATTTGAGTTTTGACTTTCAATATAGGTCTAAATATGTTACGAGGAATTGTTCGAGAAGGATTGACGATCGACAGTCAAGTTTTAGGTAAGCCAGTCCGTTACACGATTTATCTGCCCTATGACTATGAGACTTCGACCCGCTCTTATCCAGCGATATACATGTTGCATGGAAATCGTGCGGATGATACATCCTGGGTGTGTTTTGGCGAGGCTAACCTGACAGCAGATGAAAATATTTCTACTAGAACAGTTCCTCCGATGATACTGGTTATGCCTGATGGTGGTAGTAGTCGTTACATCAACAACCACGATCGATCTGTTTGTTACGAAGACTTCTTTTTCCAAGAATTCATTCCAGAGATCGAATCCCAGTACAGAATTAAACCCAAAAAGTGGTTTCGAGGTATTTTGGGCTTGTCGATGGGGGGATATGGAGCCTTAGTCTATGCACTCAAGCATCCAGATTTGTTCTGTGCCTGCGTTGCCTTCAGCGCATCTATTTACACTGATGAGATGATTATCAACATGACGGATGAGCAATGGTCATCTAACAGAGAAGCAGCACATGGAGCGGGACTAAAAGGTGAATCCAGACTCACCGAGCACTACAAATCCTATGACCCGTTCCGTCTAATTCAAAATGCCGATCCTGAAGCGCTCAAAACCGTCAGATTGTATTTAGATTGTGGTGATAAAGATTTTCGTAATGATGGATATGCAACTTTCCATATTTTATTGCGGCGAAAGAAAGTTATACATGAATACAGAGTTCGAGATGGTGATCATACATGGTCGTATTGGCGGAGTGGCTTAGGGGATGGGTTGAAATTTATCGGAAATACGTTTCGTAGAGGGTGAGTTACGCTTCAAGTTTTGTCAGGTTCCCATAGTTTTACGCGAACTCTACTGGATCTTGTCACAATACCACTAGATACTGTTGGCGAACCCTGTAGCCGATTCATAAATCGTTATGCTGAAACCACCATCTCTCGGTAATCAGGAGCAATCTGCTATATCCGTTTAGGCAGCCATAGGGAGAGAACTCAA
>DATNPT010000439.1:0-17210 GCA_036703075.1 Chroococcales cyanobacterium
TCGCACCAAGCATTGAGTTTGGGATAGTCACTTAAGGACACGCCTCCTCTGGGCAACCAGGGTATTACAGTTCCAGCAACAACCTCAGCAAGAGTTAGGGTTTGACTACCAAAGTAAGGACGATCATCTAATAAATTCTCAAAAAATGTTAGCACGGTTGCAACTTTCTGCCGTGCTTGCTCAATTTTTTCTGGATCTCCTCCAGGCAAGCCTAAAATCTGCGGAGTTAGTGAAAGAACCGCAGGCATCAACTCATTTATAGTTACCAGTTGCACCATCCGCACAACTGCCAAATCCTTAGCATCGTTTGGCAACATTGCAGGTGTAGGGTACTTTGCTTCTAAATAGTCCAGAATTGCCAAGGACTCCACGATATTAAAGCCGTCATCCACCAAAACCGGAATATGGTGGAAAGGATTCATCGCCAAAAAATTTGGTTGAAACTGTTCCCCATCCAGTTTTACTTGGACTAGTTCAAACTCAAGTCCTTTTTCCAACAAGGTAATCCAGACACGGCGGGAATTAGGAGATATTGGATCGTGATAAAGTGTCAGCATGAGAAAACTTTACAGACTCAATAAGTAGGGCAAGCCTTGCTAATCTTACACCTTCTTGCTCATCACGCTAGTCAAGTCATTTAGGGCTGTGATATTGATAGGTGCAATGTACTCCAGCTGTGTTGAAAGAGTAAAGCAAATTATATGCTCAAGCCCGTAGCTCTATTTATTAATGGTGTGTTCGAGACAGTGCTAGAAGAGATTCTACAGATACAGGCTGTCTTGCCAGAGCAAATAATGTTTCTTCATCAGTCGCTTACAGAAGTTGGACACACCATTTAGTGTGGCGCAGTTGCGGAAGTGAGTGATGGTAAGCCGCTCTCTACTGGTAGGACAACAGCAGGTGGATGGTCGTATGTACACTCAGAAGTATTATCTTAGGTAGCAAGATAATAAACTGCATCCCAACAATCCTTCAAAAAGGTAAGAGCGATCGCTCCTGACATAAGCTATCTGAGCGGTTAGACTCCTGTCTGCTGATTGCAACACCTGTTAGGTAAAAGAATTTTTACAATAGAAAATATAATAACTACGCAACCACGGCATGGATTGGCAAGAAGTAGGTAGTAGCTGGGTTTTAATTCCTCCACGTCCCAAGGGCATCGTGCATTTCTTGGGAGGAGCCTTCGTGGCGACAGCCCCTCACGTAACCTATCGCTGGTTACTCGAACAATTGGGTCGTCAGGGATATGTCGCGATCGCAACGCCGTTTGTGAATACCCTGAATCATACCGCGATCGCTCGCGATGTTCTCAATCGATTCGAGACAACTTTAGACCGCTTACACGCAAAAGGGCTTTTACGCAAACAGTATCTGCCAATTTACGGAATCGGACACAGCATGGGTTGTAAACTTCATCTGCTGATTGGCAGCCTCTTTCAGGTAGAACGTGAAGGGAATATCCTGATTTCCTTCAACAACTACCCAGCAAAACGTGCCATCCCCTTTGTTGAACAGTTAGATATCAATCAAACATTTAATATTGAGTTTACTCCATCACCGCTAGAAACCAACGAACTGATTGCTCAACGCTACCAAGTCCGACGCAACTTACTGATTAAATTCACCAACGATGATATTGACCAAACTGTTATCTTAAACCCAGTGTTGCAAGCACGCTTCCCCAACATGGTTGCCGTTCAGACACTACCCGGTAATCATTTAACTCCTTTAGGTCAAGATATGAAATGGCAACCGGGAGCCGTATTTACTCCCTTTGACGCCATTGGTCAGTGGATGAAGCAGGAGGTCTATCGCGACTTAAATCAGCTAAATCGAGAGATTATTCGCTGGTTAAATCCTTTCTCACCGGCTTAATCCACTGAATTTTTACGAAGCACAGAAATCTCTTAAGGAATTTTACAAAATAAATTATCCCAAAATTTCCTTAGTCTCAAAAGGAGTGACTGACATTTACACCAAGGTATTTGACAGAGATTTCCACTAACCATTAACGACTAACTACTAACAACCTTCACCCGGATAGTTATTGTCTTGGAGTTCCCTAACTCCAAATTCCTCCCTTAGGAGTGTGGCGTTTGTGCCACCACATTGAAAAGCCTGTCACGACCAAAACGAGTAATCCCAGCGCATTCAGGAATGGATAAATCTTGGTCAAGTTCAAGATGCCAAAGTGTCCCTTGTGAAGAGCCATTAACCAGCGAACGCTTCTCTCTTGTCCTATAAGATCGAACATTTGAAAAGTTGAGCCAGTAATTGCCGTCAGAATCAGCGGTAGCACCACGATCGGAGCTAGAGTCTTGTGGAGGTTGCGGATACGTTTTTGCATGAGACTTTTGGAAGCTACCACAATCGAGTTCTCTCTTTAGATGCAGGAATAAATTGCTAGTGAATCAGTGTTTTAAATTCAAGTAAGAGAGAGTAACTGTAGGGAATTTAGCCCACAGTTACTCCTCTTATTCGAGATGCAATACTTTTACTGAATTACAGCAGTTGATTACTGGTTACTTTGCTGCTGCTGTCGCTGTTGGTGCTGCTGCTGTCGCTGTTGGTGCTGCTGCTGCCATTGTTGGTGCATTTGTTGAAGTTGCTGCTGCTGCTCGGGAGTCAAAATAGCTTGCATACGAGCTTTCTGTGCCTCTTTAATCGCCTTTATTTTGGCTTTTTGAGCATCAGTCAGATTCAGCGCAGCCATCATGGAGTGCCTTCCTTGATGAGCTTGACCAGCTTGATGAGCTTGACGATTTTGCCTCGCTGTTTTTAGCTGCTCTCGTTGTTCTGGTGTATAGACGGCTTCAATCTGAGTGTGAGTATCTTTCTGAATTTGCTGCAATTGCGCTTTTTGTTGGTCGCTCAGATTGAGCTGATCCCATTTACGCTGATGGTGAGCGTGGGCAGGCTGTGTTTGATTGGGCGTTTGAGCTTGGGCCTTGATAATCAAGGGAGTAGCCACAACAGAGAGCGCAATCGCTCCAGCTACCATCGGCATCAGTTTAATTTTCATCGTGACCCAATTAGTGAGTTTTTTAAGGGAACGTGCACCATCATAGAAACTTCTAATTGCTCATCGGATGAGAAGAAAGTACTAAATATCGGATGAGAAAGTACTAAATCCGATCGTGACTTTTGTCATGGCATGGCTATATATAGCGGTTCTTACATCAGTGATGTAGAGTAAATCCCTCTACTATTAAGCTTTCCAGCTTTACATCTGTACCTTATACGCTCGAGAACCGCCATAACAAAAAACAAGTAGGATGGACTCTGTCCACCCTACTGTTTCTTAGCTCCTTTGTGCTTGGGTGCGATCGCGCTTTCTCAACCCAAGTAGACGCTCAGACCTTTAACTCACATATACTTATCCTGATTCTTGTCAGTCAACCTCTTTCTATCACTACTATCCGCTGACAAAAAACTAAGTGTAAATTATGCGAAGTTAGAGTGCATCAGATTACTTCATTTGAACAGGAACTTTAAGTCCTTCAGCTGATAGTTTCCCATCAGGATCGATCGATACACCTTCGATAAACGAACGCAACATCCAAGCCATTTGCTCATGTCCTTCCATCAATCCGGTTAGGAAGTCAGCTGTACCTTGGTCGTGATACTTCTCAGAACACTGGTCAACATGATCGCGCAGATTGCGGATAACCTGCTCGTGGTCTTTCACGAGATTGTCTACCATTCCGTAGGCGTTGGGGAGACTACCAGCATCTTCTTGGAGAGAAGCGTATTCCAAGAACCCTTTAGCCGTACCGACTGGATAACCACCCAAAGCCCGAACCCGCTCAGCTGTGGCATCAATGGTTTCTGTTAAGGTTTGATAGTGTTCTTCCCACAGCTGGTGCAGAGAACGGAACTGCGGTCCCACGACATCCCAATGGTATTTTTTCGTTTTGATCAACAGTAGATACATGTCCGACAGGTCGCGATTTAATAAGTCAACCACGCCTTGACGTTGCTCATCTGATAAACCTATATTTAACGGGCGCATAAGTTTGTTCTCCACAGTTTTATCACTATAGCTATTGCAACAAATTGATACACTCGCTTCATCAGTCGAATGGGAGATAAATAGAACCGTCTGTAGGACGAGCCTTTAAGCACTAAAAGCGACAAATATCAAGCCTTTTGCGGATTGCTAACGGGACTTACTTTCGCACGGTAAAGGAGTTTGTCTGCTTGACGGTATCCGGTGTAACGCACTCTTACCAATTCTCCGGCTTGTGCAGTGCCTTCCATCAGTTGGTGCAGGTGCGGCTCGTAGGGAATTTCTGAACCAACAGACGCGATCGCGTCTACTCCCCATTCTTGCAATAACTGCTCCACAGGCCGCACTAAAGGTAATAACCTCACAGCGGGTAACTGTTGATTCTGTTGTGCCGCATAAGCCGCCGTCGGCCATTGCACCAGCCACGATTCCAGCAGTTGTAAACTTGATTGCTGAAACTCCTGCCTTAAAGTATCGCGTTGCTGTTCCAATTGCTGTTGCAACCGTTGATACTCTTGCCTTAATGCCGCTTCTTCCCCCTCACTTTGAGAAACAGCAGGGAGAGATACAGAGGAAAACGTTGCTAGCAACTCGTTCACCGATACTTGCAAAGCTTGAGCAAGCTTCAGCAATGTTTCTCCTCGCAATTGCAAAACCTGTCCTTGACGCAAACGCCTCAACAGCTTCTCTGAAACCCCAGCACTTAGACTCAGCTGCTTATACGTAGAAAAACCCAACGGTTGCATGAGTTGTTGCAATCGCTGGGTGCAATCTTGGTGTGAAGACGAAGTCATTTAAAAAGAATTGAGAATACAAAAAGTCAGAATAAGACTCAACATAACCATTGTTCAGTCCAACTTTTCAACTTTTCAACTGACTTCTGTAAGAGCATCTCGTTTTTGTAACTCTACCTCCTGTAAGGGCGCAAAACCTTGCGCCCCTACAAGACTGCTTCCATATCCCGAACTACTCTACTCCATCAAGTAGTCTCACGGTGGATGTTCAACAGCGTCCTACTGGGCGTTGATAATGCTCCGCAACATCCAAGCTGTCTTTTCATGAACGCGCAGGCGACCTGTCAACAAGTCTGCTGTGGACTCATCGCCTCCTTTTTCCGCGATCGGGAATACAGAGCGTGCTGTCTTGGCTACGGCTTCGTTACCTTCTACAAGCAAGCGCACCATTTCTTCGGCAGAAGGAACTTCACGAGTTTCTGGAATCGAACTTAATTCTGTAAACTGACTGTAAGAACCAGGCGCAAACACTCCCAAGGCTCTGATTCTCTCAGCAAGTTCGTCAACCGCCGTGGCTAGCTCTGTATACTGTCCCTCAAACATCAGATGCAGAGAATTGAACATAGGACCAGTAACGTTCCAGTGGAAGTAGTGCGTTTTGAGATACAGCGAGTAGGTATCTGCTAGTACGCGTGAAAGCCCTTGGGCAATCTCTTGACGGCTGTCTTCTGGAATGCCGATATCAACGGGTAAGGTTTTTTCTTGAGCTTGCATAGTTGTCTCCTATCTCAAAAACTTAATTCTTTAGCTGAGGGACTAGTCACACGCCTCCTGATGGTAGGCAAGTAGCAATTCGTTGTGAATCATCCCTAAGATGGATGCAGCATCTGGCAAAAACTACACGCAATCGCTATGCTAAATGCTTCTGTAAAACTGAGCGAGGGGCGCGGCGAACTCGGCAACGGATTGTTTCTTTACCAAGGCGCTGGTGAGCCTCAAATCTATGGCAACCCGAAAAGCCGTAATACTGACCATCCACCTCTAGAACATCAATGGGTTCGTGCAATCCTTCTTTGGCGATGGACTCCATCAATGCCGCTACCTTATTTGGGTCATTAGCTCGCGGTAGGGGACGACGAATTTGCGCCAGAGGAATCTCTCTTATGTCTACCATGTGGCGAGTTGCTACCTCAGTTCCAAATTCCTACCTCTAAATCATACTCGTTATGACTTTGTTTTGCAACCTTTTTCACTGGATGGCAAATTTGCACTCTCATACCACCAGTACCCGCGTTTGAATCCAGTTGAGCAGTTCTTGGTTAACCCGTTCTGGACACTCGTCATGGGCGCAATGGCCTGCATTCTCAAGCTCTACGAGTTGTAGCAAGAGGTTGTAGCCTAGAAAGCGACGAGCCGAACTCGGAGGAACCATGCGATCCTTTTCGCCCGATAGTAATAAGGATGGGATCTGAAGGTTGCTTAGGCTCGACTTAATACAAGGGCTAAACTTAGGGCTGAGCATCGCTTTGAGAATAGCGCAGAAGGCTTTAGCCGAACCGAGTTCGCGGGCGGGTGCGCTGATGATTTCTAGCAGTTCATCAGTAATTGCTTCTTTGCAAGCATAAGCCAGTCCTACCCAACGCCTAAGAATATGGGGCTGTCGCAGCAGATGAAACAAGGGTTGCAGTACTAGGGGCGATGCAAAAATACTCTTGAACGCGTTCACCAACGGACGGAAGACGACTGGAATGCATTCTTCACTACCTGAAGTATCGGGTAAGCTAATCATTGCTACGCCTCGTGCCATTTCTGGATGAGTAGCGGCTGCGGCTAAACAAGTCACAGAACCGATGGAGTTGCCCACCAATACAGCAGGAACCTTCACAAAGGTCTTCCAAAACTCGTAAACTTGTTCCGTCCAAAGGGGTATTCCGTAGGCAGCGGCAGGCTTTTCAGAGGCACCGAAGCCTAATAAATCTAGTGCATAAACACTGTGGTGCTTGGCTAGTTCTGCCATATTTTGTCGCCAGTGGCCGATGGAACCACCAAAACCGTGCAATAGAATTATCGGCACCTGACTTTGAGGGTTGGGGATGAAGGTGTAGCGAACTTTCCAACCCTGCCACAGCCAGTCTTTCTGATTCTTGTAGCACTGAAGCAGAGAGACTGGAATTGCTTGTATGGGAGCGGTGGTAGACGTTAGCGGTAATGTGCAACAGACATCACCTTCTAATTTTTGTAATGGCTTAGAGGTGTTATCGGTAACCAACCTTCCATCAGTTCTTGCCATTAAAGTTGCACCAAGAAACGGCAAACTAGCAATCAGACAAGCACTGAAGATACAGAGATAGAAGCCCTTGACATCCCCTTGACCTAACGCAACACACAGCAGAAACATCGAGAACGGCACTGCTGTTAGCAGTAACGCGAAACATGAGCGGATATCCGGCTTTATCTCTTCCACTTCTAGGGCATTTTCTTCAGTAAAGGATTGCTCTTTTGGATACATAATTGTTTCGCTCAGATTTAGCGATCGCGCAGGAACGTACATGGATTTATCACCCTCTAAATGCTCGCTTTATGTAGTAGAAGTATTGTTGATAAGCCGACTCTGCTCTATCCGCTACCATCGTCATAGTCCTATCTAGTCGAAAGTTATAAAAATGGAATACTATCATCGAGTAATGCTATTAGCTCAGAGGCAATAGTCTCTCTACGTTTGGTATTGAATTGCTAGCAAGCTCAAAGCTAATACAATCTCAACTCCAGAACCAACAACTGGTCCTACAATTCGGGTTGGGATGGCGCTGCCAAATAACATAATTAGTGCGCCTACAAATACCCAGGGGCAGTGCAATGTTTGCCAAATGCTAATTCCTACTAATGCCACTAGCACAATAGTCAAAATCGCCGCGATCGGTAAGCTACCACTTTCCGCCTCGATATAACGCAAGGTACCAGCAAAGGTATTTGATACTAGTTTCAGCTCTAAAAACTTGTTACCAAACTCTAGCCAAATCATGATTAAGGCGATTACCCAAGCCAGACAGCGCACAATAGGGTTACTGAGCCACATCACACCGGCATTATGAGCTAGTTCAACGGCAACTACCACCAGCAACGGGGTGAATAATGTGTGGAACAAAAAGCGTAATCTATTGAGAGATTCTAGTAGATCGCCTTCTCCAATCCAGTTACCTAATGAAATGATGAGATTGTCATAAATGAGTCCAGCCAACACGACAAGCAGTAAAATCGTTCCGATATTGCTTGACTGTTGGAATAGATGAATTCCCCAAACCAGTAATCCAAAATGTGCCAATGTATAAATTAAATGCAAAATAGCAGCCATGTTTTTGCCTCTAGTCTAAGACGCCTGGATGTTTGATAAATGTTTATGGATACTATGCCGCTTTTCTTCGGAAGGATTAGAAATAAAATATTCTGTTTTTTGTAGGCACCCCGATTGGAACAACTCGCTCAATGAAACTACCATGAGCTTGCTGTTTATGAGTTTCATCGCAGTTTAAGAGGAAAACTTGAATTCCTCAAAAGTTGCTAGAAGATTTTAGCCATTAATTGATACTCCTATCCCACCTATAAAAGTGGCAGTGTAGGTACTTAACCATCATTTAGCCTGCACCTATTATCTTTATTAAAATTAAAAGTAAGGACTACCTGCTTGTACCTTTTGAATGAATTACGTTTTAATAAACTTACCGAAAGATAGATTCAGTTGGCGTTAAAGTGTGTAAAACCGTATACGTTCAGATTTTCGACCGATAAAAGTATTCTGTCTATCCCCGTTTGACAGGTTGTTTTGAGTCCTGATCGCATCGCTCAATTCAGACGTAAGCGCAAATGCACAGTAACGGGTAGCAGTGCGATCCCTCTGCGGCTATCTCGCATCCTAAACGCGATCGCTTCTGCTTGGCAATTCGGTAAACACTACTACAAAACCAGCTCTGACACCGAATGAGTTAGCGATCGCACTGACTTGAGAATGCCCCCCTCAAGCTGCTCGATAGCTGCCATAATACCGTTTTCAGGATTATCCAATAGTGAAGCTTTTACTTGGGTTAAATAGTCCAAAATCGCTTCCCGTAAAACGGGTCGATCTATCTTTACCGTATGCTTGTAATCCCATACATCCCAAATCAGGATTCCTACCGCAACAATTGGATCGAGTAGCTGTACTCCTAAATTGCTAGCAACCATACCACCCGTTTTGGCTGCCATTTTTGCTGTAGCTTTTCCCGCTAAAGAGGTGGCAACTTTACTTCCTATCTTAGTTACAGCAGGAATCATTGCCTTGGCAAGCAGATAACTACTACCACCCACTAACAACTTCAAGGATAGGTTAGAGATGTTTCCTTCCGTGTCGCTGATCGTAACGGCAATATCTCCCAGATAGCGCTCCCAATCCCCTTGAGGAATTTTGTAACTACTTTGAATGCTGGAAATATTATTGTCTAATTCAGAAACATAAAGATTAATCGTATCTCTCGTTATTTGCTCAAGTTCCAGTTGAGCAACTTTTGGTCTGAGAACTCGTTTGGCAAATTCAGTTTGAAAATCTTCGGTCAATTTTTCTGCAACAACTTGACTAGGAAGTGGGTTATTCGTATCTATCCAGCGAGCTGTTGCGGACGACAACCAAATAAACGGAGCGCTAAACTCCATTTTCTTTTGATTGAAGTAATCAAAATACCAATCTAGGAAGCTGCTATCAACACGAGTAATTAAGTTATTGACCCACTGATCTAGTCTTGCTGAAGCAAAAGTTTCTGCCTTGGTATGGGCATCCTGAAGTGCTGTTGCGATCGCGCGATCGATGTTGCTTCGATCCAGGAGCGTTTTGTCGATAATAACAACATCACGGCTGCGATCGCTTAAATCTCTTGAATTGCCTGAAACTGAACTGGTAATAAAGCCTCTGCCTAGTAAAGGGACAATCACGATAAGAATCACAACTACCCACAAAAAGGGAGCTAGCGACCGAATGAACTCCGTCCAAGCCCGGATTCGATTGGTCTTTTCAGCGTAACTTACTTGTTGAGCGATTGCTGTCTGCTGTAGCTGGACTTGTTTCGCTGATTTGCTTTGTGATGTGCTAGCTTCAGTTGTTGCTGACTCCGTTGCTGGTTTGCGATCGGATGTAGAGTTGAAATTCTGCTGTTGCTCGTGGCTCATAGTCATTCCACAGTGGCTTGGGACTGCTAACTACTTTCAACATAGCGCCCCTAGGTTTTTTTGAATTTAACTATGAGCCTATTCGATGTTTAAGAAGAGGGGTCTAATACTGTATCAATGTTAGTGGCAACAATTTGCCTTGGGTCAGTGCGCCTGAAATTTCCCAGGAAAATTTGCTTTTCCTGGACGAAATCTCATGGATTGTTGCCTTATGTTCCTCGTGTCTGACGCTAATCGCTCCCCAATCTCCCACTGCTGGAAAATCAAGTCGTCCAGTAGTTTGATGGCGTATTTTTCCAGCTACTTCTGCCGTCAGTTCTCCAAATTCCGTGTAGAGAATGTATGTAGTCTTATGTTCAAGCGCGACTCGACCAACGGTGTATCCCGATTCAAGATAGCTGGGACTATGTCCAGAAAAAAAACGGTTCCAGCCTAACAAATCTAAATTCCTTGAATTTTCGATGATATAGCGGTTCTCACTTGGATGAAGCACACAAACCCAGTAGGGGAACGAATGCCTTAGCCACAACTTATGTATTACACGCAACTGAGAATTGCTATAGTCTCTTTGGAGTACACCGAGCAGCCCACAAAACTTGTCTACGCGCTAATGTTTCCCGAAATTATGCTGCAAATGTTTTCTTTCCAGTCCTCGTCAAAAATCGTTAGCTCTTTGGGCTGACACTGCTTAATCTCAATCGCAATCAGTTGGGGTCTTTCCTGTTCTAAGTCTTCAATGTAGCCGAGTTGAGAGAGCTGAGCTTCTCGATGACTGGCAAAAGGGCCGAAGTAGTACGTACAGTCAGGCTTTTTGGTGACAATTTTGACCCACCAAGCCATTCCCATTGACTCTAAGTAAGACGTAAAAAACTCTTCCGTGTTTTCTAAAAATTTGGTAACAATCGCTTGTAATAGCTTTAATCCTGGTGTAAAATCACGTACTTTTAACGGTTCTTTTGATAATGTTGCATCAAGCATAATTATTGCCTTAGCGATCAATGAATCTTTACCAAATAGACAAATAGGTAGGAACATCCAGTCTATTTGCCAAAGTGTTTTTTATCTCTCTTATAATGTATAACTCGATACAGCGTAAAGTAGCACCTATCTTTAAGCAGATTTATTGAAAGTTATCAGTAGAACTGAACATCTTTACAGGAGAAGACAAATGTTCTGGGCAGTGGCTTGCCCTGTCTTCATGGATGCGATCGCGATCCAAACTAATGTCGAATTGCCGTCCGGGCTATTGCGCGACCCCATATCAGTTCTCAAGTATCTGTGAAAAAAATCAATCCTAGAGGACACAGAGAAAGAGAAGAGAGAATATTACAACATTTTCTTAAGCACGGCGACAAAGTGTGAGAGAAGTGGGTGCATCCCAAATTTGCAAAAACACATTTCAAGCAGCATATAAACCTCATCCCACGCTCACCTCAGAGAATACAAGTGCAAAATCGGGATGCAGGCGGTTGGTGCTGCGATCGCGTATCGAATCGGTTAACATATGCACGTTGTGGTGTAAATGACACGTTTCCTACACCACACGCTACATTAACACCTCTTAATTTGTTGGCGGATCGATAGACAGCTCTAGCGAATAGGAGATTATGCAGATTGAGCCAGCAACGAACCGGACATGCATTACCAATTTCAGTTCATTAAGAAAAGCCCAGCAATCATTGTGTTTTTTTGTCTCCTTCTCGCACAAAAGGCGGTAGGGTTTTCCGACACTAAAAATTATTGGGCAAACACTTGTATCGACCAACTCAAGTCGCAAAATCTCGTCACTGGTTATCCTGACGGGCGCTTTCAGCCGAACTCTACACTCACTCGCGCTGAATTTGCCGTCCTCATGCTTAATGCATTTCCTAATGCACCAGTAAAGCGTAGTGCGATCGCATTTAAAGATGTGTTAACAAGTTACTGGGCCTACAAAGCAATTCGAGATGCCTATCAGCGAGAATTCTTTAGTGGCTATCCTGACGGCACCTTCCAACCGTCTCAACCCATTCCTAGAGTACAGTCACTTGCTGTTCTCGCCAATGCAGCTAATTTAGGCGTTCCCGAACAACCGGAGCAAGTGCTGCAACGATATTTGGATGATGCTCAACAAATTCCCAGCTATGCTAAAAATGCGATCGCGGCAGCTACTAATGGACGAATTGCCGTCAACTATCCCACTGTCCGACAACTCAAACCCAATCAAAGCTCGACTAGAGGCGAGGTCGCTGCATTTTTGTGTCAGTCGCTGCGTCTGGCAAGAACGATTCCGACTCAGTACCTTGCTGGGAATAGCAAGTTATTTGCCATTGAGCCAGAAAGTGGTGGAATTGGTTTCTTTAGTAATGGTTTAGCTGTAGCAAGGGTTAATGCTAAATATGGCTATATCGATAAAACTGGTAAACTTGCCATTCCTCCTCAATATGAAGCGGGGGGAGGTTTTTCGGATGGACTAGCTCCCGTTCAAGTTGGAGGTAAATGGGGCTTTATCGACACTCAGGGTAATCTCGTCATCAAACCTCAGTTTACGATGGTCGAGTCATTTTCTGAAGGATTAGCAAAAGTCTGGATTGACAATCGAGTAGGATTTATCGATCGCACTGGAAAACTAGTCATTCCCAACAACTTTGAGAGTGCCAACAGTTTCTCTGATGGCCTGGCTATTGTTCAAGTCGATCGACAATGGAGCTACATTGACAAAACGGGAAAGCTCCTCATGCCCCCACAGCCTCATATAGTATGGTCGTTTTCGGAAGGATTGGCAGTTATTGGAGTCAATGGAAAATACGGCTTTATCGACAAGACGGGGAAAATAGTCATTGAGCCACAGTTTGAGGAAGTGAGGTCGTTTTCTGAAGGATTAGCAGCCGTTAAAGTGCGTGGGGCTAATGGTTTTGCACGATGGGGCTACATCGATAAAACGGGGCAAATAGCGATCGAACCCAAATTTTACAAGGTACAACGCTTTTCCGAAGGACTGGCTGGAGTCAAGCTCGACAACCAATGGGGCTTTATTGATAAAACGGGTGCAGTCGTCATCCCCAGTCAATTCATTGAACCTAAGTATTTTTCCGAGGACGCCGTGGAGCCTTTTTCCGGTGGGTTGGCAATGGTGAGAATCGGAGAAAAGGCAGGTTTCATTAATAAAACAGGTAGCTTCGTTATTCCCCCCCAATTTCCTGATGCAACGTCTTTTGTTGAGGGGTTGGCGCGAGTCAATGTCGGTGGGAAATGGGTGGAAGAGGTAGGAGGATATGACTCTACTGCTACCCCGATTTTATCAGCCAAGTTTCAGGGAGGAACATGGGGCTATATTCGTCTTCCTGAAGTACTGGTTCAGTAATTACAGCAGTTTGTTAGAGGAGTGAAATACAGTTTGTCGGGGCGCTCTTGAAGAGCGGCCCGACGCAGAGCCTATTTCCTGAAAAAAGTAAGTTGCAGTAATAGACAAGGGGCATGGCACTGCCATACCCCTACGCAGAGAATGAAGATTAATTCTACAATCCTTGGATATCCTTGTGGGAAACTCCCTTAGCTAATTGACTCAACTAATACCGATGGGTCTACGTCTAGACCATCGGTTGAGCGCGTTGTATTCTGAATATTCAATTCCAGAACTTCTCGAATATCAATGTTGAACGGATGACTGAGAATTTGGCAAATTTTCTGCTGCCAGTTTTCTTCTACATGCCCTTGAAGTGTTTCAAGAGATGTCAGCAAGCGCTGCCTATCGGATAGAGTCACATCTTCCATCAAGTCTGTGACTTCCCATAACATTTGCTCTTGGGCTTCTGGTACCAATTTAACCCAATTAGAGGGTAATAAATTGCGCTCTACGATAGTCAACTTCCATTGATAGTCAGGCATGCAGCTTATTTTCTCTAACATTACAACACCCGTTTACACTCTATAAAATCAAGATGAAAAGCATGTGAAGTCAGGACAATTTTTTATGAAATAATGATGAATACGCTTTTTTTAGGAACTGAGCGAATCATTTTATTCATGTTAATAAAAGCTCTGGTTTAGGAGAGCTTTTTTATCTTCATCATGCATGTCTTTTAGTCTGAAGGCGGATGAATGGCTAATAAAAGAGCCAAAATGCTACCCTGTATATTTCTCATTGACTTTTCGCATTACTGCTTAAAGTCTGACTTACTTCCTCTTCAAGAGTCTATCTATTCGTTCCGGATAGTTCTGTCAGCAAATTTACTGGATTTTCGTGACGAAGAAGTTTCATAGGCGAGCGCAAGCATCCATTTTTGGAGATTCCTGTTGTCTAGTGCAGGTATTTTTTCCACACCTCGATCGCGAGAAGCAGAAAAAATGTTTGTACTGGACAAACAAGTTGGCAAAATTTAGATGCACCAGGGCGATCGCAACTCTTTGCAAATCAACGGCTAGCTTTTGTCCGATCGCAAAAACTGCCTGTTTGCAGTGATGTATCGCCACTTGTTATCAACCCTCACCCTTGCTAAGCCTTCAGAAAAAGCACCAGCTTCATCAAACTGGGGTTCGATAACAACCTTACCCATCTTATCTATATAGGCGTACCGATTGCCAACTTTCACCGCCGCTAAACCGTCAGAAAAGTCTGACGCGAAGCTGAACTGTGGTTTTATGGCAATTTGCCCTGTTTTATCGATATAGCCCCATTTAGAGTCAATCTGCACTAAGGCTAACCCCTCAGAGAAATCTGACGCCCAATCAAATTTGCGATCGCTTACCGACTCTCCCTGCTGGTTAATGTAGCTCCACTTGTCGCCAACACGTACCCGTGCCAACCCTTGTGAGAAGCCAAACGCCCCATCAAACTGGGGTTGAACAACGAGCTTCCCCGTTTTGTCGATGTAGCCCCACCTATCGCCAACTCGGACTTGTGCTAATCCTTCAGCAAAATCTGCGTTTCCCTCGAATTTCGGTTCGATGACAACTTTCTGCATGCGATCGATATAGCCGTATCCCCGATCGAGTCGCACGGCGGCAAGCCCTTCAGAGAAGGGGTTGGCTGACTCGTATTGCAGCTTTATGACATACTTGCCTGTTTTATCGATGTAGCCGTGTTTATTGTTGACTCGTACCAAAGCAAGTCCCTCTGAAAAGTGACTGGCACTACTGAACTGAGGCGCGATCGCGATTTTGCCAGTTTTGTCGATGTAGCCGTAGAGATCGTTAACTTGGATGAGTGCAAGTCCATCCGAAAACGAGGAAACGCCGTAAAGTTCGTAAGGTTGAGGCTTGACAGCAATTTTACCCGTCCTATCGATATAGACATATTGACCATTGACGTGTACTAGGGCCAAGCCTTCTGAAAAGTCTGTCGCACTATCAAATTGCTCCTGAACTATGGCTGTCTCTGGGGAGTCAGTTCCTTGCTGCTGGCGTTTTTCAGCAACAGGTATACTCATCGGCTTGACAACGGCTGCCTGCTGACTACAGGCGGTTAAAGCGAAGATTGCCAGAAGTGCTAAGCCATAGGTTCTCGTCTTCATCTTGACCTTGTTGTGGCTACCTCAATACAGGTTGGCATAACTCCGGCGGTATCTTCCACTTAGGGTGAGTAGGATGCCCACCCCACAAGAACACTAGTTCTGCTTTCATTAGGAAGTAACCAAGTCTTGTCTTAGCGATCGCATTGAATAGTTAATATCTTTACCCTGGCCTCTGTTGTTAAGCTTTCTTAGAGTAGCTACCTACTAAAGGTAGAACTTGGCTGCATACTTTTCCTCTAACAAGTGGCATATCCCCTAGGAGAGGTAATTACTAATCCAAGCGAAGTAGCCAAACTACAGCCTTTCTCAATTGGGTGAGGTACAGAGAACGAGGGATGAACCTTCGGTTCCGTTTTGCTAACGCGCCTTAGCACAGGAAGAATTACTTATTGCACGTTTGAATATTCCCAACAAAAAAATCTGGAAAGTAGCAAATGCGATCGGTAGTATTGCTACAACGTTCAATCAGTGAAATTATCCATGTCTACCGACTACATCTTATTCATCCACGGTGTCAGCAACCGCAGTAAAACCGAGAAACCCTCCTACGCCGACGGGCTGTTTCAAGAGATTGAGAAGCGAGTAGAGCCACCTCTCACCGTCGAAAAGATCGCGCTCTATTGGGGTAATGTGAACTTGGCGGCAGAAAACAAACTCGAAGACGCTTTAAAAGCCTCGAAGGCTTGGGATAAACTTTGGTTCAAAGACTTCCGCGACAAGCAACTATTGCAGTTCGTTGGTGATGCTGCCCTTTACCTCAGCCGCCATGTTGGGTCTCAAGTTGTTGCTCAGCTCAAACAACAAGCTGAACAAGTTTTAGGAACAGCAGCCTCACCCAAACATAAGCCAGGAGACCGCTTACACTTAGTAACCCACAGTTGGGGAACGGTCATTCTCTTGGACATCCTATTTGCTGACCGTTGGGAGGATGAGAAGATACCTGGTCATAAGGATGTGATGCTGATTCGCAACGCTTTATTTGGATTGGGCGCTAATCCAAATCAAGGTATTACTCTAGCTAGCATTCATACAATGGGTTCACCTATTGCTCTGTTTAGCTTGATTAGCGTCAATGGCAGCAGTCACGACTTTCAACCCCAGTTCAACAAGTTACTAGAGAATCTTTACCACCGGCGGAGTAGGGAACTGCCTTGGTTAAACTTTATCCATTCTGGCGATCCCGTAGCTTGGCCGTTAGAGAAGGTCATGTCCGGTTTGGTCGATGGAGATGCGAAATATCTCGACTTTAAAGACCAACTGACCCATGAAAAATTTGACTTCCTCATTCAACCTTTCAGCCAGACAATTCTAGCTCTACTAAATGGCGGTAAGGCTCACGGAAGCTACTGGAGTAGCAAAGAGGTAGCTCAAAGCATTGCTCAGATAATTAAAACAGCAGCTAAGCCTGCTAATAGCTAAAGCGTCGGCACAGAAATAGTTTTTCCCCGGCAGGGCGAAGCATTGGTATAGAAAAATTAGGGTTCGAGTGATAGATTGTCGCCCAAATGCTTCGCCCCTACCCCTAATGAAAGATTACTAAACCGGCGCTCTAACTGTAGAAAGCAAAGCGTTTGCGAGGTGACTTTAACCTACTGTCAATCGCAGATATTCGACTTTGATACAAGCATCCATCACGACAGTTAGACCCGCATCTAGCGCTTTTTGTCCGGAAGCTTCATCAGATACACCCAGTTGCGTCCACAGTGTTTTGGCTTTAATGGCTATCGCCTCATCAACAATCTCAGGCAAGTACTCAGAACGGCGAAAGACATTGACAATATC
>DATNPT010000443.1:0-5255 GCA_036703075.1 Chroococcales cyanobacterium
AGGGGTCGATCGCATCGGGGTTAAAGAGGGTTTCCTGTTGCTCTTGAACAGCGGGTTGAGAAGTCTCTGGCTGTGCTGGGGTGAACAAGGAGTCCGTACCGAAGAGACTTTCATACAACTCATCGATCTCCTGGCGACGGCTGTCTGTCCTCCAGTCAGGGGCTTCGAGTCCTGAGATTTCACCTGCCTCTGGTGCAGTTGACGCTGTAGTTGTTGTCGATTCTCCGAGCAACTGGTTCAACCAGGCATCTAACTCTTGACTATTTGAACGAATTGGTGTGTCACTTTCTTCAACTAGCGAAAGCGACGGTTGGGACTCAATATTGAGCTGGAGGAAAGCGTCTAATTCATCGTTCTGGTTAGGTTCGACACCCAATTGTTCTGAATCGAGTCCTTCGACGACCTCCCAATCTGTCGTAGCTGAAGTTCCCGACAAATTATCTGGGGATGTCGTTGGTGTGTCTGATGGGGTGATGGAGCTTTCTAGTTCGCCGAAAGAGGGTTCAACGGGTTGAAGCGAAATCGGTGTTGGCTCCGCTTCGCTAAAAGCATCAGACGGTAGCAGCGTTGTCGGTGGCGTTGTTGGATGGATAGGAGCGGTACTGGTTAGCGGGGTTGAACCAGACAGTTGTGCTGAAGGAGAGGTCAGTGTTGACGGGAGTCGCCCCAACTGCTGTGACAAATGCTCAACCAGTGCTGACAACAACATCTGCCCTTGAGTACTCAAGGTGTGCATCTTGTCGAGTCCTTGTCCTAAGGACTCCTGATAGCTTTGCAAATCGCGTTGTAGAGCTTCAAAAATGGCTCTTTGGTTAGCATCTAGAGCTGCTAGCATGCGATCGGACTGCGCTTGCAGCTGCTGTATGTGCTCCACATCGGGTGATGGCATGATGGGATCGAATCGATCTGAAGCAGCAGTCCTTGAGGTATTGGCAATCGCTTGCGATTGGGGACTTGCCAAGCGAGTTTCCCAACTTGTTAAAACGTGAGCCAACTGTTGGGTTAAACTTTGGGTGCAGCGGCGGATTAACTCCTGCGAAAACTCTTCCAACCTCTGCTGCTCGTAGGTATGAGGTTGGGGCGAAGGATTGAGATGTTGTCTCGTGCGTTCTAGCGCACGTATTTCTTGTATCAATGACTCTCGCTCGTGCTGTAGAGCGGCTACATCAGTTTGTATCGGTTGCAGCAAGTCGGCACGTAAATGCTCGATCTCTCGGGCAACTGCTTGTACAACCTGCCGAGTTACTTCAGGTTGGGTCGAGGATGCAGATAGCTCTTGAGGAGTCGAAACAACAGTTTGCTGTTGTTGGGAAGCCAGGTAGCTACGCACTCGCTCCAAAACCCGACGCTCTCTGGCAGCCTCGCTAGGTTTAGACCAAGGGCGACGAGCGTCAACCCTGGGGAGAATGCTGTCAATATCAGCAATTAGAGATTGGATTTCCTTTGGAGAAGTCACGGTGGAACCTTAGGGAGAACAAGTGCAATGAGTTAAGGAGTAAGCGTGAGCCCCCTGCCTCTAATGTTAAATTGCCCCAGCAAGCAGGCCACAGTCAAAACGTTTTATCAAAGCCAATGACTTTCGAGTAGTCCGCTGCTGTTGGTAGAAGATACATCACCTTTCCATTCAAGGCGCTCGCGCACCGAGCCGTTAAAAAATTGATGTAAACTCAGCTTTTGTAGTCATCATCATAAACTCATTAACGCCTTGGATTTTCGCTTAGAGGGTATGCTCTATCAGAATTTCTAGAGCCGACGATATGAAGCATAATAACTGTGTATGCCCATAACTCGATGATTGCCTCACCCTCCGACAGGATTAGCGATTGAAGGCACCTCCTAAAGAGTGGTAGAGCCGCTGTATGTGAGGAAGCTACCGCTACATCCGTCGCTATGGTCGATCTCGAACGTAGAGGAGGTGCCTGAACCGAATGCGTTCAGTTGCTTAAGCTGTTACTCATTCATTGTGAAAACGGGAACAGTCTCCTGGCTCAATTGGGTGGACAGCCGAGCATTATCTGTCCACGACACCTTTACAATGTTCTCGCGATCTCATGGAAGACCGATACAACCCACAGGAAATGAACTCAAATGTTAATGAGTTGATTAGCACCTCTTCTTTTTTTTCTGGTTTACCAGAGACTATTGTGGTGCAAGCCACTGCTCATGTTGTCACCCGCAGCCATCCTGCCAATCGAGTAATTCTGCTGGAGAATGACTGGGGAGGGTCTGTGTACTTCATTTTGGAGGGTTGGGCTAAAATTCGCACTTACAACTTAGATGGCAAAGAGGTCACCCTCAATATTCTGGGGAAGGGAGAAATCTTTGGGGAAATGGCGGCGTTGGATGAAGTTCCTCGCTCAACGGATGTGATTACCTTGACTCCAACCACGATTGGTAGTATACCGGCTCAGGATTTTATTCAGTTGATTCATTCAGAACCTATGGCGGGTGTTCGCTTGTCTCAGCTAATGGCGAAGCGATTGCGTCAGGTGAACCGACGACTCCGATTGCGGGAATCGGATAGTACGTCACGAGTTGCTGATACTTTATTGTTTCTTGCTGAAGGACAGGGCAAACTCAAACAGCAGGGGACTGAAATTCCTAACTTACCTCACCGAGAGTTGAGTAGCTTAAGTGGGTTAGCGCGAGAAACAGTAACGCGAGTGCTGACTAAGCTGGAAAGGAAAGGGTTAATCGTGCGGGATAACGATATTATGGTTATCCCCGATGTGCCTGCATTGGAGCGAATTATTGCTTAAAGAAAAAGGGTCTATGGCGTCCGCGCATTGAAATCCAATTTTCCTGAAAATCCTTGAAAACGTAAGCCGCTTATGAGTTTCCAAAGAATCCTTGTTGCGATCGATAACTCGTTGTTATCCCGTCATGTCTTTGCTCAAGCGCTGGAATTAGCCCAGTCCCATCAAGCCTTACTCAATCTGCTGGAATGTATTACTCCTGCAATCGTCAGCGAACCCGGAGTTCCTAGTTCGCTAGATACGGGTTTTCCGATGGGGCTGGTACATGATGACTATCAAGCCTACGAAACTCAACAAATCTTAATCGAACAACAGATTGAGGAGGCACAGGCGACACTGGCACACTATAGCGAGGATGCAAAGAGCCATCATGTGCTAGCAGAGGCTAGTTATCAAGTGGGAGATGCCGGACATCAGCTATGTCAAGTGGCTAAAGATTGGAGTGCCGATTTAATTGTCATCGGGCGTCGGGGTCGTACTGGATTGACGGAAGCTTTGCTGGGAAGCGTAAGTAACTATGTGGTACACCACGCTCCCTGTGACGTATTGGTGGTTCAGGATATTGAGGCGGTGTCACCGCAGCCAGCTATGGCTGACCTGCCAACGGTGGAAATCGATCCGACTTCCAGTCCAGATCGAGCTTAAAGCCAAGACGCGCGCTCGCTAAACACTACAGCCACAACTTGGTTCTAAAATCACTCTCACTTCGCGATCGCTTCAAGGGGGAAGTGTTGTTGCGATCGCAAAAATCAGGCGTCAGCTTCATAAGAGTACAACTCATCAATCGATCGTCGCCCAATACCTAACCAATGGCGAAGAAACTCTATTAAGTACAAGAGCGGCTTCGTGCCACGTTATGTTGAAGATGGCTCCAGAGTTTACTAAAGTTACATGACCGATTCTTTTGATGATACAAAAGCTTCTCGCCCCGATTCTTCTGATGAAACTAAAAACGACGACTCACAATCAGAACCGGAGTCGTTGAGTGATGAGTTTGAGAGTTCGGGTGTTACCGATGAGGCATCACAACCAGATGCTGAGTCGGAGCTTGACGAGTGGTTCCCGCCATCAACATCCCAGACCGATTACTCTGCTGTCACAGACCCCCTAAAGGAAACGAATTCATCACGGTACGCGCAACAAAACGGTTTACCCACTAAATCCCGTATTCCTTTAGAGATGGTGGAAACAGCGTTTCTCGCCAGTACTGCCAGCTTGATTTGGTTGATTAATTATTACTTCCCCCTAGGCCCTATATTGCGGATGTTTTTCCCAATCCCGATCGCGTTAACCTATATCCGCTGGGGACATCGAGCCTCTTGGATGTCAGCTTTAGTTTCGGGGTTGTTACTGTCGGTTCTGATGGGCCCAACCCGCAGTATTCTCTTTTTCATACCCTATGGAGTCATGGGCGTCCAGCTCGGAGCGGTGTGGAAACGCCAAGGAAGCTGGCTATTGTCAATTTTCACGGGGACGCTAATCGGCACAATTGGATTTTTTTTCCGATTTTGGCTGCTGTCGATTCTCCTCGGTGAAGATTTATGGGTTTACGTTACGACTCAGATTACCGGATTGGTGGAGTGGGGCTTTTTGCATCTAGGGTTACTCGCACAGCCAAGTTTAACTTTAATTCAAGCGCTCGCAGTGGTGGCGATCGTCGTTAATAATGCTGTCTATTTATTTGTCGTGCATCTTGTCGCGTTACTGCTACTCGATCGCTTAGGCAACCCGATTCCCCGACCGCCACAGTGGGTACAAGTGCTGCTCGATTACGAAGGCTGATCGAACAGGATGGCATGATCGAAATCTATACTCAACTGGCACAGGGACAGCAGTGGTTGCAGCAGTATCGGGGACGCCGACCCGTATTTGCTTGTATTTTAGGGTTTACCGCCACCGGGTTGATACCGGGAATTTCTGCCGCTGGCGCAACACCGGAGGATCGGAAATATACTGCGATCGCAGATGCTGAATTTCTGGTGAAGGGAGTGACACCACATCCTCAATATCCCTTACCATCACTGACGGCTGGCGCATCACCCGTTCTAATTTCGCGTGCTGTGGTTGAAGCGTTCAACCTCCCAATTTATCTGTTCAATGCTGGCTTACCCCAACCCCCCGCCGTCCCAGCGATCGATTTAGGCGGTATCCCAGCTCAGTGTCTCACGTCAGGAGAGGCTCTGCCCTTGAACGTTGTACACCACCTGTTCGAGCAAGGCTTGCAGTGGGGAGACAAACTAGCCGACGTGGCGGCTGATGGCTATGTGATTCTCAGCGAGTGTGTGGTAGGAGGAACCACCACTGCCCTGAGCATTCTTACGGGCTTAGGCATCGCTGCTGCTGGCAAGGTGAATAGCAGCCACCCCACCTGCAATCATTCCCAGAAGTGGGACATTGTGCAGATGGGGTTGAGGAAATGGAGAGAGAGGGAGGACGCGGGGATGCGGGACGCTCGCGAGGCGGGGAATGTGAATGGACAACTTTCCTCGTCTTGGCTGG
>DATNPT010000455.1:0-6800 GCA_036703075.1 Chroococcales cyanobacterium
GACTTAGATGAACTGTTGAAACTCGCCGATCGCATTTTAGTGATTAGCGAAGGGCAATTTGTCTATGAAAGCGCGATCGCAGATGCTGATTTTGCCACGATTGGTCAACGCATGGCAGGACATTAATGCAGGAAGTTTTAATCCTCAACGATCTACTCAACATTGCTGCAAGACAGGATGAGTTGTCTTGGCAACCGTTTCGCCCTGGAGTGGAGATTTACCGACTTTATCAAGACGGTAATCGGGGTGCCGCCGCCGCACTGCTTCGCTATCAGCCAGGAGCCAGTATACCGTTACATGACCACACAGGATTTGAACACATCTTAGTTCTGTCCGGTTCGCAAAGCGATCGCAACGGGGAACACCAGGCAGGAACCCTGGTAATCAATCCACCCAATACTAACCACAGTGTCATCAGTCAAGTGGGTTGTATCGTTCTCGCGATTTGGGAAAAACCTGTCTCTGTCCGGAGTGGTTAGTTGTTCAGGTCGATCCAACTAACCACTCACCACTAACTACTAACCAATTTTATGGTCTTAATTTCTGCTCAACCTTACGATTACGAGCTGCCGCCCTCTGGTGGTTTAGCGCTAATCGTCATCGATATGCAGCGCGACTTTCTCGAACCGGGAGGTTTTGGGGCCGCTTTAGGAAATGATGTAACGCGACTACAAGCGATCGTACCAACCCTAAAGCAGTTGCTGGATGTCTTTCGTACTTATAAATTGCCGATTTTCCATACAATTGAAGGTCATTTACCCGATCTTTCTGACTGTCCGCCCTCGAAACAGCAACGAGGAAAGAATGGGTTAAAGATTGGGGATGTTGGTCCCATGGGACGGATTTTAGTCCTTGACGAGCCTGGAAATGCAATTATTCCTGAATTGGAACCCCTGCCTGGTGAAACCGTAATTACGAAACCAGGGAAAGGAGCATTTTACAACACTAAATTAGAATCCCTCCTACACGAACAGGGAATTACTCACCTGTTCGTAACGGGGGTAACAACTGAAGTTTGCGTGCAAACAACGATGCGAGAAGCAAACGATCGCGGATTTGAGTGCTTGTTAGTCGAAGATGCAACTGAAAGCTACTTTCCAGAATTTAAACAATCCACATTAAACATGATGGTTGCTCAATGTGGCATTGTGGGTTGGACTGCACCTACAGCAAATATTTTCCCAGCTTTAGAAAAGTGGGCATCTTAGGCAACCGGATATCGTGTTGCCCACAAGAGTTTGTTTGCTCTTTCTCAATATTTGCTCTTAGTTCATGTCATCAGTGATGACACTGAATCGGCTAATTTTATTTGTTGTTAACAATACATCTATCTTAGGGTAGATTTGTTAGCATCCTGAAATTCTGTTTTCTAAAAAAACAAAAACTAGGTGTGAGGAATGACCGTTAAGGATGCAACTACCTGGCAGGCTTGGCTGACTGCGCCAGTAGCCTTCTGGGTGTCTTTATTAGTTTCAAGTGCGATAGTCAATTGCCTACCCTTGCAGGCGATCGCTTCCATCGCTCCAGTAAATTCCGGCAAGAACTACGCTGAAAATGCCGATAAACTGCAAGACGCTGTAGCAATTTCTGCTCCACCAACGTCTTCAGTTGAAACTCCAACCGCAGCTTTTCCGATTAACCAACAAGCAATCTCAGTGGAGGTTCCAGCCGAAGCACCTCCGATGAACAAACTGCCAGTGGTGGCTGAGGTCACATCGGATAAAGCAGACGCCAACACCACTCCGATTCAAGACACGCAAGCCATCCCTTCTCCGGCAACATCGTCTGCAACGTCTCCGGACCCCTCCTCTGATGGGTCAATGCTGGGAGATGTTCCCTCTGTAAACAATCTCTCTTCGACTGACGGAACTCTTGAGTCGAATGACCCGATGTCGCAAGTCAATAATGTGTCTCAGTTACAAGATGTTTCTCCTGGAGACTGGGCGTTTGAGGCGCTGCGAAATCTTGTCGAGCGTTACGGTTGTATTGCAGGCTATCCGGATGGCACCTTCCGGGGCAATCGAGCTATGACCCGTTATGAATTTGCGGCTGGACTGAATGCTTGTTTACAGCAAGTTGAGCGTTTGATTACCTCTGGCACCGGTGGTTTTGTCACCAAGCAAGATTTAGAAACGCTACGACGGCTAACTGACGAGTTTAGGACTGAACTGACTGCTCTGGGTACGCGGGTGGATAAGTTGGACGGTCGAGTTGGCTTTCTGGAAGAGCATCAATTCTCCACCACAACCAAACTCAGTGGTTTAGCTTGGGTCAACGCGACTGGAGCTTTTGCTGATGGGGATGTCAAAGTAGAAACCTCTAACCTCAACCCCCCTCTCGAAATCAGGCCAGCAGCGCGTGGACTGGATAACAGACCTGTTGTTCGGACAGTGACAGACGATCCTAGTGTCACGCTGAGCGATTTAGTATGGCTGACGTTTCAAACCTCTTTTACGGGTAGAGACAATCTGGTGATTCAATTAGCGGCGGGGAATGGCATCTCGCCAGCGAATGAGTTTGCCTCTGCGGGTCTTTTCAACACGTTTGGGACTCCGTTTTTTGACCAAACAGCAGGCCCAGAAATTACTGGTTCGCGTAATGACGTGATTGTGCGGGACTTTTTCTACAGCTTCCCAGTCAGTCGAAATCTTCAAGTTGTAGTTGGACCTCGGATTAACTGGTATCGCTACTTTGACAACAATGCTTACACCTTCATCTTGACGGGTGCCAATACCTTCAACACGAACAGCAGCACCCTACTCAATACAATTGACCGTGGTTCTGGAGCGGTTGTCTTGTGGGATATCAATAAGCAGTTTAAGCTGCGCGTTGGCTATCTGGGTGAGAATGATGAATTTCTCCCCGGTCAGTTTGGGTTTAACTCGTCCTCTAATCCATCGAAAGGTCTGTTCAATCCCACGTACACCGCTACTGCTGAGTTAACCTTCTCGCCTAGCGACGCGCTGAATATCCGGTTCATCTACAACTATTCCAATATTGACCCTACTGTTCCTGTCTTTACTCAACTACCTGATGGAACATTTGTGCAAACAGGTTTAGGAGTTGGTGGTGCGGTTGGCGAACCGATTTATGGGGTAGCGGATGATGGTTTTGGAGGTTCGATTAATAGTGCGATCGCTCATACGTTTGGTGTAAACTTTGATTGGCGAATTGCCTCTAGCTTTGGTGTTTTCGGGCGCTATACCTACGCAACGACTAACATCGATCCCACGACACCCGGTCGTCCGAGTGGAAACATCAACGCCCAGTCTATTCAAGCTGGACTGGCTTTTCCTGACTTAGGGAAACAAGGAGCGCTAGCAACACTCTCCTTTTTAATCCCCTTTGATGTCTTAGGCGGTCGTAAGTTCCTGGCAGCAGGAGGTGGTAATGGTGGCACTCAATACGAGTTTGAAGCAAGCTACTATTACCCAATCACCAATAATATTGCGCTTGTTCCTGCTTTTTATCTAATTGGAAACCCAAACAACTTCGATGACAATCCCAATATTTATGTAGGAAACTTACGGGCGCAATTTAGTTTTTGATATCAAGTTGATTGGTATCGTTCCCGCATAGTGGTCAATAGGTAATGGATAATGGGTAATAGGTCAGAGTATAACGAATTACCTATTACCTTTTTCAAAGCTGTCCTGCCTTTAAGCGGCATTCTACGGACGGGCTTTCCGACCCCATGGTTTGATGTAAATTGAACCGCTGCTCTAAATCGTAGAGGGTAAGCTTATCTGCTGCGATCGTTTGTATCATTAATCAATCCTTCCTCTATGCCCAAACCTATGCTAATTCCCTGTCATCTTCAGCCAAGCAAAAACTCGCTCAACTATTAGCTCTAGGTCAATTTCCTCTAATACGGGCAGGCAATCGTTGCCCTGCAATAATTCTGGTTGTTTATCTGGACGAAAAACCACGATTGAGCGATCCTCTGGATCTATTAACCAACCTAAAGAGCAATCATGCTGCAAGCAGTAAAGAATATTACCAATGACTCGGTTAGAACTCTGTTCGGGAGAGAGGATTTCGATTGTCCAATCCGGACAGAGTAAAAAATCATTGGGAGCTTCCCCATCTGCATCAAAGGGGATTCGTGTCCACTTAAAAACTGCTATATCAGGGACAATTGAGCGGATACCAAAACTACAGCGCAGCTCTGGGAAAGCATAGGCGATCGTTTGGCTTTCTGCAACCTCATTAATGCTGTTGCACAGTTTTAACTGCAATCGGCTGTGCTTCCCTTTTGGCATGGGCTTTTGAATAATCTCACCGTTGATGTACTCGCTGGCAGGCTGAGTTTCTGGGAGCTTCAGAAACTCTCTTAGGGTGAGAGGTTGGCTCGTTGTGGCGCTCATGGCTCCAAAATCCTGCGAGACGGGATATTTCCATAGTCTAGCAGTACCAGTTTTCCGGGTAGCGCACCTCCCATGCTTCAGCAAGTTTCAACATACCGCTTCAACTCTCGTGCCATGCGCTTAATACCCCGTTGTTCATCTTCTCGGATAAAGGGGAGGAACGCACGGGTCAGGACTCCTGAATAATTGCTTTTGTGGACGTATTTAGTCCGACCCACGCCAATCTCCTGTAGCTCAAATACCGATTCACTGCGAAAGCCAGGTATTGAAGAAACCCAACTGAGGCAGATATCGGGCTGAACTTGCGTCACCACAGGCTCGAATTCTGTCTCCTCATCTTGGGGAAGCCGTCGCAGTGACAGTAAGACTGCCTGTCCCTGACGAAACGGCACGTTTGAGTCACAGTCGAATAAAAAGGTATTCCAGTACTTCCACTGGTCTTTCTGGAATAACGCCTTCCAAACTCGTTGCTTTGGGGCATTAATATCTACTTCTGCGTAGAGACTTGCCATAAACTTGGCACGTCACCTCCTGTAGGTGTAACTGAGTACAACGGCTAGGGAACTTGGTGTATAGGCTAGAAGTTATTTTAGACTCTAGAGTTTGGATTCACTCTAAAGTCTAAAATTTAATATCCTTACAGCAACATAGAATGGTAGACCTGACACCTAACTCTAGTTTCAGTTTAACGATCCGCTTGGAAATTCCCAACCGCGCTGGGATGCTAGCCTGTGTCACGCAAGCGATCGCTCAAGTCGGCGGTAACTTGGGTGAGATTGCGCTGGTCGAGCAGACGCGGAAGATTTCAAAGCGCGATATTACGATTGATGCTGCTAGTACCGAACATGCCGAGCAGATTGTACAAGCTGTTAAGGCAGTGGCAGATGTCAAAATTATTGATGTCTACGATCGCACATTCAATTTGCATCGGGGCGGCAAAATCTGTATTCAGAATAAAATGGCGCTGCATACCCAAGGCGATTTGGCAATGGCCTACACGCCTGGTGTAGCTCGCATCTGTAATGCGATCGCTCAAGACCCAGAACAGGTCTACTCTCTCACCATTAAAAGTAACTCCGTTGCCATTGTCACCGATGGTAGTGCCGTACTAGGGTTAGGAAACTTAGGCGCAGCGGCAGCACTGCCTGTGATGGAAGGCAAAGCCATGCTATTTAAGGAATTTGCTGGAATCGATGCCTTCCCAATCTGTTTAGCCAGTCAAGATACAGACGCGGTTGTAGAAACAGTCAAAAACCTTGCTCCCGTCTTCGGGGGGGTGAATCTCGAAGATATCAGCGCCCCTCGTTGTTTTGAAATCGAAGCACGGCTGCAACGGGAATTAGATATTCCAGTGTTTCATGATGACCAACACGGGACAGCAATTGTCAGCCTTGCTGCATTGAAGAATGCCCTGAAGCTGGTCAATAAATCGATTGAAGATGTTCGGATTGTGATTAATGGGGCCGGTGCGGCTGGAGTTGCGATCGCGCGATTACTACGCAAAGCTGGAGCCAAGACCATTTTGATGTGTGACTCCAAGGGTATTCTCTCCAAACATCGTCTCGATCTCAACGATCAAAAGCGAGAATTTGCTGTTGAAGCGTCCGGTTCCCTAGCAGGTGCCCTTTCCGGGGCCGATATATTCCTCGGCGTCAGCGTCCCCGGCGTTCTGACGCCTCCAATGGTACGCTCGATGGCGAAACAACCAATTGTCATGGCAATGGCCAATCCCATCCCCGAAATTCAACCCGAATTGGTTGCCGATGATGTGGCGGTTATGGCAACAGGACGCAGTGACTATCCTAATCAGATTAATAACGTCCTCGCCTTTCCCGGCGTTTTTCGCGGGGCGCTAGATTGTCGAGCCGAAACCCTGACAGCAAATATGTACTTAGAAGCCGCCAATGCGATCGCGTCTCTAGTAAATCCTACCGACTTAGACAAAGAACACATCATTCCTTCTGTCTTCGACGAACGAGTTGTTACAGCTGTTGCCGCTGCCGTACAACGAGCAGCACGAGAAGATGGCGTAGCACGTCGGTAATCAGGTTTTTAGCTGTAGGGGAGAAGCATTTGCGCCCGAATTTATCGGTGAAATCCGGGTTCTTATCTGCAAATGCTTCTCCCTTCTAGGATTTATGCAAGAGGTCTGATGTATGCTTTCCTAAGAGCTGGGAGGTGGAATATCAAGATATGGAAGAGGATGACGCAACGAGATTTGCCTTAAAAACTGAACTCTTGCAACGAGTAGAAGCCTTGGGGTTACAGAAAGCTCTATTTCCATCAGATGGAGGGTCAATCGATGCAATCGTGCAACAGTTAGAGGGCATGAATCCAATTCCACACCCACTTCAGCCAGAGTTTCTCCCTTCTCTATTCGGTAGTTGGCAATTGGTGTATGCCTCAAGAGGAACAGTCGTCACGCGCCAGCTT
>DATNPT010000457.1:0-6386 GCA_036703075.1 Chroococcales cyanobacterium
AAGTTAAATGTTTATTTGTTATGGTTCTAAAACAAACGTAAAATCCAGTTTGATTAGCTTGTGCTTTTAACAGAGAGTAGTAAAGTATAAATGTGAAGCAAATAAAGCTTCTCTGACAGATATTCCAAGAGGAATTCAAGAGCGAAAAAAGGAGGATAGAACTAACTGGTTAATTCAATATCTGTCTCAGCAGATTGCATAACATTAGCAGCACCCAACAAGATAACTGATATTTCCTCAAATAGCGAACTGGGAGCGATGCTTCTACAGCCTTTAGCTTAGAGCAACTCTATGTAAGTTCAACAAAGGGAGGAGGTCACTCGGTTAGACATTGTTGGGTGCTGCTGTTGTAAGCCGATCGCCATTCAAGGAAGCTTGCTTTATATCTTGGCTGTTAGTCAGTGGTCAGTGGCAACAGACGATGGAAAGACGACCCAATTTTACCCACATGCTTTCGCAACCGGGCGCATCAGGTTATTAAAGATTGAGAATTCAGTTTGCTTAAGTGGTATAGACTTTGATATCACGGTTCGCAAGACAGCAGCTAACGTCGATCGCGGCTTATTCTAGAAGAGGTCTACTGAACAAACCGCCCGATGTTAAATATCCCTCAACTACTGGCAAAAGAGCTTTCCCTCAGTCCTTCCCAAGTTCAAAATGCGCTGGAACTTTTTGCCGAGGGAGCTACTATTCCCTTCATTTCTCGGTACCGTAAAGAGCGGACTGGCTCTCTCGATGAAGTCCAGTTGCGCGATCTCTCTGAGAGATATACTTATCTAACCGAACTGGAAGACAGAAAAGCAGCGATTTTGGATGCGATCGCATCTCAAGGGAAACTAACAGATGAACTGAAAGCCAAAATCGAAGCCTGTCTCCAGAAAAACGAACTCGAAGACCTCTACCTTCCTTACAAACCCAAACGACGCACCAGAGCAACTGTTGCTCGGGAAAAAGGGTTAGAGCCACTCGCTGAATTTATCAAATCACTCAATACGCCCAGTGCTAAACCGGCCTCATTGGAAGCAGAAGCCGCCAACTACCTTTCCTCAGAGAAGGGAGTCAATACAGCAGCAGATGCCCTCAAAGGTGCTTCCGATATCCTGGCAGAAGAAGTGTCCGAAAAAGCCCACTTGCGGGCCTACCTGCGAGACTACCTCATGCACGACGGAGTATTCGTCTCGCGGATAAAAGACGACCACCCTGAAGGTAGCACCAAGTATGAAATGTACCGGAACTTCCAAGCCAAAGCCAAAGATGTAGCCCCCCATAACATGCTGGCACTCTTGCGAGGCGAGACGGAAGGCGTATTGAACCTTGACCTGTCCTTCGATGAAGACGCGGTTCAGTCTTACCTAGAGTCAGAGGAAATCCGGACCAAAATTCCGCCAGTTCGGAACTTTTACCGAGAGATGCTCAAAGATGCCTTCAACCGTCTGATGAAAACGTCTCTCACGACTGAAGTTCGCAGCGATCGCAAAGGTTACGCTGATATCGAGTCGATTAAGACGTTTGAAACCAATCTCCGGGAGTTGCTGCTGTCTCCTCCTGCCGGAATCAAGCCGACATTGGCGGTTGACCCAGGATTGCGGACTGGGTGTAAAGTAGCTGTACTGAATGAAACCGGGAAATTTCTGGAATATCAAACCATATTCCCGCATACAGGACAGCGCGAAAAGGCTGCTGAGGTTATCAAAAAGTTAGTTCAGAAATACAACATTGAACTGATTGCTATTGGTAATGGTACCGCCTCCCGCGAAACCGATGAATTCATCGGGGAAGTACTCAAGACAAGCGATCGCAAACCGATTAAGGTAATTGTAAATGAGTCGGGTGCATCGATTTATTCCGCAAGCGATGTAGCACGCGAGGAGTTCCCCGACCAAGATGTAACAGTACGGGGAGCAATTAGTATTGGACGCCGCTTGCAAGATCCACTCGCAGAGTTGGTGAAAATTGACCCGAAGTCGATTGGTGTAGGACAGTACCAGCACGATGTCGATCAGAAATTGCTCAAGAAAAAGTTAGACGAAACAGTCGAAAGCTGCGTGAACTATGTCGGCGTCGATTTAAACACGGCATCCAAGGAACTCCTCACCTTTGTTTCGGGTTTGACGCCCACCATTGCCAAAAATATCGTTAATTATCGCAACGAAAATGGTGCCTTCACCAATCGCAGAAAACTGCTTAAAGTGCCGAAACTTGGACCAAAAGCATTTGAACAGGCGGCGGGTTTCTTGCGGATTCGCAATGCTGAGAATCCGTTAGATAATACGGCAGTGCATCCTGAGAGTTATCCTGTGGTAGAAGCGATCGCATCCGATCTAAACGTTCCCTTGACTCAGATATCTCAGGCAGCCGATCGACTCAAGTCAATTGATTTGAAGAAATACGTTACCGATACCATCGGCTTACCAACTCTGCGCGACATCATGAGCGAGTTGGAAAAGCCCGGAAGAGACCCACGCGCTGAGTTTAAGTATGCCACCTTCAAAGAGGGAGTCAATGAAATTAAAGACCTCAAAGAAGGGATGGAACTCGAAGGCATCGTGACGAACGTTGCCAACTTTGGTGCATTTGTTGATATCGGCGTGCATCAAGATGGCTTGGTGCATATCTCACAACTAGCAGATCGATTTGTTGACGATCCCAAGAAAGTTGTCAAAGTCGGACAAGTGGTAAAGGTACGGGTCATGTCTGTGGATGAGAGATTGAAGCGAATTAGTCTATCAATGCGATCGCCAGACAAAGAGAATGGTGGAGGTAGCAGCAAAAAGACGGTCAATCGTACCGATTCAAAATCACCTACACTTAATGATTTAAAAGCGAAGTTCGGTAAGAAGATGTAATAGGTAATGGGTAATCAGTAGGCTATTACCTATTACCTAGTAGTCTGATGTGCGTTTAGTTGCATCATTGCAAGGAAAGTACTATTTCGACTTTCGTTTCGACTTGGGTGGTGTTCGGTGTGCCCCAAAGTATTTTTCACTGCGATAGCGAAGCCACACCCGCAACTGCTGCGGAATCTTGTCTTTTTGTTCTTTGCTCAGCGTGTTGTAAAGGGCTAATGCGCGTTCTCGTTCTCCCCGACAAGCCGCGTTATTATGAGCATCCCAATAGCTACGGGCAACCCGTATCCGCCGACAAACTTCCTTGATGAGTGCTTCTCCCGTGAGGGGATTTTCCTGCTTTGCCATACATTCAATCCGAACGCCTTACTCTAAATCCTAACCCGTAGAATGAAGGCGCTTGCCCTTTGTGCGGTCTAGTGTTTGAACATAAGGATTGGGCAAACAGGGGCAGTCATGTTATACCGCAACATCGGTGAAAATCGGATTTGTATTACTCAACCTACCCATGCCTGGGTTTCTGGGCAAATGGCTCAGGTTTGGGGTAATGAGAGGTTTGGCTCGGTTACTCCTTATGAAGCAGTTTGCTTGGGGGCAGAGCAGCATGACATCGGTTGGATACCGTGGGAATCGGCTCCAACCCTGAATCCTGACACGGGCTATCCTCACAGTTTCTTGGAAGTCGCACCCCAAGTCCATACAAAACTATGGGCAGGAGCAAAACACCTGGCAATGCCGATGGGGCGGTATGCGGCACTGCTGGTTTCACTGCATGGGACGGGGTTGTATGAACGCTTCACCCACTGGAAAAAGTCACCAGAATCGACAAGAGTTGTCGAAGCATTTTTGCAGCAGGAGAAAGAATTCCAACAGCATTTGATTAACCAGTTAGGCAACGATTCGGCTTATGAATCGTTTGTTAGGCCAGAAGCGATCGCTCACAATCAACGACTCGTCGCTACCCTAGATGCGTTGTCTCTGGCAATTTGCATAGGTGTAACCGCACAAAAGCAGTTTGAGCAAGTTCCATCGGCAACGGGAGAAACGACGTTAACGTTGATGCCAATTAATGATGACCCAACTCAGTTGTGGGTAGAGCCGTGGTGTTTCCAGCCAGATCGGGTGACGGTGGTGTTTGAGGGACGGATTTTAACTCAGAAAGCAAATGACGAGCAGACAATGCGCGAGCAACTTGCAAACGCCCCTTGGGTGACGCTGACAGCAACGCTTCGCCCAAGATAATTACGTATCTAAGAAAGCCTGTTGAGACCGCAGGGGATTTCCTGGAGAGGAGTTGAGCGCTTTTATCCTAGGTTTAGAATTCAGCTACGGAGGTTTAGATGCAAACCAACGATCCAAGAGTTAAAACACAACTTGTAGATGGGCAAGTCCTATACTTCCCCACACAAGAGACTTGGGAAGAGCTGAAAAAGTCTTCTGAATTTGGGGGGAGTAAAATCCCTGTTCCAGACCTCGTGTTTCCTAAGGTCGAACGGAATTCAAGGTACAAAGATCTGCACTCAGCGTTCGGATTTGCTTTTGGACAGTTAATGTTTTATGAACTTTTAGAACTGGATGGAATCTCGATCAGAGTTTATGTTGAAAGTGTTATTTGTGAGCATTGTGGAAAACGGGCTGAGATTTCCGCAACACCAGGAGTGTCAGAGATATATTATGGTTGTGAAGATAAACGAGTGGCGATGGATAGAGGATATAGTTATCCAAATTTGCCCTGTCCTTATTGCAGAAAGTCCCTTCAAAGGAGATACACAATTTGGCGTGTCAAGTGAAAACAACAGCTAATATACGCTGACACCGGACAGACTGATGTATTCTCAAATCTGCTGTATCACAGGAATTAGCCTTCGGTGAAAATCGGATTTGTATTACTCGACCCACCCATGTCTGGGCTTCTGTACGGATTTGTATGATAACAGGCTGAAACAGCGATAAAAAGAGTTGATTTCCCTTAAATAAGTATAAATAAGTAAAGTTTTTATGAAATACATCAGGCTTGGCAACACTGGATTGAAAGTTTCGCGGATTTGCTTGGGTACGATGACCTACGGCAGTCCCAAGTGGCGGGAATGGGTGTTGTCAGAGGAACAAAGCCGTCCGTTTATTAAGCGATCGCTTGAAGCAGATATCAACTTCTTTGACACCGCCGATATGTATTCCCTAGGCGAGAGTGAAGCCGTTTTGGGTCGGGCGTTGAAGGAATTTGCCAAGCGGGAACAGGTGGTTATTGCCACCAAAGTATTTAACCCGATGAGCGATGACCCAAACGATCGCGGTTTGTCTCGCAAGCATATCTTCGATAGCATCGACGCTTCACTACGGCGGTTGCAAACTGACTATGTAGACCTGTATCAGATTCATCGCTGGGATAACGAAACACCCATCGAGGAAACCCTAGAAGCTTTGCATGACTTGGTGAAAGCAGGCAAAGTTCGCTATGTTGGTGCATCCAGTATGTATGCTTGGCAGTTTGCCAAAGCCTTGTATCTGGCAGACTTGCATGGATGGACTCGCTTTGTCTCGATGCAGAACCACTACAACCTGGTGTATCGGGAAGAAGAGCGAGAGATGCTACCTTTATGTCGGGCAGAAGGAATTGGCGTGATTCCTTGGAGTCCTCTGGCACGGGGATTTCTAGCCGGGAATCGGCAAAAGGAAACCAAGGGAGAAACAACCCGTGCGAAGACTGATGACTTTGCCCACCAGCTTTACTATCAGGATTCGGATTTTCAAGTGGTCGATCGCGTAGTTGAGTTAGCCCAAAAGCGGGGCATCGCTCCGGCTCAAATTGCCCTAGCGTGGCTGCTGCATCAACCTGGAGTTACGGCTCCCATTATTGGGGCGAGTAAGATGAATCACTTGGAAGATGCACTAGCAGCTCTGGAGATTGAGTTAAGCGATGAGGAGTGTGAATCGTTAGAGGAATTTTACCAACCGCATCCAGTTTTAGGGCATCGGTAAGTGACTTCACAACGTAACAGAATTGGCGTTCGCGCAGCGTGTTGTAGGCAATCGCGCACCGTGCTATAGGCATAAAATGAATTGCTGTGGATAGTCCTACAGCGGTTGTTCTTTTTGGCGATTTGGTTCCTCTGGCAGTGGAATAAATTCTGTTTCATTAGGAACCTGCCCAAAGCGTCCCTCTCTCCAATCCTGCTTCGCTTGCTCAATGCGATCGAGGCGGCTGGAGACGAAATTCCACCACTTATGCCGCTTACCCACAGGTTCACCTCCAACCACAATACAGCGAGCATCGTGCTCACAGGAGATGTCTACTGATGCACCTGGAGTCAGAACTGCTAACCGATGTTGCTCCAGAGAGACACCATTAAGGAGCAGCCCTTCAGTCACGCTGTAAATGGCTTGCTCGGTGTAATTGCTAGGTAAAGTAAACTGCGCTCCGGCAGACAGTTGCACATCCAAATAAATCATGGGAGAAAACGTTTGGACTGGAGAAGTGCGACCATACGCTTTCCCCGCAATCAGGGTGAACGAAACGCCTGCCTCTTCCCAAGTCGGTAG
>DATNPT010000496.1:0-7561 GCA_036703075.1 Chroococcales cyanobacterium
TCATAGCTTTTTAATTGCTGCCAATTCCTTCCCTGACATAAAGAGTTCCAGTCTATTCCTATGCAATCTGCTACATCAGTAACCAACTGTTTATATAAAAGGGAAGAATAGATTTGGTCTATTGCACCATTTCTTAGATAAATAAACTGATCGCAAATGCATTTTGGAGAATTACCAAAGCTTGCTCCAATAATTACCTGAAGATTAGTTCTATCTTCTTCAGAAATACTTTCAATAAAATGATAAAGCTCTGCTAATTTATCCATTTTCACTTGATTTTGAAACTATAATACATCTTCTAGCTATTACCTACAATAATAACAACAGAGGTAAATTCCAAGGCTAACAAATTTAGTTCCGGCTGAGGTTATTATTCCCCATTTATTTATCTCTATAGATACAGTATTTATTGCTTATTTATATATATTTTTGGACACAAGTCGGGATAAGGCACCATTTTTCCAATCCGGAGGACGGTGGAACAGGAGTGGAGAAAACAGGTAAACTGTCCTGAACGATACTGTGTTATGAGCAAAAGAAATCGTGCCTTTGGAGCTAAACTCCCTATTCTTGTAGGTTCGTTGGCGCTGCTGATAATCTTAACAACTGGCGAAAGTAACAACACAGTAAAAGCTCAAACGCCTAACACTGCAAAAATTGCCTTTGTCTCTTACCGTGACAATAACAATGGTGAAGTCTATTTCATCAACTCTGATGGCTCTAATCTCACCCGGCTCACTAACGATAACGCACACGATAGTGACCCAGCTTGGTCGCCTGATGGTAAACGAATTGCCTTCTCCTCTGACCGTAACGGCAATCCGGACATCTACGTGATGAATGCTAACGGTTCTAAGCTTTCCCGACTCACCAACAATTCAGAGTACGATTTTGACCCGGCTTGGTCGCCTGACGGACGCAAAATTGCCTTTACTTCTGGTCGTAATGATAGCGATCGCGATAATAACTCAGAAATCTACGTGATGAACGCTGACGGCTCGAATCAAACTAGATTGACGAACGATCCAGCAGAAGATAGCGACCCGGTTTGGTCGCCCGATGGCAAACGGATTGCCTTCACCTCCAGTCGCGATGGCAATTTTGAAATTTACGTGATGAACTCTGATGGTTCCAATCTCACTCGATTGACTAACAATTCGGTGTCCGATGCCGACCCGGCTTGGTCGCCTGACGGAAAACGGATTGCCTTTATGTCGCAGCGCGACGGCAACCGAGAGGTCTATGTGATGAATGCTGATGGTTCCAATCCCACCCGATTGACTAATAATTCAGCAGACGATGATTCCCCGACTTGGTCGCCTGACGGAAATCAGATTGCCTTCGTTTCTCTGCGCGATAGCAGCGCTGAAAACTACAACCTGGAAATCTATGTCATGAATGCCAATGGATCGAATCAGACTAGATTGACCAACAATCCAGCCACTGACTATGCCCCGGATTGGCAAAGTTTTCCATCAAAGTCTAAGGGAATTCAAAGAAGATAAATATAGCAATTCTCAGTTGCGTGTAGTACAGGGTATGGACATGGCATTGTCATGTCACTACAGGGTTTATGTATTCCATCTAAGTGAGAAGCACTATATTAAGGAACTGACTCGCGGTGATTAAGCTAAGCCGGGATGTCACCCTCCCGGCTTAGTTTAATTACAAGCCCAATTTTTCCAAAACGGGTCGTGTCGAAACAATATGCTTGCTTAAACCCAACTCCTTGGGACTAATGCCAAGCGCAAGGGCAACCAACTGCGGTAAGTGCAGCACCGGCAAGCCCAGTTTTCGCCCAATTACTTTTTCCACTTCTGGTTGACGGGAGTCAAGATTGAGGTGGCATAAAGGACAGGGAGTCACCATACAATCGGCACCAGACTCAATCGCTTCCTGAATATGCTTTCCTGCCATCTGGAACGATTGATTGGTGGCGTAGCTAGAAAGGGGCCAACCACAACACTGAGTTCGCCCTCGGTAATAAACCGGGGTTGCCCCAATGGTTCGGAATACGTTCTCCATAGACTCTGGGTGGAAGGGGTCGTCATAGGGAATTGAGTCTTGTGCCCTCAGTAAATAACAGCCATAAAACGCAGCACACTTTAGCCCGCTTAGCTTGCGGGTGACGCGTTCTTGTAAGGCTTCTAGTCCATAGTCGGTGACTAACGCCCACAGTAAATGCTTGACTTCGCTACTCCCTTTGTAGGGAGAACAGCCCTCTTTTTGCAGCAAGCCATTGATTTGTCCGATATAGGCAGGGTCTGTTTCCTGGAATTTCTTCAAGCGCTCATCCACATGACCGAGCACTCCCTGACAGGTGCTGCAATGGGTCAACAGTGGCAGATTCAGTTCTTCTGCCAATGCAATGTTGCGCGCGTTAACAGTATCTTCTAAGAGTTGAGAATCTTCTTTAAAGGTACCGGAACCACAACAGGACGCTTTTTTGAGTTCAATGAGTTCAATACCAAGTGCCTGAGTGAGTACTGCCGTAGATTGGTAAAGTTCCCGGCAGGCTCCTTGAGCAACACAGCCGGGATAGTAAGCATATTTTAGAGTGCGAGATACCATATGCGATCGATAAGTGATGCTCTGCCGAGCATCAATAATTCTTTTTTGTGCTAGGAATATCGGTTTATAACTAACCGATAACTCTCTATCTGTTTTAACTCTAACTATTTAAGGTGGGAGGTAACCTCTGAGCAGTCTCTTATCTTGCATATGTAGCCTCTGTAGGGTGGGCACTACAGCTTAGAACTTGAAAACCAATTCTATCGTTGGTCGGTACTACCCACCCTACGATGATTGAGCTGGTAACTGGCCGATGCTTCTTATCCTCCAAAATCCAGTTGGTACAGCAATATTGGTTCTTCAATTCCCTCTAATTTTCGCTGACCGATGTTAATGGGTTTTAAGGGTATATAATTTTTGACAGCGTCGTAAACCGTTTGAGAGATACAAATTCCTCCCCCAGGGGCTTCAGCTTGTAGGCGTTCCGCAATCTTCACTCCAGAACCGATCACATCGCTATAGCTGAAAATAACTTCTCCAAAATGAATCCCGATTCGATGAGATAGCACGGGAGCTGAGGCGAATTTAGCAGCCTGTCCTAATGCGAGTTGAATCTCTTGGGCACAGTTTACAGCATTGAGCGGATTTGGAAAGTAGATCAATAAGCCATCCCCAATTGACTTTAGCACTTGACCTTCAAACTGCTGACATAGCTGAGTAATGAGCTGAAAGTCTTGGTACATTAAATGCTGAGTTCGTTCTGGATCGGCTTCCATCCTCGCCGCAAAATCGACCACATCGGTAAACACAATCGTAGCTAGGCGGCTTTCTTGGATTAAATTTAAGCGCAATCGACTGAGGCGATCGCTAAAATACTGACGGTACAATTCACAACTGGGTGTTACCCGCCGCTCTTGCCCTCGCACCAGCCCCATACTTTGTAGTTTAAACGCTTGTAAGGGTTCTAATTCCACGGGAGTTGATGACATCACAACCCATGTCAAGGCATTTACCAATTCTGGATATTGTTTGAGATTCCACAATTGCCGTCGCAGATAATCGCTGTAAATTCCGTCTTCAGCCGATGCCGTTTCTAATAGCTGGTCAAGGGTAATCTCTTCACTGCTAATTTGCTGTAATGCTAGCTGTACTAGATAAGGATTTCCTCCCACCAAAGCCATCAATTTTTCTACTTGCTCCCGGCTCCAATTCAGTTCGTATCGATTGGCTAAATCCTCCACCTGAACAGAATTAAAGTCTGACAACTCTACCGATAATCCCACATTAAAAGGAGATTGATTGATACTCAATGGGATATAAACTTCTGTAGAATGTACAACTAATAACCGCAGTTTTTGCCAAACATTGCTCCGCTCGTCGCCATACTTCGATTTTTCATACCAAGCTCGCATCAAACCGAAAAAATCAGTGGCAATTTCAGGATAATTAAACACTACGTCCACTTCATCTAAGGCTAAGACAATAGGGTCTGAACTTTCGGCTAACAGATAATTTTCAAAGTAATCGGTGCAATTATAATTGCTGCCAAAAATATCATCCCAATACTCGGTTAGCTGATTCGGTAGGCCTAAACTCCGCGTCACAATAGCACAGAACCACTGGAGAAAGCGAGTTAAATCAGTGAAAACTGTGGCATCAGCAAGCTGAAAACTTAAAGTAACCGTCTCAAGCCCCTGCATCCTAGCTTGCTGAAGAATTCTTGCCATCAGCGATGTTTTTCCAGTCTGCTTGGAAGCCTTGATGCGAATCAATGCTCCTGGTTGCAAAATAGTATCGTAACAAAGCTGCTCAATGGGAGGACGCTCTACATAAAAAGGGGAATCTAAAGGAACTTGACCTTTGAGTGGAGTTTTTTTCCGACTCTCTGTCTTCTCGGAGTCAAACTTAGTATGGTCGCTGGAACTGAGAGTCAAATGAAACGCACTAAAGTAGACCTCTAAGCTGTGTCGATCCACCGCAATCTGACGGCGTTGAATCTTGACAAGAGTATTGGGACTTAAGTTTGTCCGAACGCTTAATTCTTCTAGCGTGTAGGGATTGCCGGAGTTTTCCTGAATTTCTAACCGATGCTTAGCAGCTTGTAAACGCTGCCAACCTTGAATCGTTAGGATAACACCGCGCTTGCGCTTGGGTGACTGACTAGTTGTGGACACCGATGTTGTAACCTCCCAAGACACCTGATCTTGGAGTTTGCGATTGTTAAACAGCAATACTAGATTAGATCGACTTATCCATACTAGGATAGCTGGTCTCTTGCCAGTTCTATAGAGCAAGACTATGGATAGAAAGTTAGTTGATAAGTTGCGTGCTTAACTTGCGAGCTTCCGTTGTCTGGTACTTGCAAGAGTGACAAACTGGGTGTACTTCAGTTCAGCGACTGCATCTACAGCTCGATCGGTTTAAATTTTTTTAATAACATCATTTACCTCATCTTTAATAAACCCTAATTACCGATCGAGATTTAGATCTCTCAGTAGCGGCACTCTCTTCACAGACCGCTTGGCTTGCAGTCTGTGCCCTGAAAAGCTCTCTATCGTTTTGTAAGTTTTACCACAACAGTAACAATGGTAGTAGCGGAATTTTTTATTCCCCACGGACATTGCTATCTCTGGAAGCCTGAGTTAGTTGGATTACATATTATTTCCGATGCGTTGACAGCATTAGCGTATTACTCAATTCCGCTCATGCTAACGTATTTCGTTGTCAAGAGACGCGATATACCCTTCAACTGGATTTTCCTGTTGTTTGGTGCCTTCATCGTCTCCTGCGGCACCACCCACATTATTGAAATTTGGACACTTTGGCATCCAGACTATTGGCTATCCGGTTTAGTAAAAGCATTTACGGCTCTCATTTCCTTATACACCGCTAACCAGTTAGTCTCGTTACTGCCTCTCGCCCTAGCCATGCCCAGTGCGGCACAATTTGAAGCCGTAAAAACTGAAATCCAAGAGCGTCAACGAGCTGAAACAGAATTGTTGAGAGAAAAAACCCATCTTGCTCTAGCCCAAAAGGTTGCTCATACAGGAAGTTGGGAATTTGACTTCGCTAGGGAACAGCTCGCTTGGTCTAATGAAATTTTTCGCATTTACGACCTCCCACCCGATCGACCTGTACTGACCTTCTCAGAACATCGACAGGCGATTCATCCCGAGGATAGAGCAGTTTGGGACACAGCGATGAACCAGCTCATCCAGGGACAACCTTGCCAATTGGAGTATCGGATTGTGCGACCAGACGGTTCTATTCGACACATTTTGAGCCAGGGGGAACCGATTTGTAATGCGGATGGTCAGGTCGAAAAACTACTCGGAACAGTTCTGGATATTAGCGATCGCATTGCGGCCCAACAACGGGAACGCTTGGTGGGAGAAATGCTAGTGAAAATTCGCCAATCCTTGGAACTCGATGAAATCCTCAACACAACTGTTACGGAAGTTCGGCAGTTCCTCCAAACTGACCGCGTGGTCATTTATCGCTTCAATCCCGACTGGAGTGGGCAGGTTGTTGTGGAGTCAGTGGGAGATAATTGGACGACGGTTCTCGATAAAACTATTCACGACCCATGCTTTGGCAAAGACTACACTCAGCTTTACCAGAAAGGTCGAGTCAGAGCGATCGCTAATATCCATACTGCCAAACTACAACCTTGCCATGTAGAATTACTCACCTCGTTCCAGGTCACTGCCAACTTAATCGTCCCAATCCTTCAAGGTGAAACGCTTTGGGGTTTGTTGATTGTCCATCACTGTAGAGGCGAAAGGCAATGGCAATCCTACGAAACAGAATTCTTGCAGCAGCTAGCAATGCAAGTCGCGATCGCTCTCCAACAATCAGAACTCTATGCTCAGGTTCAATCAGAACTGATCGAGCGGCAACGGATCGAGCAAGAACTACGACAGCAGAAAGGGCTGCTACAAACAATCTTCGATCGCATTCCCGTGATGATTTGTCTTTTTGATGCCACGGGTCAGCTCCTATTGCTCAACCAGGAGTTTGAACGAGTTTTGGGTTGGTCTTTAGCAGAAGTAGAGGGCATTGACCTGATGAGCCAATGCTATCCCGACCCAGAGTATCGCCTCCAAGTTCGGGACTTCATGCAACAAGCAACAGGGACGTGGCAGGACTTCAAAGTCAGGACTCGATATGGTAGCGATGTAGATACATCTTGGGCGAATATCCGGCTTCCTGACGGTACGCGCATCGGGATTGGGCAAGATATCACCGAGCGAAAGCGGGCAGAAGAAGCATTGAGAACCCTCGGAAAGCAAGAACGAGAGAAAGCCGAGCAACTCAATCAAGCCTTACAAGAACTCACTCGGACTCAGGCTCAGCTAGTACACAACGAAAAGATGGCGAGTCTGGGTCAGCTAGTTGCGGGAGTAGCCCACGAAATTAACAATCCCACCAGCTTCATCTACGGCAATATTTATCCAGCCAAGGAGTATGCCCAAGACCTGCTGCATCTTGTCGAACTCTATGCCAAACACTATCCCGAACCTGTCGCAGAGATAGCAGAACACATAGAGGATATGGATTTAGATTTCATTGCCGAGGATTTCTCAAAACTGCTCGCTTCGATGAAAGAAGGAGCGCAGCGAATCAGCGAGATTGTCCAGTCCCTACGGAACTTCTCTCGCCTGGATGAAATGGAGTGCAAGCAGGTGAATATTCATGAAGGCATCGATAATACACTGCTGATCTTAAAGCACCGACTGGCACAGCAGCCCTCACGCCCTGAGATTCAAATCATCCAAGAGTACGGTCAACTGCCCCTAGTCGAGTGTTACCCGAGCCAGCTCAATCAAGTATTTATGAATATCATCAGCAATGCGATTGATGCTTTAGAAGAAGGTAATGCATCATGGCCTATCGGTGATGAGGAGGAGAATACCAATTACCCATTACCAACGATTCACATTCGCACCCAGGTAAACGAACAAAATTGGGTCGTCATCCGAATTGCCGACAACGGTTCTGGTCTAAATCCAGCAGTTGTGCCCCGAATATTCGACCCCTTTTTTACGAC
>DATNPT010000460.1:0-8499 GCA_036703075.1 Chroococcales cyanobacterium
GGATGAGCGGGAAATTTCGCGATCGCTTGATTCCAGTATTCAGGCTTGGATTTGCCCAAAGCATACAACGCTTCTGCGGCGACAGGTTGCTCTGGGTAGTTGTTCAAAAGGTCTTGCCAAGCGGCTTGGGCTTTCGCTTTGTCGCCCATCGATTCATAAGCTTGAGCGCGTTTTAGGGCAATATGAGACGCCAGTACGGGATACTCCGACTCCAGTCCTTGGAGCAACTTGAGTGCCTTCTCCTCTTCACGCCGTTGAATCAGATCGGAGGCTAGAAGATAACGGGCGCGACGCCGATCTAGAGAGGGAGAACCCGATGCAATGGGTTCGAGCTGAGCGTCTCGTTGTTGGAGTGGCAGCGATACCAGTGACAGAACTGTCGATTTGGCATCTTCCTTACTAGGACTTAATGGCGTGAGCGTTGACTTGCTACCCATCCATTGATCCAGTACACCCGTCATTTTGAGCGCCAAGATTGAAGAGCCAAGCAGCGTGCATAGCAGCAACCCTGCGCCCACCGCCATAGGAATCTTGTTAATCCGTTCCTTTAACATTAATCCTCGTTTGCCCAACACTGATTACAACTTGTTCTAAGTTCTCACTTTTCTGAAGTTCAGCTTGATTAGCTTAAGACGTTAAAGCAGCAGAAGACATAACCTGCAACATCCACTGTGTTCCTTAATACTTTACGAGGATTTTTACAGGACGCTCTTGCCACAGACCATAAATTATCGACAAAAGTTTATACTGTGACAGTTTTCCAATTTCTGGAGTTGACGCTTCCGAGTTCTTAGTATAGCTATCTCTTTCCTAATTGGTTCAACCGGTCGTGGGTCTTTTTTTTTGAGCAATACTTGTAGCAGGTACTTCAGTAAATAGAACAAGGGATGGAAATTCGAGCAACGGATACACCACGGTTAGACTGGACTGGTGAGACCCTAGCAGTTGGATTATTTGAAGACGATCTAGAGCTAACCGGCGATCTAGCGAAGCTGGATGAAAAGCTGGCGGGTACGCTCAAGGAATTGATTGAAGAGACAGAATTTAAGGGAAGCGCTGGCAGTAGTGCTGTAACCCGTGTGGGTGCCGATCGCTCAATTCGTAAAATTATCCTCGTGGGATTGGGTAAACCCGATGCCCTGAAGGTAGATACCTTGCGCCGTGCAGCCGCCGCGATCGCACGTACCGCCAAACAACAAAAGGTGAAAACGCTAGGTATTAGCTTACCTCTACTGAATAACGACCCAGCTCAGACTACTCAAGCGATCGCAGAAGGTATCTTACTGACCCTGCATCAGGATAATCGCTTTAAGTCTGACCCGGAAGACAAAGGAGCCAAGCTGGAAAACGTCGAGTTGTTGGGACTGGGAGGTCAGGATGCTGCTATTACTAAGGCTCAGTCGATCAGTAGTGGTGTAATTTTGGCACGGGAATTGGTTGCAGCACCCGCCAATGTGGTGACGCCGATTACTCTTGCTGAAACAGCCGCCGCGATCGCATCCGAACACGGTCTATCTCTGGAAATTCTAGAACGGGAAGATTGTGAAAAGCTAGGCATGGGTGCTTTCTTGGGCGTTGCCCAAGCCTCGGAGTTGCCTCCTAAGTTTATTCATCTGACCTACAAGCCGGAGGGAACGCCGACGCGTAAACTAGCGATCGTGGGTAAGGGGTTGACCTTCGACTCAGGCGGATTGAATATCAAAGTCGCGGGTAGCGGCATTGAGATGATGAAGACGGATATGGGGGGCGCAGCAGCAACCTTGGGTGCAGCGAAGGCAATCGCTCAGCTAAAGCCCGATGTAGAAGTTCACTTCATCAGCGCGGCGACGGAGAACATGATTAGCGGTCAAGCAATGCACCCAGGAGACATCCTCACCGCTTCTAATGGTAAGACGATTGAAGTGAATAACACCGATGCCGAGGGACGTTTAACCCTTGCCGATGCATTGGTATTTGCCGAAAAGCTGGGAGTGGATGCGATCGTCGATCTGGCCACGCTGACGGGTGCCTGCATTATCGCTCTAGGCAATGACATCGGCGGCCTGTGGACAACCGATGATGCTGTAGCCTCTCAACTGAAAACAGCTTCAGAAGTGGCTGGTGAGAAGTTCTGGCAGATGCCGATGGAAGACAAATACTTCGAGGGCTTGAAGTCGCCAATTGCCGATATGAAAAACACTGGTCCCCGTCCGGGAGGCTCGATTACAGCAGCTCTGTTTTTGAAGCAGTTTGTTAAAGAGACTCCCTGGGCGCACCTAGATATCGCTGGTCCCGTTTGGGCGGACAAAGAGGACGGTTACAATAACTCTGGTGCTACTGGATTCCCAGTTCGCACCCTCGTTAACTGGGTACTCAACCAGGGCTGAACGGTTTTTCTGACGGCGCTAAAGGACGGCGTTTCCCATTTGGCAGTATTCTGTCACGGCTCTACTACAACCGGGGTACCGATTTTAACTTGGCTGTATAAAGCGAGAATATCTTTGTTACGCATCCGAATACAGCCATGGGAAACGGCTTGTCCTACTAACTTCTCGTTAGGGGTTCCGTGAAATCCAATGAAGTTGCGCCCATCCGTCCAAAAGGCAATCCATCTTGCCCCTAAAGGATTATCTGGACCTGGAGGAATCACTTCACCGTTCCAAGGATGTTGCCAAGCTGGATTGCTTCGCATATCCAGCACTTTATAACTGCCCGTCGGGGTTTCCCAACCCCGCTTGCCCACAGCGATTGGGTAACTTGTTTTCACCTTGTCGTTTTGATACACGTAAACGCGGCGATCGTGTAGTTTGATTACTAAACGGATGTTATCTGCGATCGTTTCGGGAGCGATTTCCTCAGCAGGTAAGTAAAGAGATGGTGCGCCCAGAGGAGGCACTTGGGGTTCCTCAAGGAGATTTTGAGGTTGAATCGTACCGCTTGTTGTACCCTCTGATGCGATCGCTTGCCGCTGCCCGCCGAACATGAGAAGGATTGCACTCAATCCAATCCAAAGAAAGTTTTTCGGTTGGAATGCACTTCTGGTCATGACTGTCATCTTTTCTTGAAAAAACTTATCTCAAATAAGACGATTAAATGTATCAAAAATAACTGTATTTTTGACGGGATTTACTTAAAAAAGCCTACCTCAAAGTCTTGCTTTTATGATTTATATATTTTGGTAGATTTATTTCCAAAATAGCAGCACTTACAATTTTGAAATTGTCTTCATCACGTAACGCTCATGCAGAACAAGACTACAATCAGTAGCTTGGTCTGTAACTCAAAAACTCTTTAAGTGAGGATGTCATGCGTCTACAGAACCTGACAATGTTAACGGGTATGATGCTGTCTGTGCTATTTTCAGCACTATCCGTGTATCCAGCAAGTGCTCGCCCCTTGGGTGCATCCAACTCAGACCAACTACTGAGTCAGACGGGCCCTGCCGGCGGTAATGCCGGTAGTCAAACCCCTGCCACTCCTGCCGGACCAGCCGATATCAATCCCACGGGTAGAACAACTACCACCACTCCTGGCGGGACAATGAATACCACTCCTGGCGGGACAATGAATCCCACTAATCCTGGTAGTGCAACAGATACCAGTCCCACTAATACAATCGATAGCGATACTACTAACACAACTGATACCAATAGCAACGGTACTAGCAGCGGTTCAACCATTCAAGAACAAAGAACTATTCAGCGGCGAACCACGACAATCGAAAGCGCGCCCGCATCTACTCCAGCGCCGGGGACTGACACCAACAACACTCAAACCAGTCCAACCACCACCACTCCAACTAACCAGACTAATGAGCAGTCTGGTCCGGTGAGAGCGCTTTGGTAGTACATGGTTGCTGCTTGAGTTCAGTCAAAAATGACTAAAACAGTAATGCCGCCTTTAGAGGCGGCATTGTCATGTTGGGGTCAAGACGGTTCTGTTAATTGATTCTCATTAATTTCGAGTAAACCAGCAGGTGGTGTAATCTCGATCCGACGGCTCTCAAGGTCTACGACTGGCGCGATCGCTTTTACAAAGGGAATTAAAATAGTAGCTGTCTTTTTCTCTTTCTGGCGCTTGGGTTTGCGCTGTTTACTCGTGCGGTTGGGAAGTGGAGCTTCTGGCTTTTCGGGTTCGGGTTCGGGTTGCGCGTGTAGTTTGACTTCCAATAAGTCATTTCCCGCCGGGATTACATCCACGACGATACCTACCGCTTCACCGGTTAATTGATTAATCACCTCTAGGTCAATCAAATCCATCACATGATATTCATCTTCGCCTAGTTCGGGGCGATCGCTTGCTGGCACTAGTAGCCGAGCATCTCGCAATGCCTCTGCTTGTTCGCGGGTTTCCACCCCGGCTAGCTGAACGACAAATAGCCCTTTACCAGGGATGAAGCGCCCACTTAGCAATTCTACGGGTTGCGGGTGTGTCTCCCCCGGACGCTTGAGCCAGCGCTGTCCGGGTTCTTCAAACCGTTCGGGAAAGTCAGAATTCGGATAGATTCGCAACTCCCCTTTTAATCCTTGAGGGGCAACGATTGTGCCGATTTCTAACCAGTCGTCATTTGCCATTGTCTATGAGCTGTCAGCTGTGAGCTTTTAAATTCTAGCGATACCGTCTGCTTCCGGAAGCAATTTCACCCAATTGGGGGAATCGCTTGGGTGAAGCCAGTAAAGCTGCCCCAACCTTACGATAGACACAAGATTACAGGTTGTCTGACTCAATTTCTCCGCTGTTGTCCTATCGCGAGCAGGGTACAAGGAGCATCTGCTCTCAATTATTTATGCTAATCCAGTTAATACTATGAAGCGCATTTTTCCCCTTGGATTGTTGGCTTTGCTAGCGATCGGTTACAGTTCGATCGAGCCTGCGGTATCGACTCAGAAGGTAAAGTTAGCCGAAACGTCTGCACCAGGATTAATCGCTCAAAGCACGTCCTCCCCTAATTCAAGAGTGAGAAGACAAACTCCTCAAGGTCAAAATGTCTACCGAAGTACTAGATTTGGCATCTCGTTTAACTACTCCAAGGCTTATGTTGTAGATAACAGTGATGAGAATCGGCAACCTAAACCAGGTGAAACCTTACAAGGAGCGATCGCGCTTTGGCACAATAGCGATTATCAGGCCCTCAAAAGGCACAACTTTCAAGGCAGCGAACCACCCCCAAATATCAGCATTTCAGTATACAGTAATCCGCAGCGTCTCCCGCTCTCGCAATTGAAAGACACCTTGAGCATCGGTAGCACGAATGCTCGCACTATCACTGTCGCCGGACAAAATGCGATCGCCTACACATCCGATGGACTATACGCATCCGATAATGTGCTGCTAGCGAGTCCCGATGGTCAAAGAGTGATTCGCCTAAGTAGAGGCTATCTCAACGCATCCGATCCCTCACAGCAAGTTTTCCAGCAGGTTGTATCGAGCTTTAGGTTCAACAACTGAGCGGATTGCCAAACAATGAGTTAGTCACTATGGAAATGAAAAACCCCACTGTCGAGTAGCGTAGCGGGGCGAGACTTTATTGCTACTTTAGTATTCCCAGTTTAAGTACGAGATGTAACAATCCGAACATTAAAATTCCCTGCTGAAGCGATCGCTCGTGCCATTGTCACAGACCTATCAATGGCTAAACTCTGTTTTAGCTAGGATTTATACGGAGTTGTATTTAATACAGCTTAACCCTAACAATTTAGCCAGGAAGAATTTCTCAAAAGCAGTTTTGGTTCAAACGAGTCCTTTAAGGCTTATATAGATATAACCATATAGTGTTATTACAAAATACTTATAATAGGTAAATATGGACGATAGCCTAACAACTCGCTAACCCGTATGCAACTTACGAAGAAAAATCTCGAAGAACGGCTTAACCACGTTTACGACGCGATTGTCATTGGGGGTGGTGCTGGAGGACTTTCTGCTGGTATTTACCTTCAACGCTACCGCCTCTCTAGCCTAATTATTGATAAGGGTAAAGCGCGATCGTTCTGGATGCAAGAACTCCACAACTATTTAGGTTTACCGCCAGATACCCCCGGTCGCACCTTGCTGCAACAAGGGAAGAATCATTATGGTTCTCTAGATGGAGACTTTCTCAACAGTTACGTCGAGGAAGTGGTGGATGAAGGAGATACGTTTGCCATCCGGGTGAAAGCCGGTCGTCAAAATAGTACTTACCCGGTGTTTCGCTCGAAATACTTAATTGCTGCGAGTGGCATCATCGATATTTTGCCGCCGTTAGATGATATGCAAAATGTCTATGACTATGCTGGTTATAACTTGCACGTCTGCCTGATCTGTGACGGCTATGAGATGATCGACAAGCAATGTGGGTTGTTTGTGGGGAGTGAAGGCAGTATTGAAACAGCGTTTCCCTTGAGTTGGTTTACTCCCTACATCACTGTCTTCACGCAAGGGCGATTTGAGGTCAGTGAGGAAATGCGTAATAAACTGCGAGAGCATGGTTATCGTTTAGTAGAAACACCCATTAAGAAATTTCTAGGCGAACATCACCAGATGACGGGTGTTGAGTTAGCAGATGGATCGGTGGTTGAGTTGGAAATGGGACTCATCTCTATGGGTTCGCGCTATCACAACACCTATCTTGAAGCGCTGAACCTAGAGCGTGACGGTGGTAATTTGGTAACAGATAAGATGGGTCGCACGTCTCATCCTCGAATTTTTGCGATCGGCGATTTGAAGGTCGGCATAAATCAAGTGGTGGTGGCAGCTAGTGATGGGGCTTTAGCCGCAACCCAGATTTGGCGAGACATTCGCCGTGTTTCTGGTGCTCGCCGTTGGGAAGAAAATCTGGTACTTCCGGTTTGAGAGAACGATCGCTTTTCGCTTAAGTCAGTGCCATTCGGACTAAGATTCCGGTTCCCCCCTTTTGAAGGGAGGTTAGAGGGGAGCGAAAGCTTGTATGTAGAAAATTTGGTGGGTTACGACTGCGCCTGACCCACCCTACGAATTCCGCTAAAGTGGAATACCTAATTGAAGGATACAAATAACCAATCACAAACAATAAACGACAACAATTGCCCTATTTCGTTGCGATCGCGGATTTGAATTGTTCCGTTTCTATCAACACCGGATTGGGATCGAACCAAGGACCAATGCTGTCATGGTATTCGTATACAAACATACTGGTGAGTAACGCTCGGCAGTGTCCACGACTACTGAGATGCTTAGACTCTTGCACCTGATGCAGCAATTTCCATTCATGTTCGTCAACGGCAGACATCAAACCCAGTCGGTACTCTTCGATTACCCGCTCCAAACTATTACGAGAAAAGGGTGGATTTTCTTCCCAGAAACATTGGTGGAGTAGCGCTAGCAAGTGTCGCACATAGCCACCACTGATATCACATAAACGAGCTAAAGTTTCAGGAGAGTCAAAAACTTTTTCGATGAAACCTATGCGTTGCTCTGGATCTGCATCGGGGAAGGCTCTTACGAGTACGACTTGTTGCATCAATTTCATTCCCTCTGCACATTTACGCCCATCTCGATGTCGCACTGGCACCATTGGCAACATTTTGGGCGGTTTCCCTCCACCTAAGCGATTTTTGAGTGCTTCATACTCATTCGAGGAGATTAATTTCGGTGGTATGGTGTAAATCTTGTGGCAATTTAGGCTACGTAACTGTATGCCTTGGTCAATAAATAATGATTCTAGTTGCATGCGGCCTATGGGTAGGCGTCGAGATGTCACATTCTCCAATCCATCAACGATTGCAACTAATCCTCTTTTGCCCTGTAGCTTCAGTTCCGCCGTTGTAGCCTGAAGGAGTTCTTCATTGATTGCGTTTAAGAGTTCTTCAGTTTGAGGTTCTAAGTACAGCCGTAACTGGAGGCGAAACTGGGGATTATTTTTGCTACTGGCGATTAGCTTAGCGATGCCTAAAGACAATTCATCCTCCATCAGCATCCCCATCGAAAGCTGCAAAGTACTGATGTCGTTAAATAATCTAGCGAAGTAGTTCGATTTGAGTTGAATTCCTAGTGCTTCGAGACTTGCACTCACTTGGCAAGCGAACATCAGCAAAACATCTAGGATAGTGACATCTGCAAAATCCACATCCTGGCTAGCTTTGCAATAGACGACATGCCATCCCTCTTTTTCCAACTCAGCTTTGAGGCGTTGCAGTTCTTGGGCTTTCCAACTGCCGACAGGTGCTGCTAGGAGTTGGCAGGTTGGTTCACCGGATGAAAGGGCGATTGCTTTTTTGAATTCTTCGATTAGTTTGCCCCCTCGTACTGGAGACAAGTCGATATAGTACCGTTCTCCTTCGTTTTCCCCGATGAGAGCACCTTGGGGACTACACGCTTCTTGAAATGCTGCTAAATCTAATCTCATGACAGTCTCAGAAACTAAAGATTATTCGCCTAATCGGGGATGCATTCCACAAGCCGCCTAGCCGCAGGAGGTTTTAGCGATCGCCCTGATGCTATATTTTGCTGCTAGCGCAACCCGTGATTTGCACCACTTACTCGCTGACGTTGCGCCCTCCGTCG
>DATNPT010000461.1:0-3217 GCA_036703075.1 Chroococcales cyanobacterium
TCCCGTTGGATCAGCACTGGAATAGCATCGATGATTTCTTCAGGTGTTTCCGCTAAATGTGATAGCCGCAGAAACAGCGGAAAAACCACCTCTTCGAGTTTCTTAGTGTTATTTTTCAAACTCTGCCGTTCTTCTTGGGCACTTAAGCAAGCTTCCCTCCTCAACAGCGTAGATTTTCCCATCCCTGGATCGGCAAGCACTATGATTCGCTGATGCTGTTTCTTTGCCTCTTTCCAGTCCACCTGGCTTGGTTGGGATTCCTCCAATCCCTTAAGGGCATAAGCCCGCTTGAGTTCCGCTTCTGATTCGGCGTATCCCCAAGTGGTTTCAACGGCATGAGTGTATTTCCTCTCCAGCGTCACCTGGATGGGAATGTATTGGTCTTTCAGGATAATGGGTTGCTCTGCGATGTGAAGTAGCTTGTCGTACTTGAAGTTGTTTTCAATTTCTTTGAGAAAGCGACAGACGGCATTTTTTTGAGCCTGTTCGCTTAAAGACAGGTTGGGGGCAACAAGATTTTGCCTTTGCTGCCATTCAGGGAATTGAGTTTGCCACAACCATTTGAACGCTTGCTCCCAAGGACTTTTACCTTTCGGCTGTCGCCCTCGCTTCGGTTTGTCGATTGGGCAGTTATCTTTCTCCAAAACCAGACAGATTTTCTTCAACTCATCTTGGAGTTTTTGCGTGCCATCCTCCGGCTGCCTACTCCAAGTTATAAATCTCGCCAGCACAGAATTTTCTTTATTGGCGTTCACCTCATCAAAGCGACTGAGGAACACAGTCCGCGTATCGCCTGTGAAACCATACTGTGTCGCCATTGCTTCTAAGAACTGGCACTGCTGTTCTGCAAGATTGGCTGGAGAAATCACGAAAATGGACTGTTCCGATTTATTTCTATCTATCCCTATTTATCGTCAATTTTTTATCGATTTAGCAACTCCTAAATTCAAAGTAACGAAATCGATTCACTTTAGGAGTAACTAATGAAAGCACAACTGATGCTGCAAATTGCCATCCAATACCCAGAAGTTTACGGTTTAGCCTGGGTGTCCTCAAACTCCACTCAACGCTCTCAACCTTCAGCTCAAGCAAAGAGAAATAGAGCGCTATGCAAAATTATTGAGTTTGCTGCGATCGCTTTTGCTGGATTGATTAACCCAGAGGCAGCAAATTGGGCTGTCCCTGCTCTCAAATTGTGTTTCATGCTATTGGACTACCTACAAAAAGGTCAAAATAAGTAGCTGCGATCGCTTTTGCTCGTTGACCGCACTCGGCTAGTACCTTTACTTGAGCAAGGTACTAGCCAATGCGATCGCATCTCCTCATGCTAAAGTCTAAAGTTGCGATGGATGGAATGGAGGGATGGTGCATGAAAGCGCAGGTATTCCGAGGTGTCAATCAGCTCAAGTACGAAGAGGTGCCAGTACCAGAATTGCAAAGCGATGAGGTACTGGTACAGGTAAAAGTCGTAGGGCTTTGCCAGTCTGATATCAAGAAGATTCGCTATCCTCTCTACGATCCACCACGCATTTATGGACATGAAACTGCTGGCGTGATTGCAGCCGTGGGGGAAGATGTCACGGGTTGGGAAGTGGGGCAACGAGTTGTGGTCATGCACCATATCCCTTGTATGCGTTGCGGCTACTGCCTCAATGACAACTTCTCGATGTGCGAAGTCTACAAAACGATCACTACAACTGCTGGGTTTACCCCCAGTGGGGGTGGCTTTGCAGAGTATGTCAAAGTTCCGGGGCATATTGTCCGCAATGGAGGATTAATTCCAATTCCGGATCGTGTCAGCTTTGAGCAAGCTAGTTTTGTTGAACCCACCAATTGCTGTCTGAAGGCCGTCAAAAAAGCACAAGTTAGCCCCGGCCAAACTGTCTTGGTAACAGGGGCGGGTCCAATTGGACTGATGTTCATTATGCTGGTGAAGTACTTCGGTGCAAAAGCGATCGCAACCGATCTGCTTCCCTCTCGGATCGAAAAAGCGCTAGCTGTTGGTGCAGAAGCTGCTTTTGATGCCCGCGACCCAGATTTACAGAGCAAAATTCACTCTCTCACAGATGGCATGGGAGTAGACACTACACTCTTAGCCGTTCCCAGTGAAAAAGCCTTTTTTCAAGCCTTAGACTGTACGCGCAAGGGGGGCAAGATTCTGTTTTTTGCCGAGTTTCCCGATGAGGTGGAAATTCCCCTCAATCCCAACATTCTCTACCGTCGAGAAATCGATCTGATAGGAAGTTACAGTTCCTCTTCCCGCCTTCAGTCTCTATCAGCTGACATTGTGTTCAATCAGCGGATTGATGTAGATGCGTTAATTAGCGATCGCTATCCTCTTCAACACTTATCTGCTGCTGTTGAACAAGCAATTAATCCAACACCCGATACCTACAAAATCTTGATCTATCCCCAAGCCACAGAGGTTTGAGCGAATCCAAATCTATAACCTTTCTCGATTGGATGCGGTACATCTGTAGGGGCGGTGCCCCGTGCCCACCCCTACACCTGAGCAGGGCACCACGGGGGGATTGCCCCTACCATTCCTGAACAGAACCGGCGCTCTAGAGCATCGGTAATAATCCTTTCATTAGAGGTCGGGGTAAGGCATGACTCGCCCTACAGACAAACTCCGACTTGCTAATCCGTAATTGGCAGATAACGATACAACAGTGCTTCCATCTCATCCACAAAGAATGGCTTACTCACATATTCGTTGCAGCCTGCTGATAACATCCGCTCTCGGTCTTCGGGTCTGGCAAGCGCCGTCACGGCAATCACTGGAATTCCTTTAGTCAAAGGGTTTTGTCTGATGCGAGACACGACTTCCATGCCGTCCATATCAGGCAACATCATATCTAGCAAGATTAGCATTGGCTGAAATCGTTGCGTTAAGTCGAGAGCTGTCCTACCGTTAATAGCAGTGAGTAACGCGCAATTGAGCTGCTCAACTAGGAATGCCAGTAGTGCCAAATTATCTTCATTGTCATCTACCACTAAAACTAAGGGTTGTTCCGCAATCAACTGCTCACCGCAACTAGTCGAAAGTTCCATATCCATGCGTCACTCCTGGGAATCCATCTGTTCCCGAGATTGTCCTCAACGTAAATTGGACAAGGCATTCCTTCAGCGGCTCAGAGGCGCTTAGAACAGATTGGCTTGTATCGGTCGGCACTTAATTATAGACAGCATGTCTTATTCAACTGCCTGAAGAAAG
>DATNPT010000462.1:0-10548 GCA_036703075.1 Chroococcales cyanobacterium
AACGCCCTAGTGAGAGCTAAGGATGAAGGGGAAATTGCTCAGCACAAGGATATTCGCGCTTTGGCACGCTTTTTCACCTCTAGTTTGCAGGGGTTGCGAGTGATGTCCAAAGTTAACCCAGAGCCCTCAGCCCTGCAAGACGCTGCCAACGTAATTGTCTCCGTTCTCGACTAAAGCCTCTTTTTTTTACTCGAATTGGAACGATTATTCCAAAAAATGAATTGCTTAAGGAGATTGAATGATATGTCAGATGCCGCAAAATCTAATATCACGCTTACTGACGACAACTTCCAAGCTGAAGTTGTGGAAGCTCAGCAGCCAGTTTTGGTTGATTTTTGGGCTCCTTGGTGTGGGCCGTGTCGCCTGATTGCTCCAGCGATCGCGGAACTAGCAACTGATTTTGCCGGAGTCGCTAAAGTTGGCAAGTTGAATATCGATGATTTTGTGGAGACGGCTACGCGCTACGGCATTCAAGCCATTCCCACGATACTCTTTTTCAAAGATGGGCAGGTTGTCGATCGAGCGGTTGGTGTGGTTTCCAAGGAAGCGATCGCAGATAAACTCAATGCTCTGCTTTAAACTCATTTCCATCGCCGCCACTAACCGTTAGTGCAATTATTTTTTAAAGGATAGATTCATGACCGATCGCTGGACACTCACTGGGAAAAAAGCCTTAATTACAGGAGCCACGAAGGGAATTGGTTTAGCGATCGCGTCTGAATTTCTATCTCTCGGTGCAGAAATTGCGATCGTTGCTCGGAATCCAGAAGGCGTTCAGCAACAACTTACCCATTGGCAACAGCAGGGATGGCAGGCGCACGGCATCGCCGCCGATGCAGCAACGCCGGATGGTCGTCAAGCTATTTTCGAGCAGGTTGACGAGGCAATGGGGGGACTAGACATTCTCGTCAATAACGTCGGAACGAATATCCGCAAAAAAGCATTGGATTACACAGAGGATGAGTATGCATTCATCTTTCAGACCAACCTAAATTCGATCTTTGAAATGTGCCGACTGGCTTACCCCTTGCTCAAAACAGGAGGCAACAGCAGTATTGTAAATGTTGGTTCTGTTGCTGGACTGACATCAGTTGGCACTGGCGCACCTTACGGGATGACAAAGGCAGCGCTTGTGCAACTCACTCGTTCTCTTGCGGTGGAATGGGCGAGTGATGGTATCCGAGTCAATACTGTTGCTCCTTGGTTCATCCGCACCCCCCTGACTGAATCTTTACTAGATAACCAGGACTTTCTGAGTTCTGTTGTCTCGCGCACCCCCATGAGACGAGTCGGTGAACCAGAGGATGTGGCGGGTTTAGTAGCCTTTCTTTGCATGCCTACAGCCGCCCACATTACGGGACAATGTATCGCCGTTGATGGAGGTTTTTTAGCATTTGGTTTTTGAACAGTCTGCTACTACAGTGCTCATTTCTCTACAGTGTAAGTAGGTCGGCACAATTTTTCGTTTTACTACACGCAATTGACAATTACTAGAGTAAAAAAATGATGAAGCTATTGTGAAGATTGTACGAGCAGTATTCGCAGTAAAATCGTTTCTCTAAATAACTACAAGAAAAGGATAGTATAGATGGCTTAATAGCCTAGACCAATTCAGCTAAATACGCAATCATTTTCAGTGTAATGGCGGAGTAAAATATCAATAGCAAGTCACTAAACTATTATTAAGTCAACTAACTTTCTGAAGTCAAAGATGTACCAGTCAGATTATTTAAGTCTTATGTTCTCTGGATCGAAGGGTTGTTTCGACGCTGGTGACATCGGGGAAACAGCCTGGGATGATGTTAGATTAATCGTTACCCAAAATCATATCACCACAGTGCAGAATCTAGCGGGTGGCTTTGAGAAAATAGAAGAGCATTTAACTAGTCAGTTGACGCACTATAGAGAAAAAGGTTGGGAACCCATTAGAGTTGAAAGACCTGAGGAAAAAAGCCAAAGCGATTGCCTAAAAAAGACTATTCACTGTATCCTAAAGCGAGCAGCAAATTGAAATTTAGGCAATCCTTGCACTCCAATACTTACAGCAGAGTCTAGGTCACTGACCACTGGTAACTGGTCACTGAAAAGGTGAACCCCGGAACATTAAAGAAAATGGGGGGTCTTGGAGAGGCAAAGTATTGGTGATATACAAGACTTTGCCTAACTGTTTACCAACGGCTCGATGAAATTTAGTTTGAATCCCCTAGCGACGCACAAAGTAAAGACGTGGAAGCCGCAGCCAACTACTGCTTGGGTGCTTGCGAGTTTGTGGCTGCTGTCGATCGCATTCCTGGCTTTCTTTTGGAACTTGGGTAGCACCGGGTTGATTGATGAGACGGAACCGTTGTTTGCTGAAGCGTCTCGACAAATGACGGTAACGGGAGATTGGATTACTCCGTTCTTTAATAATGTGCCTCGGTTTGATAAGCCGCCATTGATTTACTGGAGTCAAGCGATCGCTTATCTCACATTCGGGGTTAATTCGTTTGCCGCCCGCTTCCCTTCAGCCTTAGCGGGATTAGTTCTGGCGAGTTTTTGCTTCTATACTCTACGGTACTTTGGTAGCCCCGTTAAGAACTGGAGAGGAGGAGACTTATCCCAAATCCCGGTTAATGACCCCCTTTTTGGAAAGAACCACAGAGGCACAGAGTTCGCAGAGGAGACAATACGAGGAAATGGAGAGATAAAAGGGGTTTTAGGTTCTGAACTGGGATCGGACGCAACGACGCAACGACGCGGAGATTTTATTCCAGAACTCACTGAGTCTGCTTCTCAATCTGCCATAAGCGATCGCTCATCACGGCAATGGTCGTCCTGGTTGGTAGCCAGCTTGGGAGCGGCAATGGTAGCGTTAAATCCTCTGACGTTGTTCTTCGGACGTACTGGTTACTCAGATATGTTGCTGAGTGCTTGTATGAGTGGGGCGCTTTTGGCGTTTTTCCTCGGCTATGCTCGAACAGAGCAAGAGAGCGAACAAGAGGACGCGGGGACGCGGGGACGCGGGGACGCACAGAAGGAACAACAATTTTCCACATCAAAAAAAGATGTATCGCGCCCCATCAATTCATCAGGATGGTACTTGGCTTTTTACGTCCTGATTGGTTTAGCTGTCTTAACTAAGGGCCCTGTTGGTGTAGTTTTGCCTGCGTTGATTATTGGTTCTTTCCTACTTTATGTAGATAGAGCTAGGGAAGTTCTCAGAGAAATGCGTCCTGTTCGGGGGGCTTTAATTTTTCTAGCCTTAAGCTTGCCTTGGTACATTTTGGTCACGCTACGCAACGGCGAGGCTTACATTGATGCGTTTTTTGGCTACCACAATTTTGAACGGTTTACCAGCGTAGTCAATCACCATCAAGGTCCGTGGTACTTTCACATCTTAGTGTTTTTAGTTGGCTTTACCCCTTGGTCGATCGCTTTACCCGCCACGATCGCACATATCCCAGTTTTTCAACGGCGACATTGGCAAAAATCGCCGCGAGCGACACATCTGGGATTATTTGCGCTCTTTTGGTTCCTGATTATTTTGGGCTTTTTTACGATCGCCGCCACCAAATACTTTAGCTACAGCTTACCTGTAATGCCTGCGGCAGCTATTTTGGTCGCACTTTGGTGGAGCGATCGGATTGTTCAAGGACAGATTTTTCACCAAACTAACAATCGCCTAAAACTGACGACTCTTTTGGGAATTGTGCTTTTTCTCGCACTAGCAGGAGCCTGTTATTACTGTCCCCATTGGTTAGGCAATGATGCATCCATGCCGAATCTGGGGTTACGGATTAGCCAAGCAGGTTTGCCTGGGATTGGTGCCGCGATTTGGGGGATTAGTGCGATCGCAGGTATCTTTATCCTGATACGACGACAAGCCTATTGGTTCTGGTTCGTCTCGTTTCTGGGATTTATTTCCTTCCTCATGTTCGTCATCATGCCTGCCTCCGGCATCATCGATTTAGAACGTCAACTGCCGCTACGCCAAATCGCTGACTCTGTCGTGCAAGTTGAAGCGCCTGGGGAAGAGGTGGTGATGATAGCAGATGGATTTGAAAAGCCCAGTTTGGTGTTTTATACAAAAAGACATGTCACGTTTTTGCACAAACCCTCAGAGGCAGTTTCCTATATCCAGAACGCCAAGGCTCAATCTGTCCTAGTAATAGCTACCCAGAAATCCCTCGACCAAACAGGATGGCAACCTAACCACTATCAAGAGATTCGTCAGGCAGGGATTTATCGCTTAGTCCGTGTATCAAGGGTGAAGGTTCTCTAATGCAAACAGCTCAAAAGTGGTTGGCGCAAAAAGACAATCAGTCAGTTCTGCTTTTGCTGATTGGAGGACTGTTATTTCGGGGAATCGTTGCGTTCTGGCTTTACCCCGGTTTTGATGAAACTTACTACTATCTCTACAGCTTACATCTGGACTGGTCGTATTTCGATCATCCAGTTTTAGTGGCACTGATTACAGGGTTAGGGCCGTGGTTAACGGGAGAAGTATCCCAATTCACAATTCGGGTTGGGGCGCTGATTCTACATACCGGCAGTTTATTGCTTTTGTATCTGACGAGTGCGCGACTCTTCTCGGCAAAAGCCGCGAGATTCACGTTAGCGATCGCTACCATTATTCCAATATTTCAAATTGGCTTTGGTGTGCTGACGCTACCCGATAATCCACTGATCTTTTTCTGGTCAGCCAGCTTGTACTGTGCCGCTGATGAATTTTTTCCAGTTGAGAAAGCTAGCTTAGGCGATCGGGACTTTCAGCCTACTTCCTACCAGCCCACTTATCGCTTAGCTCTATTGGGTGTCTTGGTGGGTTTAGCCTGTCTGGGCAAATATCATGGCTTTATTTTGGGCGTAGGATTGATAGGTTTTTGTTTAACGAGTGCGCGTTATCGTCCTGCGCTGCTTTCGCCTTGGGCATGGCTGGGGTTAGGCTTATTTTTACTTACCATCTCCCCAATTTGGATCTGGAATTTCCAGCACGATTGGATTTCCTTTCGCTTCCAATTATCCCTACGTTTTCAACCCGAACCTGGAGTACTGAAAAACAGTAGCTACGACCCGTTGAAAGCGGTACTGGTGTTTTTATCGACACTAGCTTACCTATTTCCTACTATAGGATTACCGCTGTGGTGGGTGAGTTTGCGATCGCTATTTGCACAAACCACTCAACTGTTTTCCCAAAAAGTCTTAGACAATGAGGGATATTTCAGGCAAAAGCAACAATTGATTTTATGGGTATCTCTACCCCTAACGTTAGGTTTTACTCTTTTAGGTGGTCGAGAACAAATTCTGCCAACGTGGTCGCTGCCGGGATTTTGGGGATTAACCTTGCTACTCGGTCAACAAGCAGTCATTTGGCAGCAACTATCTAAACGTTGGGTACGGCGATGGTTGCAAGGGTCGGGGATAATCATTGGTACTGTTTTACTGCTTGCTCTGCTCCATGTGACCACAGGCACCTTGCAAGCAGGAAGCCAATATGCAGTGTTAGGTGGGTTTTTAGCCGCCAAGGACGACCCTTCTACAGAACTGATTGATGTTGAGCAACTGCGGCGTAGCTTTGCCGACTCTCCTGTCCTGAGCGCAGCTTTGCAAAACTCTAGCTTTGTCTTTTCCAACGGCTACTATCTCAGCGGCCCCATCGGCATGGCCTTGACGCCTCTTTTTCATACGCCAGTTACCTGCTTTAGTAAGGATATGCGTGGCTTTGCTTTCTGGTCGCAAGCCGAACAATGGCTGGGAAAAGATGCCCTATACATTACGATTTCCCGCTTTCATGAGATGAAAGAGCTAACGGATGAATTTCGCACTTACTTCAGTAGCCTACAGGAGATTGGAACAGTACCCATGCGACGAGGTGGAGTTGTGACAGAAGTCTTTTACGTCTATCAGGCTAAGACGCTGCTCAAGCCCTATCCTCGGTTTTACGGAATTTAAACACTGTTGGCGAATCTCCCTGTATCTCGCCAAAGTTAAGATCGGAAACTAAACTCATGCGGGACAGAGGCACCTATACGGCAAAATCTTCCCTCTCCTACTCCTCTTCTTTTGCGTGCCATGACATCAGGTAAATTTAAGTCTCCCTTTTGGTTTATTCCCGGTTTATCGGTGATGGATCGATATCTCACTGCTGAGATCGTCCTGCCATTTTTGTTTGGTGTCGGCGCGTTCTCTTCAGTGGGTATAGCGATCGGTACTTTATTCGATCTGGTTCGTAAAGTCACTGATGCAGGACTGCCATTAGAAATTGCCGTTCAAGTTCTGCTGTTGCAGATGCCACAGTTCATCGCTTATTCATTCCCGATGGCGATGCTCTTGGCAACACTCATGGCCTACAGTCGCCTCAGCAATGACAGCGAGTTAATTGCCTTGCGTAGCTGCGGTGTTAGTCTTTACCGATTTGTCGCGCCTGCCGTAGTCTTCAGCCTATTAGTCACCGGCATGACGTTCTTATTCAACGAGTTAGTCGTCCCTGCCGCCAACTACCAAGCCTCAGTCACTCTGGAAAAAGCGCTGAACGATGACAGTCCGTCTTTCCGGGAAAGCAATATTTTTTATCCAGAATACGGGCAAGAAACTCAGCCGAATGGGCAGAAAATTAAAAAACTCAGGCGCTTGTTTTACGCCAATCAATTTGATGGAGAGCGCATGAAGGGATTGACGATTTTGGATTGGTCTCAACAGGGTCTCAACCAAGTGGTGACATCCGACTCCGCTGTTTGGAACCCCGATCGCAGCACCTGGGATTTTTTTAATGGCACGATCTATCTGATTGCCCCCGATGCATCTTACCGTAATGTTGTGCGCTTTGAAAATCAACAGTTGAAACTGCCCAAAGGACCTCTAGATTTAAAAATTAAAGACCGTAAATCCGATCAGATGAACATCGCGCAAATTTTGCCGCGTATGCAACTCGCACGGCTCGCCGGTGACGCCAAGCAAGTGCGTAAGTTCACCTTACGCATTCACCAAAAATTATCATTTCCATTTGTTTGCTTGGTCTTTGGGGTAGTGGGGGCGGCTTTGGGCACTCGACCTCAACGCACTAGTCGAGCTACCAGCTTCGGTATCAGTGTAGTCATCATTTTTTCCTATTACCTACTGCAATTCCTCACAGAAGCCTTGGGTTTATCGGGCGTTCTCTCTCCCTATATGGCAGCATGGTTGCCCAACTTATTCGGCTTAGGCGCTGGAGGACTCTTTCTCGTTCGTGCCGCACGCTAAGACATCCATTCGAGGATAAGGCGATCGCGTGGACGGGCGTAGTATTGAGTTTAAAAAATGAATCAATAATGAATCAATAATGAGATGAATATGAAGTGAATTTGAATTAAAAATGAAGCAAAATCTAAAAAACATAAAAATTCAAAACGAGGAAAACTTTAGTTAAATTTTTCTCTTCCTTTTAGTCTTCATTTATGGTATAAAAATAGTGTTGAAAGGGAGTAGCTCCTGGTAGATAAGTCACCAGGACATCTGAATCAACATACTGGCGATGAGCCTGGTTCAGATGACAAGTTTTGAAATTTTAATTTAGTCGAAAATTTCGGTTTAGGCTAAAGCAACACAAACTTGGGAGCGAGACTTTCACTAAGTTCACAGAAGATGTGAGCTTGGTGTAGTCTTATGCGTCTCACCAAGCTCCATCAAAGAAGATAAATATTGAGAGGAGCTTGAAAAAGTGTTAGCTGCTTTTACCGCCGGTCTTTTACTGATTACGATTTCCGAGTTAGGCGACAAAACGTTCTTTATCGCTGTTATCCTCGCCATGCGCCATTCGCGACGCCTGGTGTTTCTTGGTGTCTTGGCGGCTTTGGCAGCGATGACTTTACTATCGGTAATGCTAGGACAGGTAGTATCGTTGCTTCCCAAAAAATACATCGATTTTGGTGAAATTGCTCTATTTATTGGCTTTGGACTGAAACTCCTTTTTGATGCCAGTCGAATGCCTGCAAAGTTGGAAAATGCAGGAGCAAAAGAAGCAGCGGCTGAGGTAGAGAAGCAAAATCAAGGAGGGACAGTTCCTCGGTGGATGAAAGTGTTCTCAGACGTTCCCCAAGTCGGGATTTGGCTCCAAGCTTTTGTGATGACGTTTATCGCAGAGTGGGGCGATCGCACTCAAATTAGTACAATTGCCTTATCTGCCTCGTATCAACCATTTGGTGTGACAACTGGAGCGATTTTAGGGCATGGAGTTTGTACTGCGATCGCGGTTATTGGTGGACGTTTAATCGCAGGTCGAATTTCCGAACGCTTAGTGACGGCCGTCGGTGGCGTATTATTTCTGATTTTTGGCGCTGTTGCGATCGTAGAACACATGTAGACATTGAATAGGGTGGGGGCACACACACTCGTGTGCCTGTACAGAAGCGATCGCACTTCGCTATACGCCGCAAGCTCGTAGCGCAACGATTGGCAGTAAGATGTTCTAGCTTGCTCACGGCATTCATGGCGATTCAACACATGGCAACTATTAACGATAACTACCTCAAGCTCAAAGCGGGCTACTTATTTCCTGAAATTGCTCGACGGGTTAATACCTTCGCCGAGGCCAATCCAGAGGCAAAAATCATTAAGCTGGGCATTGGCGATGTCACAGAACCGTTGCCAGAAGCCTGCCGCACAGCCATGATGAAAGCGGTTGAAGAAATGGGCGATCGCGCCACATTCCAAGGCTACGGCCCAGAGCAGGGCTATGCTTGGTTGCGGGAGAAAATTGCCGCTCACGACTTCCAATCGCGGGGGTGCCAGGTTGAACCGGATGAAATTTTCATCTCCGACGGCTCGAAGTGCGATACCGGAAACATTCTCGACATCTTTGGCGATAACAATACCATCGCCGTTACCGATCCGGTTTATCCCGTGTATGTGGATACTAACGTGATGGCGGGACATACGGGTTCTGCCAATGATAAGGGCGAGTTTGAGGGTTTGGTATATCTGCCGATTACAGCCGAAAACAACTTTACGGCTGAGATTCCCTCCCAAAAAGTCGATTTGATTTATCTGTGCTTCCCCAATAACCCCACGGGAGCAACTGCTACCAAAGAACACCTGAAGGCATGGGTAGACTATGCCAAAGCGAATGGTTCGATCATTTTCTTTGATGCAGCTTACGAAGCCTATATTACCGATCCAGAGCTGCCTCATTCCATCTACGAGATTGAAGGGGCGCGAGACTGCGCGATCGAGTTTCGATCGTTCTCCAAGAATGCAGGCTTTACCGGAACTCGCTGTGCCTTAACGGTAGTGCCAAAAACACTCACGGCAAAAGCATCAGATGGTTCTGATGTAGAACTGTGGAAGCTGTGGACTCGTCGCCATACCACCAAGTTCAATGGCGTGTCCTACATCGTTCAACGTGGAGCTGAAGCGGTTTACTCGGAAGAAGGACAGGCGCAAATTAAAGCCCTGATCGACTTTTATCTGGAAAACGCCAAAATTATTCGCGAGAAACTAACGGAAGCTGGAATCAGCGTGTATGGCGGTGTGAATGCACCTTACGTTTGGGTGAAAACGCCAAATGGTCTATCGAGTTGGGATTTCTTCGATAAGTTGCTGCAAACTTGCAATGTGGTAGGAACCCCCGGTTCGGGTTTTGGTGCCGCAGGCGAAGGCTACTTCCGCATTTCAGCGTTTAACAGTCGAGAAAATGTGGAAGAGGCGATGAAGCGGATTACCGAGAAGTTTAAGGTTTAGGGTGTCAGTGAGGCGGTGGATTCCACTTTGTTGTTAGGTTTCAATCCTGGCTGCCTTCGTTAAACTCAAGCTATGAGTTCATAAGGTTGTGGTGGGTAATACCCACCCTGCCTGATTATCTCAGCATCCTGTCTCGGAGCGATCTCAAATGATACAGACGCCCCCTAAACCTTTGACATTGGAAGAGTTTCTGGAGCTACCTGAAACTGAACCTGCCAGCGAGTATATTGACGGTCAAATTATCCAAAAGCCAATGCCACAGGGAGAGCATAGCATTATCCAGGGGGAACTGATTATTGCGATTAATGCTGTTGTTAAGCCCCAAAAAGTGGCACGGGCGTTTCCAGAACTACGGTGTACCTTTGGTGGTAAATCAATTGTGCCAGATGTAGCAGTATTCACCTGGGAGAGAATTCCCCGCAAAGAAAATGGCGGTGTGGCAAATGTATTTCAAATAGCTCCTGATTGGATAATCGAAATCCTGTCTCCTGACCAAAGTGCTACGAAGGTCACGAAAAAAATTCTACACAGCCTTAAGTATGAGACGCACATGGGCTGGTTGATCGACTCAGAGGAACAGACGATATTCGTTTATCAACCCAATCAACAGCCAGAAGTGTTTGACGAGCCAGAAGAGCAGCTTCCCGTACCCTCCTTTGCCAGCGAACTCTGTTTAACGGTAGGTGAACTATTTGGTTGGCTCTTCGAGTAGTGATGATAGCTTGGAATTACCGTGTCTTTCGAGAAGCGAACACTGACTCTTGATGGCTAGCACTACCCAACAGATGACACTGCAAGACTTCCTGAAGCTGCCCAATATTGAGGAGTCACCAGCTTGGGAGTTCGTGGACGGAC
>DATNPT010000464.1:0-7621 GCA_036703075.1 Chroococcales cyanobacterium
TTGTCTGCTAAGCCTGAAACCCATATCAGGTAAGGCTTATGTATCTTCCTCTACTACAAAGTTACTATTGGAAGTTAACCTAAAACGGCTTTTTGCTGTCGGAAGTTCTCAAGAGTAGAGGAAGTTGGCAAGCGATCGCATTTATCTTCCAATACTTAACCGGAAAACTACCGCCAAACTCTAGGAAGTTGTTAGCGATCGCTTTCATCTTCCTACACTAAACTCCGAAAACTCCCAAAAACCAGAGGAAGTTATTACCGATCGCGTTTATCTTCCGATAGTCAAACCTAAAATCATCACTAGACTAGCGGAAGTTGCTAGCACTCGCGTTTATCTTCCTATACTAAGACCCCGAAACTTCCGCTACACTGTTGGAAGTTAGCAGAGAGCGCCTTTATCTTCCAATACTTAGCCGGAAACCTGCCGCCAAACTCTAGGAAGTTGTAAGCGATTGCGCTTATCTTCCTACACTATCAAAGCTGGAGTATTGCAAGTTTTGCGCCAGCATCTTCCTCTACTGATGGAATTAACTATTGGAAGATGAGCCATCGCGCCATCTCTCAAGAGAGCAAGCAAGGCACCCCTGACATGGCAGTGCCTTGCTCTTCCTAGAGTGAAATATCGACAAGTGCGACTCACTGCGATGTATTGTTTGATCGATTTGCTAGCCGCTCAAACGTATATGACTGCCAGTGACCCGTTCTAGTTGGGGAAGAGATCACAAATCGACTCACCCCTTGCTCCCACTTAGCGGTGGCATCAACCGTGTAAGGACTAGCAGTTCCGAACTGGTTAACACTGCTGGGTGGTGGAGTGAAAATCATGTGAAACGCATTGCCGCGATGGTAGCCGCTAATTTGAGCAAAGTTCTCACCATCATCAGACTTCAAACTTCCGTACAGTTTGCCCCTAGGATCGATAAATACCATAAGCTGCCCCATTGAACCGACAGTACGAAAGCTTCCTGTCCAACTACCCCGGTAGGGAAGCTGACCGTCAACACCAGGGTTTGGTTGAGCTTGGCTGATGGCAAGCGCTCCCAGGGGCTTTTCTAGCAGCACTCCCATCATGCCAATCGTTAATATCAAAGCGATCGATCGTTTGGTTGTGAGTGTCTTCATAGCTTGGCTCTCTCCCCACGCTTTTTCCCAATGTTTGAAAACACTATTTACGACTCCAAACTGCTCCAGGTTTGTTGACCAACAATACCATCAACAACCAATCCATGATTACGTTGATAGATTTCCACCATTTGTTTAGTCTCGCTCCCGAAATCACCATCTACAGCAATCGTGGCGCGTCCCTTTTTGTTTAACAGTTGTTGCAGATATATCACGTCCGATCCCGAGCTACCTTCCCTTAAAGTGGGGTGACTGGTTGTGCTGGACATCTCTGTTTCTCCTTGAATCAATGTGTGTTTTCTTTCGATAACTTCAGTCTCTTTCAATCGAAAAGTAAAATCATTAGCATTTGCTGACAACATTTATTACTGCTTCCGACTCTTGGCGTTGCCTTTTTCGGTAATACCTGATGCTTACCTGAAAAGCCTCACTCACAGCGCTCCGCCTTCAGGGCGACTCTACCGATCGCTGCTCCCCAATCACTCTCTTCGTGTGGTGGAAAGGTAACTCAACCCATTACCGAAAACTGCCATGTGGCTGACCGAAAATACCTACTCGACTTGTCTTGTTCTACCAATGATTTCATCGGGAGAGTTTTCGATACTGGATTCATCGAAAGAAAACACACCTTGATTCAGGAGAAAAACCGATGGTCGCTTCCACAACAGCTCACTCTACCTTAATTCCCGGCAGCTATAACAATGATGTCGATCAGGTGAGATACCTGCAACAACAGCTCAATCTCTTCTACCACAGCTACATTAGTGTCGATGGCTACTTTAACGATATTACACAGGCATACGTACTGAAGTTTCAAACCGATTGCTGCTTGACGGTTGATGGCATAGTTGGGGAGCAAACTTGGAGTTACATCGATGCTATTACCCCTTATGCCAACAAATTGCACTCCACCTTAAGCCAAAGTAAAAGCAACAATCCTTCCGAAGTGAAATATCTACAGGCGCGACTCAATCAAGCGGTTAGACAAGGAAAATCCGGGACGGCGAAGATTGCTGTTGATGGCATGTTTGGTTCAAAAACCACGGCACGAGTCAAACAATTTCAATCGGATTTCGGTTTAAGTGCTGATGGCATTGTTGGCGATAACACTTGGACAGTTCTCGAATCCGAACTCTTAAAACCCTAATCCCACCGACTTGGTAATTACTAACTCAAGCCAGGGTGCAGTCCGATCGGGCTGCACTAGATTTTTTTGAGAAGCCTTTCGCGTTTATCTTCCTCTACTCTACGAAACTCTTGGAAGTTAAGGAGTCACAAAGGGCAATCGCTTCTAGAAGGAGCAACCTGATAAGTACTAACTTTTGTATCTTTTTTGGGTTTCAACCTTTGCCTTTGTCCTTTAGTCACATTTTTCTTCACAAAATACGGCAGTAACAACTCATTGGTTCCCAGGAGCCAATAACTGCCAGATAGAAGCCATGTCATGCACTCGTTGCAGTCCCAACCACAGCGTTTTTACGCCCGGTTCTCCATCACTGTTACGTCCCAAGAAACCCCCTAATCTCGCTATCCAACGCACGCAATCCGCTAGGGTGGGCGGCTTAGAAGGTAGTACTGTTGTTTGATGAATATGACAGTAGAGCGCAATCCAATAGTGCGCTGGCAATATTCCCTCGATACTTTCTGTCGGATGACAACGCGCCTCGTAGGTCAACCACAGTAACCGCCAAGCGACAATCGCATAGGTGGCTAAGGCTCTCTCCAAACGGTCAGCTCTCTCTAGTTGCAATTCCTCCAAGCGACAACCACTTTTCAGGGTGTAGTGGTACCGTTCGATCAGCCAGCGATAACTGTACCAACGCAGACATCTTTCCGCCTGCTCGAAACAAGTGACTTCTAACGTGGTTAATAGCAACCAAGCGATCGCTTTTTCTCCACTTGGGGGGTGTTCTTCGATCGCCCATACCACTTGGACTGGTACATGTTTTAGGCTTGAGCGCTGTGGGTGATGAACTGGTGGTTGCAAGTACAAGCTGCTTATACGTACTGTCAATGTCGCTGTTCTGGGTTTTCGCTTAGGTGTTCGTTGCAACTCCAATCTCAGCTCACCACACGCTGTTGTTTTCTCGATCGCTTGTTGCAGACTCTCTATTTCTAGGTCGGTCGCCGTCTGCTTCACTCCACGAGGCTGACAGGCACGTATCAAAAATTCTGAGCCGTCTCGGCGTGGCAGTGCAAATAACTCATAGATGTCCGCTTCCCGATCGGCTACGGTCACTACTCTCTTGTCTTGGGGAATCCATTGTTGAGTTAGTTCCAAGCTTTCCAGCCAACGGTGGCTTTCTTTTTGCTCAATCGCCCTTTTCCGGTCTTGATAGCCCGTCGTTCGTTTGGTTTTCTCCCTTGCCCATACTTTTTGATGCAGCACTCCCAACGGTACGCCCAAGGGACTAACGCACAATACTGAATGCACTTTTAATCCTTGAGCATAGGACTTACTTAATGCTCCGAGTCCTTGTGTTTTAGGTTGAGAGCTGAAATCCAGTTCTGTTGTGTCCTGCACCGCTAGCACTATCTCTTCTGTTTCCACACGCGACAATGTACTGTCTCGATGTGGTGCTAATATTCCCTCTGCCTCCACGCGAACATTCCCCCAAAACTCATAGATACCTTGCACCGCTGCCTCATCTGAAGCCGCTTGGGTCACGCTGGCATTCGGCATGGCGCTTAAGTCTTCTACGATTTTGATTAGACGCCGATTTCGTCGCTTATCCCCCAAAGAAGCCGTTTTTAGTTCTTCTGCCGCCCAACTCATTGGTTTCCACCCTGATGCTTACTGGTTCTTCTTTCGTCAGCAGAATTACCACGCCTTGAGTCCCACACGGGCGTCTGTTTACTCTTGTTTACAATCTCTCCAGCTCTGTGCCACTCGCTCGCCTTACCTCTAACCCAATCCAGTTCTGGCTTTCACCACTTTTCGAGTAGCATCTTTAACCCTTTATGCGCTAATTAATCCTCACCTACTCACAACTTTTGTCCAGATTTGGCACACGCCTCGACCCGAAATTCGCCCTATTTGCTCCCGTTTTCCACTCTCACCACTGCTTAATTTCTATTAAATTCCCCGGTTTTTTCCGCTTTTTCAGGGTTTCAAAATCTGACTAATTCTCTCTAACCCTTACCTAGTCTATCTTTGAACCTGTTACAACTTTTTGACTTTCTTTGCGAAAGATGTGACTAATGCATAGGCTTTTTCCCAATGTTTGAAAACACTATTTACGACTCCAAACTGCTCCAGGTTTGTGGACCAACAATACCATCAACCACCAATTCATGATTACGCTGATGGATTTCCACCATCTGTTTAGTTGAGGACCCAAAATACCCATCCACTGCAATCGTGGCGCGTCCTTTTTTGTTTAACAGTTGCTGGAGATATATCACGTCATCTCCCGAGCTGCCTTCCATTAAAGTGGGGTGAGTCAGAGTAGGAGCTGGGCTTGCCACTTGGTTCCCCTCCAGGCTACTCCAGGTTTGTTGACCAACAATGCCATCAACGACCAATCCATGATTACGTTGATAGATTTCCACCATCTGTTTAGTCTCGTCTCCAAAATAGCCATCCACTTTAATCGTGGCGCGTCCCTTCTGGTTTAACAGTTGTTGGAGGTAGGTAACTTCCTCTCCAACGCTACCTGACATCAAAGTGGGGTGGGTTGTTGCTACGCTTGCCATGTCGTTTCTCCTGGAATTGATGTGTTTTTCTCTATAACTTCAGTCTCTTCCAGAAGTCCTTTTTAATCATTGGCATTCTCTGACAACTAGGATTGTGACTTTTGACCGCCTCCGTTGCCTTTTTCGGTAATGGTTCGACCCGCACCGACCCAATGACCCATGACTAGGCGATCGGGTAGCGCATGCCGTAGGCTGATCGCTCCCACTGCCTACTGGATACAGATTTCACGGATAATCCCCCGCCTTATCCTCTTGTAGATAGATAATTTCTCTCCTCTCTACTCCAAACAAACGGATAAGTACTAACTTTTGTATCTTTTTTGGGCTTCAACCTTTGCCTTTGTCCTTTAGTCACATTTTTCTTCACAAAATATGGCAGTAACAACTCATTGGTTCTTAGGAGCCAATAACTGCCATATACTCGCCATGTCATGCACTCGTTGCAGTCCCAACCACAGCGTTTTTACGCCTGGTTCTCCATCGTTCTTACGACCCAAAAACCCTCCTAATCGTGCGATCCAACGCACGCAATCTGCCAAGCTGGGCGGCTTATCAGGCAGTACCGTCGTTTGATGAATATGACAGTAGAGTGCAATCCAATAGTGCGCTGGCAATATTTCCTCGATACTTTCTGTCGGATGGCAACGCGCTTCGTAGGTCAGCCACAATAATCGCCATGCCACGATCGCATAACAAGCTAAGGCTCTCTCCAAACGATCGGCTGTTTCTAGTTGCAATTGCTCTAAACGACAACCACTTTTGAGCGTGTAGTGGTAGCGTTCGATTAGCCAGCGGTAACTGTACCAACGCAGACATCTTTCCGCCTGCTCAAAATTCCTGACTTCTAACGTTGTTAATAACAGCCAACTAATAGCTTTTTCTCCACTGGGCGGCTGTTCTTCAACAGCCCACACCACTTGGACTTGTACAGGTTTTAGGCTTGAGCGCTGTGGGTGCTGTTGAGGCGGTTGCAATTCTAGGCTGCTTATACGTACTGTCAATGTCGCTGTTCTTGGTTTGCGCTTGGGTGTTCGTTGCAACTCCAAGGTCAGTTCACCGCACGCTGCTGTTTGCGCGATCGCTTGTTGCAAGCTCTCTTCTGTTTCCACCCGCGACAACGTACTGTCTCGATGTGCAGCTAATATTTCACTCGGCTCCACGCGCACATTCCCCCAAAATTCATAGATGCCTTGCACCGCCGCCTCATCTCTTGCCGCCTGGGTCACGCTGGCATTTAGCATGGTGCTTAAGTCTTCTACGATTTTGATTAAACGCTGATTTCGTCGCTTATCTCCTAAGTTTGCCGTTTTTAGTTCTTGTGCTGCCCAGCTCATTGGTTTTAACCCTGATGCTTACTGGTTCTTCCTTGAGAAAGATGTGACTAATGCATAGGATTGTCGAGTCCGAGATATCCTTATAAACCAATCTCACTCAGCAGGATCTTTATGTCCTTAAAAAAATTTTTGCAACACAACTCTTGAATGTAATAAAAACTTGAGTTTTACTCATCTGAAGCCTTACCATTGCAAAAGAATCACTTCTTGAGAAAAGCCAGGTCCCATCGCTACCATCAAGCCATAGGAACCCGGAGGAGGCTGCTCTCCAGATAGGGTTTTGTCGAGTATGTAGAGTACTGTAGGTGATGCAATATTTCCAATCTGCGCTAAGGCTTCGCGACTTAGCTGTAATGCCTGGTCATCCAGCCCAAACTCCTTTTCTATGGCTGTAATTATCTTGGGTCCGCCAGGATGAACGATCCATCGAGAGATTTTATCAATCGATAGATTATGGTCAGCCAGGAGAGGACCAATCGCCTGTCGCAGTCCAACTCCTACAAAATCGACCACTTCAGGTTTCAAAGTCTGCCTAAAGCCATTGTCAACAAGTAACAGCTCCATAAGATCTACGGTATTAGGAAGCCAAATTGAGCGGCTGTCAATCACCTGAGGTTGTCCTGGCTGGGCTAAAAAATGGTCATGACCCACCATTAAAACGGCTCCCGACCCATCACCAAATAGAGCAGCCGTAACGATTGTCATAATGATATCGCTGTATTGAGATGGGTCTGACGGTAAGCGATGAATCATAGAGAACAGATCCTGTTGAAGAGAACCTTGCCAGAGAACTGAGGAGAGATCGACAGCAAAGAGGATTGCGGCTTCCTTAGGGTGTCCTTTCAAGTAATCGGCCATACGAGCTACACCAAAAGCCCCACCCATGCAGCCGACTCCTGATAAAGGCATTCTCTTCAGACTTGGAGAGAAGGGAATTCGGTTCATCAACCGAGTTTCAATCGAAGGAGTCGCTGGGGTGACTGTTACAGATGTAATCTGCGATACCTGCTGAGGCTCAATTGCCGCCTGTTCTAGCAATTTGTACACGGTTCCTTCGACTAGATTGACGCTAGCTTCTATACCTGCCTTGACGGTAGCTTTCAGCCCAGGTGAGTCATAGGAAGACTTGAGCGGTAATGCAAAGTAACGACCCTTGATCATTACGTTGGTGAAGAAGTGGTCAATGGTATCCAGATCAAAATCTAGATTCATAGCAAGGCAGTACTTACGCAAGGCAGTAGCTAGGAATTCCTGAGGATAATATTGGGATGGAAAACCAGTAGATGTAGCAACAATAAAAGCCATGGTAATTTTTTCTTTTTTTTACTTAAGAATCAAGACTTTCTTAGAACACATGAGCAGACCTTTATCTACAGGAAATTCGGTCTTTAAAATCGCAAATTTACCTTGCAAAGCTGGTAGAAACAAATACATAAGCTCGGGTGGTGATCATTTCGGTTTCAGTCTTTT
>DATNPT010000468.1:0-6005 GCA_036703075.1 Chroococcales cyanobacterium
GATGAATGAATCAACAATCTTTTTATCAAAGGCTGCTGTCGAGGGAGTATTCGTGACGATTTCCGTCAACAAGCATTCGGAGAAATGACGCAATAACGTTTCTTTGTCGTAAAATTCAATGCGATCGCTTTTGCTTGCTGACCCAGAAACACAGGCGAGAGGCATGCAATCAATATATTGGCGAATCCTGTCTTCATATGATTCCGAAATAATTTGCCAAGCCGGATAAATTTCAAACGCTTTGGCGGGTTGCTTGCGCTTACCTTTAGTACCTTGAGCAGGCAACTCGCGGTATTTAAGAGCTGGAATATACTGGTCTTTGAGGAGAACTTGCTTAAACGATTGAGTGTAGTGATACCAAAAGAGGAGGTCTGAACCAAATTGCAGTTCAGAGGAATTGTAGAGAGCTAGAAAATGCAGGTCGTTGAGAAGTTGAATAACAGGCGTGACTTGGTAAGACTTAAAATTACTGGCTTGAACAGTTCGAGTTACTTGGTAACAATCAATAGCCCAGACTTGCCAATCTATCTCTTCAGGAGCCTCTCCTTCTAGGTAGCGAGTCATTTCTAGAGAAGGGAGAGGTTGATGATTGAGCGTTGGCAGGAGAAAGTATTTGGGAGAGATATTATTTTTAGTTAGAGCCGATAGTGTTTCAGAAATCCCTAATTCTTTAACGAGAAAGGTAGCTAAATCCTCTCCCTTTAAATGTCCGGGATGGCTTGCCCCAGACTTGCTTTTATGTTCTTTCTGCAAGGAGGTTTCTACCCACAAATAAAAAGCGCCCGTTTGGATGAATGCCGTTTCAGATGAGGGAATCCAGGTGCCGTGGAGAACTTTCATGGGTAGATGTCTCTCTATAGTGTGTAGTTTTGCCTACCTCAGAGGGGATGGAGAGATAATACCAAATCCTGGTGTTTTGGTATGTTTTTGCCTCACTATTGTTTAGATCGGAGAGTCAGGAGTGGCAGAATTCTAGAGCGCCGGTTTAGTAAGGGTAGGGGCAATCCCCCCGTGGTTTCCCCATTGGGGTTTCGGAACGGCACGGGGGCAGAAGCCTCTACGCAAAATCAATTTCTGTCTTCCAGATTAGACGCCCATGAACACGAATGTTGGAACGAAAATAATTCCTATTCCTTCTGCCTTCTGGCCTTTGCCTTTTGCCTTCGTTTCACAATAGGCTAATCCTGTACAGTTTTCGCCGACTGATTAAATAACAACGTTCGCGATTTTTCAATATCAAGCGCCCGATCTTTAAAGGCTTCTGCCTGCTCGTAGGCACGGACTGTTGCCGGACGCGCCTGAATCGTCTCGAACCAGCGCTTTAGGTTAGGAAAATCTTCTAGCTTTTGACCTTGAAGGTCGTGCGGTACGATCCAGGGATAAGCGGCGATATCAGCGATTGAATAATTACCCGCAATAAACTCTCGATTTTCCAGTCGCCGATCGAGTACGGCATATAAGCGTCCTGTCTCATTGACATAGCGATCGATCGCATAGGGAATTTTCTCTGGTGCATACTGACTGAAGTGGTGATTTTGCCCCGCCATTGGCCCTAGCCCCGCCATCTGCCAAAATAACCATTGAGTGACTTCTAAGCGATCGCGTAAATTGCGTGGCATCAACTCTCCGGTTTTGTCTGCCAAGTACAGCAGGATGGCACCCGATTCAAAGATCGAAATCGGTTCTCCTCCATCCACAGGTTCGCGATCGATAATTGCGGGAATGCGATTGTTGGGTGCAATCTTGAGAAAGTCAGGCTTAAATTGATCGCCAGCACCAATATTTACAGGAACGATGGTGTAAGGCAGTCCAACTTCCTCTAAAAACATCGTAATCTTGTGACCGTTTGGCGTTGTCCAATAGTAAAGCTCAATCATGAGTTATTTCTCCTCAATACTTTGGCAATGATTTAGGCTTACTCAAACGACTGTATATGATTTGATGCTGCCTGCTTACCAGGGGATAACCGTTCTATCTCGCAAGAATTTGCCCGTTAAGTCAGATGGGGCTTCCGTCGCCAGCCACGTCACGGTATCAGCCCCTTGCTCAACCGAGCGCGGCGCACTGGAGCCACCCATGTCAGTACGTACCCAGCCCGGACAGATAGAGTTGACAGCAATGCCTTTGTCCTTAAGTGCCGCCGCCATCATGCCAGTGACCGCATTGAGGGCAGTTTTCGAGAGAGAATAAGCAGGTGCCCAATCACCAATGTCCGCTAGTTGGCCGCCCCCACTGGACACATTAATCACTTTCCCCGCATCGCTTTTGGCGAGAAGTGGCACTAGTTTCTGAATTAAGCGCAGGGGGCCAAGCGTATTCGTTTGCAAGGTTTGCATAATTACGTCTGGTTCCACCTCCAGCACAGACGCATTCGGCGCATCGAGGAGGATGCCAGCATTGTTCACTAGCACGTCTAAGCGATCGATTCGGGATGCTAGTTCTTTGGTTAGTTGTTCGATACTGGTTTCGTCCGTCACATCCAGTGGCAGGAATTCGACGTTCAGCCCATCCTGCTGCAATTTGTGGACTGTCTCCTCTCCACGTTGACGAGAGCGAGCGGTCAGAAATACTCGAAACCCAGCTTGTGCAAGCTGTCGGACAATTTCTAATCCAATTCCTTTATTGGCTCCCGTCACTAAGGCAGTTTTTTCAGTTGTCATAAAAGGTAACTCAATGAGTTGGGATGCTTCTGAGCGAACTCTGCCATAAGGTTAACGTTTTGCTCATCCATCGCAGAGTTAATCCTTATCTGGTATCTGTCGTCGATCGAATCTCCCAAAATCGGAAAAGCGCCTGGGAGTCTTGCCGTGTTTCGACCCCAAGCGCTTGTTCCTACTTTCTCCTCACACACAGCTTAACTGTACACTATCTGTTGTATTAGTCAAGTCTGTAGAGAAAAACTGTAACATCTGCAAATGGCTGGCGTAACAGGCGATCGCAACTCCTGCTCAGATGGTAGAAGCCGCGTTAGTGATAAATCTGGGTCAACTGGAATATGCTTGTAATTTTTCTGTAGTATAATTGGATTGAAAATTAGATAAACAAAACGAATATGTCTGAGATTGTAGCGATCGCAACCACCACATCCTTCGATACACAACGCAAGGCAGTCACAGAGATAGTTGTTTGACCATGCACCTTCAACGGATAAAGACAAAATTCCTCTGTGAACCTTGCTGGAAACGAGCAATACATCCAGAGGAAATTCCCAATGAACTTAGAGTTATTCGGTTGGAGTAGCTTTTTTGCTAAAAGCTTTGAGCATCATTGCCAAGAAGGCTACACCGTCGGAAGAGTTGCACTAGAGCATAAAAACACCTACATCCTCTTCACCAAGCAGGGAGAACTTTCGGCAGAAGTTACAGGTAAAATGCGATACCGTGCTTCTGGACGCCAAGATTTTCCAGCAGTAGGAGATTGGGTCGTTATTAGCCTGAGAGACTCTGAACAAAGTGCAACAATTCATGCTGTTTTACCCAGAAAGAGTAAATTTTCCCGGAAAACGGTAGGCAGTAAAACAGAAGAGCAAATCGTTGCAACAAACATTGATACAGTATTTCTGGTTTGCGGGTTAGATGGAGATTTCAACCCCCGAAGAATAGAACGCTATCTGGTTCTAGTTTGGGAAAGTGGTGCTAAACCCGCCATCATCTTGAACAAGGCAGACTTATGCGATGATATTGAGCGATGTCGCAATGAAGCAGAAGCGATCGCTCTAGGTGTGCCAATTATTGTCCTGAGTGCAGCTAAAAACCAAGGACTAGATGCCTTGAATTCTTACCTAAGTCAAGGACAAACTGTAGCATTGCTAGGGTCTTCTGGAGTTGGTAAATCGACGCTTACGAATCAATTAGTCGGTAAGGCTGTTCAATCCGTTCGAGAAGTTCGCCAAGGCGATGACAAAGGACGACACACCACGACGCATCGAGAGTTAATTGTTTTACCCTCAGGTGCTTTGCTCATTGATACACCGGGCATGCGAGAAATCCAGATTTGGGCAAAGGATGATAGCTTGCAGGAAACCTTTACAGATATCGAAACACTGGCAATGCAGTGCCGTTTTCACGATTGCCAGCATGGATCTGAGCCCGGTTGCGCTGTGCGAAAAGCACTTGAAGATGGCACTCTCGATTACCCGCGTTTCCTGAATCACCAAAAACTGCAAAAAGAGTTCGGCTATCTTATGAGAAAACAAGACCAAAAAGCCTATCTAGCCGAGAAGGAAAAGTGGAAAAAGATAACTAAATCTATGCGAAAGCAAAATCAACGTTAAATTCCACTCAAGTATGGCTTTAACCCTTACTTTATACCCTAAAAACGTTATTTAGGGGATGGAGTTAAAGCCATGAATCGATTTGATATTGAGTGCAAAATGATTGACTTTAATAACCCTCTTTTGTCAAACCGGGGTTAAACCTTGATTTTTCGTAGGCTCTAACGACGTGAATTCGTTGAATTTTCCCAAAGTGACAAAAGAGGGATAATTAGCTCCCAAATAGCTGTTTGATCGAAAGTCCTTTGGATTGCAATACGAGGCATGTATAGCGCTACGCAAATACATTAAGACAATCTCTGAAGGTAGCATGTATACGAACTTCTACATTCTAAATACAGATGTCCTAACTTTAATGCGTAGTGCTATAACTCAGATCTTGCACCAATCAGGATAAACCCGTAGGGCGCGAATACTTGGTGTAAGAAAATGACACCTAAACAACAAGTGTTGTCAGTAGTTAAAAGTATCCAATATAACCTAATTTAGAGTGAGAATACTTAGTAAAGGCATCAGGCAAATACTACGCTAAATATCGAAACTGTTCTAGATTTGCGTTAACAACCAAAGATATGAGAGAAAAGGGCGTGAAAAGCAGATTAAAAAGCAAGAAAAATGGAAACGATTCTTGCCCACGCCCAAGAATTAGTATCTACCCTATCATCGTTGATGCCAACGCCGTATCAAAGAGACAACCTCCAAGCCATGTTGGCATTGTTTTTAGAAGCGCAAGGACATCCAATACCTGAACATAGTAAAACCAAGTCAGCCAGTGCATTAAGTCGATTTTTAAATATCAATCGATGGTCAACCCGCTCATGTATTCGCACAGTTCGTAACTACATACTTGAGCGAATCTTATCCGAGTGCCCCAAGGGGCGCAGACCATGCCTACAGGTGATTATTGACCTAACGACCCTGGAAAAATGCGGGAAATTTCAGGAATTTCAACACTTAATCTCGGTTTACAACGGTAAGCGTGGGTTGCATCTAGTAGTGCTGTATTTAGTTGTAGGACGGTGGCGAGTCCCTTGGAGCTTGCGGGTTTGGAGAGGTAAACAGGCTCCTTCTCCTGCACAATTAGGATTTAAACTGCTCAAAAACTTACCCAAAGCCTTAACTGAGCACTTCCAAGTCATGATTTTGGCTGATACTGCCTTTGGTAGTGTGGAATTTTTACATGGTATTCGCCGATTGAAATACCATGCCATTGTTGGAGTACGCTGTGACCGCCTTCTTCTCGACGGGCGCAGCGTAGCTGACTTACACAAACGTGGACAACAAGTCCGTCTCGTGGGCTTGAAGTTTCCTGTTTGTATATCTTGGTATTATCTCAAACGGGATAATGGCAAGAAAGAAAAACGGTTTGTTCTGTCTACTAAATCTCTTAAAGGAAGCACGATTACTTGGTGGGGGAAACGCAGATGGCAGATTGAGGGTTGGTTTAAAACTGCCAAGCACCGTTTCGGTCTACACCGCTTTGGTCAGGGGACTCTACTTGGCGTGTATCGCTGGTTAGTCCTCTCGCTAATTGCTTATATTTTGGCGCATTGGGCGTATTTATCAACTCATTTACCTGATTTACCTGATTGGGGTAAAGCTGCACAAATCGCACGCGAATTTATCTTCCCGCAAATCCTTGTGTCTCTTTTTTTACTCAACCTCGAACATCTGATTCCGCTTGCACGTAGTTATGGTTTTTACATCCATCTTTCCAGGTGCAAGATCTGAG
>DATNPT010000472.1:0-3556 GCA_036703075.1 Chroococcales cyanobacterium
AGACCAGTTACTGATTCTTGCTCAAGTCCTCACTATCCAAGGCCAGTTGCAACTGGACTAGGACAAACAGAAAATGCCATTGCAACCTGGCAACAAGCTACGACTACCTATACCCAAGCCAACGACCCAGTCGGAATTATCGGTAGTTTAATTAACCAAGCCCAAGCTATGCAAGCACTGGGGCTTTACACTCAAGCCAAGAAGACGTTAGACCAAGTTCAAGGAACCTTGCAAACTCAACCCGACTCGATTAAGGTAATGGGACTGCGTAGCCTGGGCAATACTCTGCGAGTAATTGGTGAATTAAAGGAATCTCAAAAAGCGTTGCAGGACAGTTTAGCGATTGCGCGAAGCACACGCTACGCGGACGCACAGCAACTCAAATCGCCATTAGATATCAGTGCCACCCTTCTCAGTTTAGGGAATACGACCCGCGCCCAGCGTGACACCAAAGCAGCTTTAGCGTTTTATCAACAAGCTGCAACAGCATCCACGTCACCGATTACACGCACCCAAGCACAGCTCAATCAATTGAGCGTATTGATAGACACCCAACAAGCAGGCGCTGCCACAAAGTTGGTGGCACAAATCCAGACCGAAATCGGGCAATTGCCGCCGAGTCGCGCCGCCGTCTACGCTCAGATTAATTTCGCTCAAAGCTTGACCAAACTCAGACAGACTGGCACTGCCAACACGCTCTCCTCAACGGATATTGGTCAGATTTTAGCAAGAGCCGTCCAACAAGCAAAAACCTTAAACGATACCCGTGCCGAAGCTTATGCCCTTGGCTATCTCGGCAACTTATACGAACAAACCCAGCAATTGAGCAACGCTCAAGGCCTCACGGAACAAGCCTTACTAATCGCCCAATCTGCGAACGCCTCAGACATTGCCTATCGCTGGCAGTGGCAGTTAGGACGCCTACTCAAGGCTCAAGGCAAGCTTAAAAGCGCGATTTCCGCTTATAGCGAAGCCGTCAACACCTTACAATCTCTGCGTAGCGATTTGGTATCCATCGATCCAGAGGTTCAGTTTTCGTTTCGGGAGGAAGTAGAGCCAGTCTATCGACAGTTAGTCGATTTACTTTTGCAATCTCCTCAAGCTGAGGAAGAATCCGATCGACAAAATCTTATCCGAGCTCGCAGTGTGATTGAATCCTTGCAACTCGCTGAACTGGACAACTTCTTTCGGGCAGCTTGCTTGCAGGGTCAAATCGTACAAATTGACCAAGTGATCGATCGCGACGATCCAACAGCGGCCGTTATCTATCCCATTATCCTGCCAGATCGCTTAGAAGTGATTCTCAAGTTACCCAATCGTCCTCTGATGCATTATAAAAGTGCGATCGCTCAGGATGAAGTGGAAAAAGCGATCGACACGCTGCGACGGAATTTAACAACATCGTTCTTAGTAAAAAGAGCGCAGGATTCGTCAAGACCCGTCTATGATTGGCTGATTCGACCTGCTGAGGAAGCTCTCGCACACAGCCAAATTAAAACCTTGGTATTCGTACTCGATGGTGTTTTACGGAATGTTCCGATGGCTGCCCTTTACGACGGCCAACAGTACCTCGTGCAAAAGTACAGCATCGCCTTGACTCCAGGATTGCAATTACTCGCCCCCAAGTCCTTAGAACGAAGAGAATTAAAAGCTCTCACGGCTGGGCTGACTCAAGCGCGTCTGGGCTTTGCACCTCTGAGCAATGTGGCGAACGAAGTACAGGAGATACAGTCTGAGGTACCGAGTACGGTCATACTCGATCGAGAGTTTACCAGTGCCAACTTTCAAGACAAACTCAAGTCAGTTTCCTTCCCTGTCGTACATTTAGCAACTCACGGTCAGTTCAGTTCACAAGCTGACCAAACCTTTATTTTGACCTGGGATGCTCCATTGTATGTGAAGCAGTTAGATAATGTGCTGCGGGATAGAAACCAAAATCAACCTAAAGCCATTGAATTACTAGTTCTGAGTGCCTGCCAAACAGCCGTTGGGGACAAGCGGGCTGCTTTAGGACTAGCAGGAGTAGCTGTGAGGGCTGGAGCGAGGAGTACTCTTGCCTCATTATGGTCAATTAACGATCGCAGTACCTCTATCTTGATGAGTGAGTTTTACCGAGAGTTAGCGAAGACCAATGTCAGCAAGGCTGAAGCATTGCGTCAAGCTCAGCTTACTCTGTTGCAAAATCCTCAATTCAAGTTTCCGCTGTACTGGTCGCCTTTCGTACTTGTAGGGAATTGGCTCTAACTGAAGACCACACTGTAGGAGAACGATATATCGTTCCCCTACGAAAGACCTGTATTCTACTCAATACTCCCTACTTGGTCTTTCAAAAAAGGTTCGTTTAGACCCACAAAACTCAAAATGGCAAAATGGCTTTTTGTTAAAGCCATGAATAATTTTGCGCCATTACAAGACGCTATTTTTCCATCAGACTTGAGGACAAAAAATCGCTTGCTGCAATGCTCAAACGATTTCTACTAACTCAATATCAAACGTCAAGTCTTCGCCAGCTAGAGGATGATTGGCATCTAATGTCACTTTGGCATTCGTTACCTCTGTGACTAAAACTGGAATCGCTTGCCCGTTCGGTTGTTGGATTTGCAGTTGCAGGCCGACTTCTGGATCTAAGTCTGGAGGGAGTTGCTCTCTATTAACTTGGATGACCATTTCCTGTCGATATGGCCCATACGCTTGCTCCATGGGGATTTTTTCAGTTTTTGATTCTCCAGGTGCCATCCCGACTACCGCTTGTTCAAAGCCAGGAATGACCTGTCCTCCGCTGAGTGTAAATTCTAGAGGCTCGCGGTCGGCTGAGGAATCAAATACCGTGCCATCGTCTAATTTACCCGTGTAGTGAATTTTTACGGTATCACCTGGTTTTGCTTGTACCATCATTTTGCCTTCAGATTATTTCAACTCTTCTAGAGTAGCAACTGACTCAGAAGGCGTTCATAAAAGAATAGTTAAGGATTAATCAAGGTATCACCGCCTAAGGATAACAGGGCTTTAACGGATATCTTTTGATGGTCTTAGCGCAACTGATCCAAGGAAAACGGATATTTAGCAATAAATAATAGTCAATGGTGTTTATGTCAATTCATCAGCAAATTTAATGCATAACAAGTATCCGAGCAAATGATAGGGCTGATTGCTCTTCAATGCGATCGCGCTTTAGTAATCCAACATCGAAATACTTTTAATTCTCTTTTATCCGGTCTTTGTCAGAAGCGATCGCTACCCGATAATCGTTCAGTGATTTCACTTTATCTGAAACATAACCCGAATGTTCAAGAGCGCGATCGCCATCTCTGCAACGACGTTTCCACACAAAAGTAAAGAGTTGCTCGTCTCTATTAAAAAGGCGATCGCATTCAGCAAATGGAAAAAAATTTTTACTTACAAAAATCTCAACCTAAGAACCGGCTAGAACAAAGTCAACTTCATTGGTTCCTTCCGCATCTTTAGTTTGACCCGATGTCACTTGCTTCCCATTAAATTCAACTGCAAAAGGCGTGCCAGCTAGGTTGAGATTATAGTCAGTTTTTTGAGCTGTATA
>DATNPT010000473.1:0-4960 GCA_036703075.1 Chroococcales cyanobacterium
CCAACTACGGTATCCTTAATTGCTCAAGTAGATAGCGAGACAGTTGCCACTGCTAGTTTAGAACGATTATTTATGGCCGCAAATGTCTCTAATACCTCAGTGCGGGAAGAGGGATTGGTTGGAGAGTTGTTCGCACCGCAAGGGGATAGTCGTTATCCGGCTGTACTCGTTCTGACTGGTGCGGATGGTGGCTTCGGATGGGCCGGAACCGTCGCACCAATACTGGCTTCCCACGGCTATTCTGCCTTGGCTTTAGCCTATTTCGACTATCAGGGAATGGAAGGGTTGCCGACGGCTTTGGAGGAAATTCCCCTGGAGTATTTTCAGCGTGCGATCGCTTGGATGGGCAAACAGCCACAGGTTAATATTGACAAGCTCGCCGTTGTCGGCACCTCCAAGGGGGGTGAATTGGCACTGCTATTGGGGGCAACCTTCCCGGAGATTAAGTCCGTTGTTGCTTATGTTCCTAGTGCCGTGGTGTGGCAAAGCTTCAAAATTGGCGCATCAGAGCCGCCGCGCTCCTGTTGGTCTTATCAAGGCAAACCCCTGCCGTTTGTTCCTTTCCCAGATGGGACTAGCTTGACGATGGATATCGCTCGTAGCCAACTCCGGCAGATTCGGGAAGCAGCATTACAGAATCAAGCAGCAGTGGCAGCCGCAATGATTCCAGTGGAGAGGATAGCAGGGCCAGTCATGTTGATTTCTGGGAAAGGCGATCGCATCTGGCCTTCAGATAGTTTATGTGAGATAGTGGTGAATCGTTTAATGGCACACCAGCATCCTTATCCTGTAAAGCATCTGTGTTATCAGGATGTTGGTCATGTAGTTGGTGTACCTTACTTACCATCAACGCTGATGGGAGGTGGAGGACTTCAAGAGAACGCCATAGCTGCGGTAGAGGCTTGGTCGCAGATGTTAGATTTTCTAATTGAATCTGCCAACTATAGCAGTCCTCAGTTGTGTGAAGTACATCAGAATAACCTAACGCCCAACCCCTTCCTTACAAGGGAAGGGGAGTAAGAATCAAAGCCTCTCTCCTACAAGGAGAGAGGTTTTCCAGAGAGGTCAGAGTTAAGCGCATCCAGCAGAGAGTTGCTATCAGTAGTTGCTCATGAACCGTGTACACCAATAACGCATGAAAATTCTTATTCCTTCTACCTTATTTTCCTAGGAGGTAGGCAGAAATAAACGAAGGCCTATAAAATGGCTACCCAATCTTATCGTGATGTAAAGTGTAAGCGACCGGAGCCTAAATACAAACCGGGGCTATTTTCTCCGGGAGAAAAGGCAGTGACCCCAAACTGATATACACCTCCCAAATTGGGATTTCTTGTTACTGCAAGGGCAATTGTCACAGTACCACCAGGAGTAACTGGTTTGTCAAAGACTATCGTCACCTCGTTCGAGTTAGAGGGTTCGCTTCCACCAATATTCGCTAACGCAATGGATTGCCCGCTAGCAATATTTTTCCCCATAAAGGCGCGACTTTCACTCACTTGAAAATCGACTTGCTCTACATTAGGTTGCTGAGCGATCGTTACGGCTTTCAGGGGTTCTCCCGCATTGTCTGGGACGCTAATTGTAAACAGGTAAGTAGATGGAGAAAATGGGTTAATAGTGGTAGCTGATACTTGAATTAAGCGTGGAGGATGGTCGAAGAACGTCTGTCCATTTCCTAAGTCAGCCGCTTTCGCTAAAGAGGTAGTGAGGGAGGTGGGAAGTAATACTCCCAAGATTAGAATGCTACGCGGTAGTAGTAACGTTTTGATAGGAAACCTATGAGATTTTATTTGAAACATTTTATTTCTCCGATTCACAAAGAAAATAAACTATTAGTATTAGCAATGCCGCAGGCATAAATCGAGTTAAACTTTTAAGATTTGGAGGCTCTGGAAGTTAGTGCTTTGTGAGCGAATTAATCTTTTAGGTGATAAAAGACTTAATTTCTGATTTTTATTATTTATTAGAGTACAACTAATTAAGCTTTTGTAAATATCTAGGTGAGGCTTGCAGAAGGCTGACTAGTCAATAATTTATCTTATTAGGAAATTTCTGAGGTTTTTTGTTAAAAATGTGCCTTAGAAAGGGCTGGATATTAAGATTATTAATTGAGTTTTATTTCATTCAAAATCAAGACATTATTCAAACTCCTTAGCAACAAGAGTCCTAGGAGTTTATTTCCTTGAAGAAATCTAAATAACAATAAAATTCACTAATAAATATAGAATATTGTATAAATTAATGTAGATTTTTTATAGTTTGAATGCTAAGGTTTAGCGCCAGCCCAGCCAGCGCAACACCGGAACGAGGATGTAATAGCTCACCCCCAAGCAGAATCCTAGAGTGACACCTAACAAACAAAAAAAAGCAAGGCTATTGATGAACGCAGGCCAACTGGCAATGGAATGAGAAAAGATACTGAGCAGGACATCTGAGGGTAAAATTCCTAACCAGGCTAACCCTCCAAAAACTGTACCAGCGCCCAGTGCTGCAACCAAGGCGTGAACGAGGTAATGGCTGGGTAGCCCCAATCCTAGTACGAGGAGGGCACTAGCCACAGCAGTCGTCAAACTGAGCAAGCGCTCTAGTGGTGCATAAGAAACCGATGCCTGCCAGATCGACCACCCAATGCCATAACCGAGAATACCCATTACTCCAGCGACGAACGGACGCCGTTTTTGACCGAATCCTCCAGCAAGGGTTAAACCCCATCCCGTTCCCAATCCCGCAATGGCAAACATGAGCAGCTCTCGCCATGTTGTTATCTGGATTTCTGGAACGATGAGAGGCAGTTGCTGTGAGAGCCATTCAGCTAAGCGATCGCCAACTACAGTCCAATTGATTAAGGTAAACCCAACGGCTGCGCCGACAGCCGCCCCAATGCCCCCTAATGTCATTTCTGCTGTTGTATCCAGACAGGCGAAGACAATCCCGATCGCCAGCCGGAACACGAAACGCGTAACGCTACCAACGCCACTGCCTAAAGCAGCCAGTGCGTGTTCTAAGACTTCTAGCCCATTGTCTACAGCGATCGCGATCGCTTCTGGAATAGACGCGGCGACGGAGGGCGCTGAGGAAACTTGCCTCTTCATCCCAGCACTCCTAACCAGACGCTGCTGAATTTGGGCCGCATTTGCCGGTCGTTGTTGAGGGTCGAGGCGTATCATGTCATCGAGTAAGTTAGCCAACCCCGGACTAACCGCCACATAGTTGCGCCACCGTAAGCCACCCGTCTCTGGATCTTCTAAATCCACCAACTCTTGGCCTGTAAGCAACTGAATCATCGTTCGACCCAAAGCATAGAAGTCAGCCGCTGGGCTGACGGCTTCACCCGTAACCTGTTCTGGCGGACTGTAGCCTGGAGAAATCAATCGCGTGGAAACCGACTGAGAACCCAATGCCATCGAACCCAGTTGTTTAGCACCTCCAAAATCAATCGCCACCAGTTGACCCGTTCCCTCACGTAGCATCAAGTTTGAGGGTTTAATGTCACGATGAATAATTCCCACGCGGTGCAATACCTGTAGAATATCCACGGCTTGGGAGAGCCAATCTCGGACAACGGCTTCCGAACACCCCTGAGGATGTTGCTCCAGAACATCCTCCAATGTTTGACCGTTGATTTTTTCCATCACCAGGCAAGGCAGGATACGCTCTTGCTGATGACTCAACGTCACGAGAAAGTAACTATCTTTCTCCACCCTCGGAATGCCGGGATGAGCTAAACGTGCTAAAACAACGGACTCTTGCTCGAACAGTTGTAATGCTTTTGGTGTATTGTCCACCAACACCTTCAGCACTCGCTCCAGCTTCTGGTCTAAATCCCAAACCGTATAGATCGTGGCAAAACCACCAGAACCCAGACGCTCAATGGGAATGTAGCGATTATCCAATAGTAGCGCTGTGCCGCAGCCGTTACAAAACTTGTTACCCCAAGGCTGAGGATAAGGACGGGGACAATCGGGATTTATACAATGAGCTGTCTTGGCAACCGACTGATGCACGATCGCGCCTGATACACAGTGCCATTCGATTCTACAAAATATTAAGGTCGTTCTGGGGCGGCTAGTCGTGCATCAGGTCTGAGTTAGTTTTCTAGTTGGTGTTGAGAACAGCTTGGAGATTTTTCAACAAGTCATTAGAGGTGTAGGGCTTGAGTAAAAATTTTTTCACGCTATTATTCAGGACTCCCAACATCTGATGATTGGAGAGCAGTCCGCTGACGCCGATAATCTTGACCTGCGGGTTAATTTTTTGCAATACACGGATAGCGGTTGGACCATCCATCGAGGGCATCATCATATCGATTAACACGGCACGAATTTCTTCTTTATGTTGGCTATAGAGTGCGATCGCTTCTATCCCATCCTTAGCCACTAAAACCCTGTAGGCATTCTTTTCCAGAGAGGTTTTGGTAATCTCGCGAATAGAGTCTTCATCATCCACGACGAGAATTAACTCTCCATGTCCTTTTGGCAATTCCTGCTGACTCGTTGGTATATCATCTGTCTCCTCTACCCGCGTTACGGGTAAGTACACCCTAAACTGCGTTCCTGTTCCCACCTCGCTATCGACTTGCACAAAACCGCCGTGACTTTTGATAATACCCAGCACGGTGGAAAGACCTAGCCCCGTACCTTTACCTAGCTCTTTTGTTGTGAAAAATGGCTCAAAAATGCGATCGATCGCGTCACGGGGAATTCCCATTCCTGTATCGGATACGCTAATGACGACATAGGCACCCACCTGCGCGTCAAGATTCATGCGAGCATAATTTTCATCAATCCACTGATTTCTGGCGGAAATCTCCAGGATACCGCCCTCTGGCATGGCATCACGAGCATTCACGCATAAGTTCATCAGTACTTGGTGGAGTTGAGTTGCATCGCCACAGATCGTCCAAAGATTTTGCCTCTGGATAGCTGTGCGTAGCTCAATGGATCTGGGGAATGTCTGTTTA
>DATNPT010000478.1:0-6077 GCA_036703075.1 Chroococcales cyanobacterium
TAGTGCCTTCGGTGTGCTGCGGGGGGCTTCGCGTTTTGCGTAATCCTCGCTGAGAGCTGGGTCGTATCCCATGTTAACTACGGTATTACGCAAAACTGTGATTTGCTGACCGGGATCGAGTTGCTTGATAGTTTCTAGCACAGCAACAGCATCAGAACCCATTTCATAACCAGGGGGGATGGGAGCGACTATGCCCTGTTTCATCAACTGTCCTAACTCATACCAGAAACCTAGCTTGGTATTGACACGGAAGGAGGAATAGGTACGACCGATAGAAGTGTCAGCATTGCTAGCCAAATCATACATGGCTTGCGATTGAGCCTGTGCAGGCATTTGCTTGATTTCATCGAGTAAGCCTTCCGCTAGAACCATGCTGGCGGCTCCTGTGGCGGCAGGAGTAATAGAAATACCCATTTCGGTGTAGGCAAACCAGAGTAATGCCAGTTGATCCTCAACGCTGAGTTTATTGAATGCTTCCGTGGTTGCTGGAACCGCATTAGCAATTTGAGTACTAGGGAAAATGCCTTGAGCCGACTCGATGGTATAAGTCATGATTTTGCCAAAAACCCTTTAGTGTTGAGCAGTTAATCAGTTTGAGGTGCGTATCTCTTTTGTCTTGTTTGCCCTCTTCAATTTCATATTGCAGTGTTTTGTTAAAAAATGCAAATAAATATTACAGATAATTGCCATAAAAATTAAAAATGCTATGATGAAAAGTTGGCAAATAACGTTGTTAAATCTACCCAGTAATTCTTTTTGCAATATCAAGATCGCCTTTACTAGCTAGTGCCTTTTGGTTGGTTTCATCGTTGTTCGATCATCACTCCCGCTGAAGTTTTACAACCATTTCTGTACGGCTGGACACATCTAGCTTGCGGAAGATACGCTTCAGCGCTTGCTTCACCGAATCTGGCTGAATCCAAAGTTCTGCACCAATTTCAGCATTAGTCATTCCGCGTGCCACTAACTCGATAATTTGGTGTTCGCGCTTTGTTAAGCGACTTATTAACAAGGAATGAACTTGAATTGAGGTTGCTCCCAGCATCACCAAGCAAGCTGAAAAATGGCAACAAATAGCGCTCAGATCGAATAGGTCTTCAATTGTGAATGCCGCAGCGTCTCCCCCACGACCAAAGTGGACTGTCCCAACCAGCTGTCCCTTGCCTACAAGCGGACCTGCCATGAGATGGGGGTGCTCGTGACGGGATTTGAAATGCCGAGAAAACTCATTGTGCTCCCACCCCCCTGGTCCAAGGACGAGCTGTTCATGAACGGGCGCGTGACGCTCAACTACATACCGTAGGAGTGGATCGACGGTTCGACCCGCTTCATGATAGCGTTCCACAACGGACTCAGAGACTCCTTGCACATCGAAGCTAGTAAGATTCGACTGGTCATCGAACAGACAAATTCCCCAGGATTGAACATCAAAATAGGCTCCCACCATATCCATGAAGCGTATCCGGAGTTGATACTCATCTTTCGCAGTCGCAAATGCATGAAAGACAGCGTGAAGAGAATTTGCCATAAAACTGTTGAAATTTGTCCCCGATCGGGGACTAGCTACAATTCGGAGTTCTTCGTAGCATAGCTTGAAACAAATCAATCTCCGGGTTCGACGGAATTTCCAGCTAGCAAATTGCAGAGGACAATGAGCCAACAACTTGAACTGAATGATTACAAGCAACAAATCGCAGATCTGTACAACCGCAGAAGCGATCGCTATGACGAAGGCGATTGGCATCCTCGAATCGCTCATCGTCTAGTTGAACATGCCCACATTACCCGTGGACAGTCTGTGCTAGATATTGCAACCGGAACGGGTCTGGTGGCGATTGAAGCCGCACAACTTGTCGGTTCTGAAGGACGGGTTGTTGGAGTAGACATTTCGGGTGGAATGCTTGAACAGGCAAGACGCAAGATTGAAGCTTTGGATTTGAACAACATTGAGCTTCAGTTCGCAGATGCTGAAACCTTAGATTTTCCAGACAATAGTTTTGATCTCGTGTTATGTTCGTCTGCCTTCATTTGGATGAGTAATCTGACAGCCGCATTACGCCTTTGGCGTCGATTGCTCAAACCGGGTGGTCTAATTGGCTTTCATGCATTTGCAGATACCGCATTTGTTGGGGGGGTGGTTACACAGAAAGTAGCCCAAAGGTATGGCGTTTTATTTGCGATGAGCAAACCAACAGGTACAGTTGAGAAGTGTCATAACCTGCTCACCTCAGCAGGCTTTGAGCAGATTGATATCAAAGTTGAGCAGTACGGCAGCTATATCAGTTTGGAGCGAGCAAAGCGGATGTGGGCTGGAAGCTCCCATCCAGCACCAGGACAATTCCCGAATCCTCTATCGCAACTATCATCTGAGCAGCTAGAACAAGTTAAGGCTGAATTTGATGCAGAACTGGAAGCATTGGTGACAGAGCGGGGAATTTGGAATGATGAAACAACATTTTTTACGTTTGGTCGTAAGCCAGCAGGCAGTATCTCGTAAAGAACTCGATCCGCATCCTGATAACGTTACAGTTGACAATACTGGACAACAAGCTAACTGACCTCCGGAACCAGAATACGTCCGGCATAACCCGATCGCATATATCGTTCCATCACATCTCGACTAATCGCCTCCCCCTGACCCGCAGCAACCAAAGCCACGCAAGCCCCCCCGAACCCAGCGCCCGTAAGACGTGCCCCAAATACTCCAGAGGTTTCCTGTAGCATCGCCACCAACGTATCTAGGGCAGGCACGGAAACTTCGTAATCATCGCGTAAGCTAGCGTGGGAAGCGTTCATCAAATCGCCAAAACGCTCTGCTGATACTCCCTGTAGAGCCTCCAGTACTCGGTTATCCTCGGTGATGACATGACGAGCGCGACGGCGTTGCGGTTCGGGTAAGTCTTCCGCAGCTTGTGGATCGGTAATATCTCTCAGCGCCTTCACTCCCAACAGGTGCGCCGCCTCTTCGCACTCCGCTCGTCGCTGGTTGTAGCCACTCCCTGCCAGAGTGCGAGGTACGCCGCTATCGATTACCACAACCTCTGCCCCAGATGGAAAAGGTATCACCTGGCGATCGAGCGATCGCGTATCGAGAAATAGCATATGTTCAGTATCAGCTAGGCTCGACGCCATCTGATCCATAATGCCGCATTGCACACCCGAATATTGGATTTCTGCCTGCTGTGCTAACTGAGCAATCCGCACATCATCAATATCTATATCTAAATCTAAAAGCGATCGCAACCCCCTGAGAGTCGCCACCTCTAAAGCCGCACTGCTAGACAAACCTGAACCGATCGGAACTGAGGAAGTGACGTGCAAATTCACGGGCGGTACAACGTACCCTTCCCGTTCTAAAAGACGGACACAGCCGAAAATATAACTGGCAAATCCAGAGGGTGTATGATGACCTTCTGAAATACTCACTCGTTCGTCAAGTTCCACCGAGTAAAAGTGATGCTGCCCATCCTTGCTCAAACCCAGTTGCACGGTTGTGCGTTGAGGAATAGCAGTTGGCAATACAAATCCATCGTTATAGTCAGTGTGTTCACCGAGTAGATTCACCCGTCCCGGAGCACTGGCTTCTGTTTCCGGTGATGCACCAAATATCTGCTGAAAGTCCATCATGGCTTGTTGAGAGAAAAAAAAGTATTTCTGTAGTAACTGATTGTGTTTCTTATTTAAATAAATTGTGTGTTTGTAAATACCTAAATATTTAATTATTCCTCACCCTTTAGAGATTCTTATCGATTTAACTATAGATAGAGAGTCTGAATTTAGTTTACAACTAGAATTGGTAAGTGTAAATCCTTTAAAAACGAAACTTAATGCGATCGTTAGCAAGAATTCTTATTGCTAGTATTTCCAAAATTAATATTGTTTTTCCTATTTGTTGATAAGACATAGACTGAAGTTTGTTTTTTGAGTAACCACCAGCTTTTAGCCTGAATTCTTATTGGATTAATCGGGCATTTGCTTGTTGAATTGAAAAGAAGGAAGTATAGAGTTGACAAGTTCTAATACTACGCTCTCATATCCTACTAGCGTAGAACCAATAGCGAACGGAGAAAATGTAGGCGGCAAGACTTCCATTCATGGTCTGCTAATTGCGGTATTTATTATTAGCTTGTGGGCAATTAGCCTTGTTTGCCTCCTTTCAATTAACATTGCTAAAATTTCCACTTGGCTAATTTTGCTAGCAATACTGTGGCAAACCTTTCTCTACACAGGACTGTTTATTACTGCCCATGATGCCATGCATGGTTCAGTGTTTCCTCAAAACCCAAAAATTAACGCTTTTGTAGGAAGGTTTACCGTGACCGCTTATGGGCTTTTATCCTATCGCAAGCTCCTACAAAAGCATTGGCTGCATCACAAGCATCCTGCGAGTGAGTTCGACCCTGATTTTCATAACGGTATCAACAAAAATCCGGTCGCTTGGTATTTCCATTTCATGAAGGGGTATTGGGATTGGCGACAAATTATCGGATTGGGATTGATATATAACTTCGCCAAATTTTGCTTACCCGTTTGTGAAAGTAATCTGATTCTATTTTGGGTTGTACCTTCACTTCTCAGTTCAGTTCAGCTATTCTACTTCGGTACGTTTCTAACTCACAAGGAACCCGAAGGAGGATACACCAATCCTCATCGTACTCAAACCAATCCATTACCGATCGCTTGGTCATTTATTACTTGCTACCATTTTGGCTACCACGAGGAGCATCATGAATATCCAAGTATCCCTTGGTGGCAACTGCCAGCAGTTCATACACTTCTAACTCAATCGGCTTTACCGTCCTGCACACAGATGCGAGGAGAAGAGGCGTGATGCCGGAAAAAGTCGGGTTCCCAGAACAGGCAGTTAACAAAATCGTAGAAATGGCGATCGCTAGCCAACTGCAAAAAGCAGATGGTTTGGAAGTTCGCATCAAGACTGACCTCAACAAGCTAGCGCATGGTCAACTCGATTCTCTTGCGATCGCAATTTACGGGGTGTTATTGCAACCCAACCTGGAGGCAGAAACACTTCAGCTTGAAATTGGTCGTGTTACGGTCAAACCCCTCAAGGCTCTACGTGGCAAAATTACGCTCGTTCATCCATCAGAGGGAACATTTCGTCTTGTCATCAATGAGGAAAGTTTTATCACGGCACTTAATACAGAACTCCTCAAGGAAACGTTGCGATCGCGTGGATATACAGATAATCGAGACGTAAGAATCAGGTGTTTACTATCTGACAACACCATTACATTTAGCACAGAACCCATTGGGAACAACACCGAAGTTCCCCAGCATTTTGTTTTAGTCGCAACGCCTGAAATTGCCCCTGAAGGGCAAGCCGTGCTGCTCCAACAGGTGCGCTACGTGGAAGGGCAGGAACCCTCACCCGAATTCACAAGTGCGTTACTCGCACGAATGTATGAACTATTGAGCTTGCAGGACTTCGAGCGCCAGGGAATGCTCCTACAAATTCAGCAGCTCGATGTAACTCAAGGCAAGCTGACGCTCGACGCAGCGGCTCACATTGAGCAATTTCCATCTTCTTAAAATCACTTTTTTACAATCCTTTTTAGCTGACCATGACTCACTTTGGTATTATCTGCCCACCCTATCCCGGACATCTCAATCCTCAAGCGGCATTGGGACGAGAATTGCAATCGCGGGGACATCGCGTCACAGTCCTGCAAGTTGCAGATTTAGAGTTGAAAGTGCGATCGGAAGGACTGGATTTTTGGGCGCTCGGGCAATCCCTCTACAAACCTGGATCGATGGCAGAAACGTTCAAGCAGCTTGCTCAGTTGAGTGAGATTGAAGCGCTTCGGTATTCCGTCGATTCTTGTCGCCAGACTGCTGAGATTATATGTCAGGATGCCCCTGCGGCTGTGGAAGCGGCGGGAATTGAAGCTCTGATTGTCGATCAACTGGAACCCGTTGGAGAAACGATCGCCGAATCTCTCAATCTTCCCTTCGTTTGCATTAGCTGTGGTCAAGCAATCCAGCGGAGAGCGGATGCCCCACCGTTCTTTATGCCGTGGAGTTATGAAAATACTTGGTCGGCACGCCTACGAAATCAG
>DATNPT010000484.1:0-3769 GCA_036703075.1 Chroococcales cyanobacterium
GCGTCTCTTTTCAAGCTAGCGGGCGAAGAAAAAATCTTTTGAAATGCGGCTCGACGCTGCTGCGGTGGCTCTGGAGCAAGATAACCCCATAGTGTTTCCCAATAGAAGAAGGATACTCCGTCAAAATCGCGATCGCGAACCGCTTGAACCTGCTGCTGAATCTGCTTCATCGCCACAGGACGACTCCATAACCCAGTTAATATCCCAATCCCTACCGGAATCTTTTGACGAGCTCTCTGAAGAGCGGGTTGTGATAATTCAGCTAAGAAACTGCTCATATCGTCTCGATACACCTGTACAACTAACTCCTCCACCAAACCTTGTTCCACCCAAGTCTGCCAGTCTTGGAGATAGGCATTGTAGGCAAAGGTTTGCGAGTTGGGAGAGAGCGACACGATGGCTTTGGGTTTAACCGCTTTGACAGCCTGATGAATCCGCTGCATAAAATCGGTAATCTTGTCAGCACGCCAGCGCATCCACTCGGAGTCCGAAGGATTATTCGGTGGTTTTTTGCCCTGGTGTTCTTGCTGATACAGCTTCACCGTAAAGGTGTCGTAACCCAACTCAACAGGTAAGCCAAAGTGGTCGTCAAGTTGAATCCCTGCCACATCATACTTACGAACCACTTCAGTAATTAGGTCGAGGATGAACTGCTGCACTTCTGGATGGAGGGGATTGAGCCAGACTTTGTTCCGAGTCAGCTTGTCGCGAAGGAACTGCCGCACTTGTTGAGAGACGGGTAGCTCGTTTGGCGATGCCGAATCGAGCATGTCCCGTGCATCCGGCACGTTTTTGAGCGTTTTGGTGCTGCCTCGCTTTGCCGTAAGCCAATCTGGATGTTGGCGGGCTAGTCCTGAACCCGCAGGAGCCATGAAGCCATACTCAAACCAAGGGATAATCCTCAACTTGCGTCGATGCCCTTGCTTGACGATTTCGGCAAGGACATCTTGTTCGAGTCGCGTTAGCCACAAGAGTGGTTCTTGAGAGCTATTGGTCACTCGTACCGCTACATCACTGGGGTAGAACGTATGTCCTCGGTTCCAAACTACCGGATAGACGGTGTTGAAGTTGAGCCCAGAGAGCTGATGCAGCGCTCGGTTCACTCCCCAAGGCATAAATAGGACTGGACTGGCAACGTTGGTCAGCCAAACGCCCCGTAACTCCTTAGATGCTGGGGGAGTAGGGGAACTCGCGACAACCTGCGGGGGAGACCTCAGTAGGACAATGACGAGTGCTAGGCATAGAGAGAAAATGAACCAGCGGCGAAGTTTTCTGTTCATCGTCCTGCTCGAATTTGAGGGAAATCATGGGTTAGCGATTTACTCGCTAGTTGCGGCTCGGCGACTACCGTCGGCACCGACGAAAAGTCGATCGCGGAAATACTGCTGATACAGTTGGAAGCGAGGCGTTACCTGATTGCCATGCAACTGTACCAAGCCCATACTGTGTAACTTAAACGCCAGTACTGACTCTAATTCCACGGGTTCGTTCGCTTGCACCAGTTTAGTAAACGCGACGGCGGGTTTGTCATCGTAGCGCAATTCTTGCAACTGTTTAACCCGCCGTAACTCCTCTATCACCATTTCACTCACTGCGGCTTGGGGAGAGAGCAGTAGCAGAAAGTAATCGCACTGCTCCAATTGTGCATCAATGTGAGTCAGCCAGTCGTGTTCCACGCTGGGAGAACTGATCGGATGGCTCGGTAGGTGGGGGTTTGGTTACTAGTCGTTGGCTGAGGCTGACTTAGAAAATTCTCCGCCTTATCATCACTAACGGGTTTTGACCACACCTCTAGGCGGGGTGTTGCACCGACAGTCGCGGTAAGTGTTTGGTGTCCAGCCGCATTTAAGGCTTTACACAACTGTGCTGCAAGGCCCAAATCCGGCTCTTGGGACTAATGCGAGATAAAAACTCTCTTTGTAATGAGCTGTGCTTGATTTTGGTGCATTAGTAGTTAGTGCCTGCACCTGCGCCTGCTGTTGCTTAAAAGCTCGCTCTAGTGCGCCTCTAAATTTTTTTTGCTAACTTTCTCTTCTAAAGCATTAGAGATTTTTTCCATAACTTATAGCCAACATCTCTTTCCACATACTCAGGATTGAGCAGGTACATTTTTTCATAGGCGTGACCTGAGGATGTGCGGAAAAATTTTCCCAACTTTTACTCGAATGTCGTCTGCCTATACATCCAACCCGCACTGCGCTACTTAGAGTTAACACTTGAGGGAAAACAAATCATTGCGAATCTCTACGCAAATGTTTTGCAGGTCGAACGTTAACAGTGTTCAGTGACCAGTAGTCAACTGATTGCTGAACACTGATTGAATAGTAAAATGCTGTTGGGAGTGTCTGCCCTACAGCATTTGCGAAACCAGATATGGGGAACTATCTCTGAGCAGTCATCGCAGGACTTCCTAACGAGGCATAGCCAAACGTGGCATTTGCCATTTGACACCAGATAACAACTGATTTGTAGTTAGCCAGATTGATACCTGCGGGAATTGGGTAGCGCTGCATGCCTTGATATTTTTGCAATTTACCCAGGTTCACATAACTGCTAGAGTTCTGATACTGCTGAGGTGGTTTTTGTGCCGTGTCGAGCAGAACGTGCAAATCTGGGCCTTGTTCGCTGGTGCTAAACGCTGAATCTAGCACTAAGTAACGCTGTCCATTTTCTGTAACAATCTTGGCTGTACCGGTGGTTGGCTTCTCTGCGGCGACGAAAGTGCCAGAGATAACAGCAGTAGATTGACTCTCAAAGACAGTTGGACCAGCTACGGTTGGTTTGATTTGCTTCAATAAGGTACTTGCTTGAGACACTTCAGACTGATTGAGAAAAGCAGTTGGACCGGCTGTGGTTGGTTTAATCTGCCCAAACGACGACTCAGCTTTGACCACAGTTGCTGTTGCAGATGACAGTAACACAAGAGATAGACCCGCAAGAATAGAACGTTTCATGATTTGCCCTCCAAGTAGCTCAGGTTAGTGCAGTCTTTGCCTCACCTGATGACTAGAATCCGTCACCACCCTGAGCGAACTGTGATGGGTAAATGAAAAGTTTCTAAGAATTGAATGAAAAACCTGAGACGGGGAAACACCGAAAGCCTAATCCTAGTACAGCGTCAATTAATTCACCTGAGTTGGATATCTTGCCTAACCCCAATGGCTGAGGCGGCTATCCAATTCGGTTGTTTCCTCATCGTCAGCATCAAAGCTACCTCTTATCAATCGGTGGCTCGTGCTAACACGATTGAGGGAAGTAGTGAGTGGGAAGTTAAGGCACCTATTCCAGGGTGCGGTCATAAACTGTTGGTTGAGGTTGACGCGAGGACGCAGAGAAATTTTTTCTGGACATCACCAACTAGTTTTGACCACACTCCGCATCAGATCGAACCCGCTCGGCTAACTATAACGGTTCTTTGTTGGATGCGGTACACTCTGACCTCTCTGGAGAACCTCTCTTCTTGTAGGAGAGAGGCTTTGATTCTTACTCCCCTTCCCTCCAAGGGAAGGGGATAGGGGTTAGGTTATTCTGATGTACACGCGCTTAACTGGGAACCGCTATATTAACAAGAAATCCCCCGTCCTTTTGGGCAGGGGATGAGCTTAGTCCGCTTGCTCTGATGAAGCAAAACGCTTAAAGAGGTAATGCAAGAACTGGACCTGAGCTTTTACTGATTGGAATTGGATGTTTGACTGGTCGGTACTTGATCGGTTGAAATTTGCTTCAGGCCAACTAATCCAGGGAAGCACCGGCTAGTTGGACCAACTAG
>DATNPT010000494.1:0-3355 GCA_036703075.1 Chroococcales cyanobacterium
GATGAACTTTTTGAGAAGAATAGGTGAATTTTTCGGGTATTTCCTTATCTTGTATCTTCAAGGTTTCGCGTTTGTTTCAATCCCTGATAGGGATTAAGTTGAGTTGGAACTCAAAACGGTAGGTTCTCAAACCTTTAGAATTTTGTTTCAATCCCTGATAGGGATTAAGTTGAGTTGGAACCGCAGGTACCTAAAAAGCTTGATATATATAATTTTCATGGTTTGGATGCGCGGCTGAGAAAGATTGTTGAATTTGAGGCTTTGGGTTAGGCAAGTCCTCATCAACCAAATTAGTTCAAAACCAGTCTCAGCAAGCTTTCTAGCAATTGCGCGGCTGAGAAATTGGGGTAACGAGCTTCAACGTTAATAGTAGCAAGCGGTTCAGCTATTTTTCAAGACCCGCTGCAAAAAACACCCACCCATCCGCGCAAAACATCTCGACTAAGCAAAGAAAATCGAATTATCTCGCAGTTGTTCGCCCCCAATCCGTTCCACCTTACCCTGACAGCAGCCACAGAGGAAATAGAAACGGATGCTATCGGTATCAGGTTTAATCAGCTTGCTGAGACGCGATCGCAATTTAGCATATTGACTCTGTGACAAACTGCACTCAAATACGCTGTATTGCATCCACTGCCCATAAGACTTGAGGATACTATGGACTTTAGTCCGTCGCTTGTCCTCCGGAATATCATAGGACACCACTACATACATGTCTAACTACCTCACAATCAACGGTGGATACTTGTCAATTTCGCCCATCAGGTATTTCGCTAACAATCGCGCCTGAATTTCAAACGCCTCTTGGTAGGTACATTGTCGTTTCAGGACAGGATGCTTGAACTTTGTTTGTTTCTTCTGCTCGTAGAACCGCAGAAATACCTTTAATCCTTCCGGTGTTAGAGATACAGCATTACTGACAGGTTCGCTCGTAAAATCAGTTGGTTTCAAATTGCGCCGATTCACCGCAGAAAGCACAACTGAATCTACTATCAACGGACGAAATTCTTCCATCAAATCCAATGCTAAAGACGGTCTGCCATAACGTTCAAAATGAAGATAGCCGAGATAGGGGTCAAATCCAACAATATTAACTGCACTCTGCACATCGTGACGCAACAGCGAATAACCCAGACTTAATAGCGAATTCACTGGATCGGTGGGAGGACGGCGGCGTCTGGCTTGAAATTGAAAGTCTGAGCCTTGAATGAGCTGATTAAAGCAGCCAAAATAGGCGGCACTTCCTGCCCCCTCCAGCCCTCGTAGAGAATTGATGGAATTCGTTGTATTAATTGGTGCGATCGCGTCCTCTAATCGAGTCATTGCAGACTGGAGATTTACGTGAGAAAATTCCCTTGCTCTACGCAGCAATGTATTGCGGTAGTTCTTTAATTTTCCTCGCACAAATCCTCTGACCGCATCAACAGCTTGTTCGGATTCTCCCGCCGCTTGCCACTGTGCTTTTCTGACAAAAATATTCTTAGTCATTTCTGGTTCTAGTCGTCCTAAATATTTTCCAGTCACTTTGATAAAACTCAACGGAATACGTCGTTCCAGCAATTCCGATACGACAGCCGGAGAGACAGTAGCCCGTCCCAAAACAACGACACCTTCCACTTTGATGAAGGGTACATCCAACAGCGTTTGTTTGTTAGCTTTAACATTGAGACGTTCATCCGTTTTACCGATAAATGCATCTTCGTGGGTAACATAAACTGTTCCCATAGTTTCTCCTTTCAAAATTGGGAATGGGGAATTGGGAATAGGGAATGGGGAAAAAGCAAGCAAGCCCCAATTTCATGCATCAAACATCGATGAGCCAAAATCTAAACTCTAAGAGGATGTCTAATTCGATCCCCCCCAGCCCCCCTTAAAAAGGGAGGAGAATCTTCTCAAAGTCCCCCTTTTTAAGGGGGATTTAGGGGGATCTATACCGTTTAAGCGTTTCGATTATGACTTTTCAGACATTCTCTAATCGGCTTCCTGATAGCGTCCTACTCTGTCAGCCGCTTGGGGTAAGCATTGCGAGTACAGGCTGCATCCAGCGCAGCGTTTTGTGTACATGGCTTTTGGCACTTGGCCGGTTTCTAGTAACGCTGTAACCGATTCGATAGTTGAGATCGCGTCTTCTCGCAATTGGACTGAAATCTCCACAGGTTGGCGTTGGTGGGAATTGGCGTAGTAGAGATAGCCCGTTTTTACCGTTTGCCCAGTCATCTCCTCAAGGCATAGTGCTTGGGCGCAAACTTGCAATTCATCGTTATCCCAGTCACCTTTATGGCCTCGCTTGTACTCGACAGGGTAAAGTTGACCAGATTGGGATTCAATTAAGTCTGATTTGCCAATGAGTTTGTAGCGTTCTGATTTCAGCCAAATCGCTCGAATCTGCCAAGTTTCTTGTCGGTGCCCCTCGCCTTGAGTGTGAACGAGATCGTGTAAGCTGGTGCCTTCAATTGTGTATTGATTATCGATGAATTCTCCAGCACAAAACATTCGCCAGCAACGATGGGGGCAGTAGGCATATTGGTTTAGTGCAGCGATGGGAATGTAGTCAGTTTCGTTCATAGTTGCTTGTTGGTAAGTTATATGGAATCGGGTTAATAATCGATTACTCTGTTGACTCGCCCTAGAGAGCGATCGTTTATGGCAGTTCTCAATTGGATGGAATACAGCAATGCAGGACTTCGTAGGGGCATGACATGTCGTGCCCCTACAGTGTTGTGGTACACGCAACTGAGAATCGCTATATTTTCTGGAAAGCCCTTAGCTACCCCATCAGAATCAAAATGAGTATCAGACCTTTTCACCTCGCCTTTCCGGTAACGAATCTGGCAACCACCCGCCACTTCTACGAAACTCTTCTCGGTTGTACGGTTGGCAGAACTTCCGAAACTTGGATTGACTTCAACTTTTTTGGACACCAGATTACAGCACATCTGTGTTCCGATGATTCGGGAGAAACCTCAACCAATCCTGTCGATGGTAAGAACGTCCCCATTCGCCATTGGGGAGTAATCCTAGAAATGGAACAGTGGGAAGCTTTGGCAGAGAAGCTTAAGCAGCATGACATGCGCTTTACCATTGAACCCTACATTCGCTTTAAGGGTGAAGTCGGAGAACAGGCTACGATGTTCTTTCTCGATCCCAGTGGCAATGCTTTAGAATTCAAAGCGTTCCAAAAGGATGAATCAATCTTTGCCTCCTAATTAGGATTAGTGGAGGCGACGCAACATGCCCATGCCCATAGTTGTTTTGCGTCCGACGCCACTGTAGAGAGCAAAGTCCGCTAAGGCGTTGATTTGCTTGATTACTAGCGGTTCAACGTCTCCCAAAATCCGAAAGTTCATTGCCCCGA
>DATNPT010000501.1:0-4687 GCA_036703075.1 Chroococcales cyanobacterium
TGGGCAACTCCTTGCTAGTGGTAGCGATGATAAAACCATCAAGCTGTGGGATCTGAACAGAGGACGGGAGCTTCGTACCCTTAAAGAGCATACTCGACCCGTTTATTCCGTCGCGATTAGTCCGGATGGATTAATTCTTGCTAGTGGTAGCGATGATAAAACGATTAAACTGTGGCAACTCGCTACAGGGAAGAGATTTGCCACCCTGAGCCTTGGTAACTGGTTTTCTGGTCATTCCGGCTGTGTCTATTCTGTGACGTTTAGTCCAGATGGACGGACTCTTGCCAGTCTCAGTAGTGGCGGAACGATTAAGCTGTGGCAGTTGGCTACCGGACGGGAAATCCACACCATGATGGGTCATAGCAGTTGGGTTCATTCCATTACCTTTAGTCCGGATGGGGAGATTCTGGCGGGTGGCAGCGATGATAATGCAATTAAACTGTGGCAACTGAGTACGGGACGACGATTACGAACGCTCAAAGGTCATGGGAGTTGGGTGCATGCTGTTGCCTTTAGCCCCGATGGACGGATATTGGCCAGTGGTAGCGATGACCAGACGATTAAGCTATGGGATCTCAAGACAGGGCGAGAACTGCATACTCTGACAGGACATATCAGTTGGGTACATGCGATCGCATTTAGTCCAGATGGGCAGACTTTAGTCAGTGGCAGTTGCGATAAAACAATTAAGCTGTGGGATTTGAGGACAGGACAGGAACTTTGCACTCTGACAGGACATACCAGTTGGATTCATGCGGTTGTCTTTAGCCCTGATGGACAAAGCATCATCAGTGGCAGCGATGACAACTTGATTAAGATTTGGCGGCGCGATTGAGAGGTTCGCTAGGAGTTACTGAGCTTTGATGGCTAAGAATTGAGTGGGGTAAAAGCCCCGTTCATATTCTTCCCTTCTACCCTGGAGCCTTCTTTCCCCTTTGAAAATCTAACTTTCAGCACCAGCTTTCATCAGCCTATCGAATGATGAATGTCTGGGTCAGCAACGAAAAAATGTGGACAGGATAGGTGAAATCAATTGCAATTTAGTGCTGATTGGTTAGCCCAATCGAGCAAGGAGGGAAAATGGTCTTAGGAAATTATCGACGTGCAATTGGTGTTTTTGCAAGGCGTCGCGATGCTGAATATGCGCTAGATGAACTGAGAGCGTCTGGCTTTCCGATGAATAATATTTCTGTAGTTGCCAAAGACTCAGAGCGCGGTGACCATATCAGCGGTGTGGATCTGAGCGATCGCGTTGGGAATGAAGCCGACACGGGTGCAGCCGTTGGTGCAGTTACAGGTACTGCTGGAGGAATGTTAGCCGGTTTACTTACAGGTTTGGGCCTGTTGGCCATTCCCGGACTCGGCCCTGTCATTGCGGCTGGAACGGTAGGAACCACGCTGGTTACTACGTTAGCTGGTGGCGGTATTGGAGCGTTATCAGGTAGCTTAATTGGAGCATTAGCTGGGTTAGGAATTCCCGAAGATCGAGCGCGAGTTTACTCCGATCGCCTCTCGGCAGGCGACTTCATGGTCATCGTAGACGGTATCCCTGATGAAATTGCCCGTGCTGAAGCTGTCTTACTCCGCAATCGTGGTATTGAAGAGTGGGGTATCTTCGATGTAAAAGAGGACAGAACTCGTAACGTTACACCTCTCTAAACGATTATTCGCTTCAAACCTTAGCAGAAGGAAACTCCGCCCAGCTTTCTATTGGTTGGGTGGATGTAACAATGTGCATTCCTGCGGCGGCAAATCGCTGGAATGCTTCGTTTGCCTGTTCCGTGTAGTCCACTACTCCCGGAACCACGACGGGTGAGGTGCAATCTTCTAGCAGATAAACTTTTTTAACAAGAGTCGCATCTTTTGCATGTATCTCTGTCAATAAATCGGCAATCGTCCAAGCGACACAGTGGCTCTTGGCTTGCCCTGCAATAATCACAGCATCAAACTCAAACAGATACTGAATTAAGTTGGCATTTTTGCGAGCGATGGGCTGTCTATCCTCTCCTTCCAAGACTTCAGGTCGCAAGATAGAATAGTTTTCAGTTAAGGGATTGTTACCCTTAATCTCAAACCGAGTTTGGCTATTTCGAGCAATGCAGTGAAAAAATAGCGCTTCTTCCACAGCAGAAACCAAAGCGTGACCGATGCCTCCCAACATGGAATGATAAGGCCAAATTGTTAGGGGATACTTACCCGCACTACTCAGTTGCTTAACGTAGTGTAGGGCATGCTTTTCTAGTTTTGAATAGTCACTACCCAAACTATAGGCAACGGCTGGATTCACCTGCCATTTTCCTTGCTCGATATCTTCAGGAGTGATTAGAGTAGCCGCTGGGGTAGGGTGTTCGCCCGCCTCGTTAATCCAAAAGATGGGATGGAAAATCTGCATCGCCGTATGAGTATCCATCGTAGGCGCGATCGCATTAATTACTCGCAGATTGCGGTAGATAAACTCACACAACCGCACATTGTCTTCCACAGCCCCCATTCCCGACTGTCCGCCAACAAAGAGTTCAAAGTCCGGAATACAGAAGGTGTTTTGAACGTCGATTAACAATAAGCAAATTTTAGTGTTGTCTTCAGCAGCAGGCCCAATGTTGTACTTTTTCGCCCACTCTCTCGCTTCAACAGCTCTTGCTTGATAAGGGACTCGCCAGACTTCCCCCACCTTAGCGGCATCAAAGTGAGGCGGAATCGGGAGTTGCTTAGTGGTTTGAGTAACCATAATTCCCTTTGGTAGTTTCGTTATTGCTGATTTTGCAGGTGTTCCTTCAATTCTTGAATCTGCTGATGAGAACTTCTTACTTCCCAAACTAAAGAGAGAAATGCTCCGAGCGTCATCGTTGCCAACAACGATAACGCTATAGTAGCGTTCGTACCCAATCGATCAGATTTAGTTGGCTGTGGCTTCTGCGCGTCGTTGGAGTCACAAACCGATGCAAGTTCACGAGAAACGTGTTCCGTTGGGGAAAGAGATTCCGATGTCGATGCCGGAATCTGCTCCGCTGCGTCTTCCACTACTGATTTCGGAGTAGTCTCTGGAAGCGAAACGCTTTCGAGTGGAGGAGAAATTAACAATTTCGCGAATGAAATTATATCTGGAAAGTCGTAGACATCAATCCGACTCCAGATGAGTTTGGATCGGCGATAGACATCGATAAGAATGATTTCTCGCCGCTCGTCTTTCCAATTTACCCGAATTGTTATCTTTCCCCGCTCACCAATTCTGCCTTCGACACTTATGCATTCGTCATCAGGATTTTGGGAGACTCGCACTCTCTTGAACCCATGCGATTCAAGGTTTTCCTTAAGCCGATGCCCTAAGTCCCCATTCGTATCACTGGCATCGCTATGAGATGTTACTGTCATTTCCTTACGTGAATATTTTGTCGGCGACGCACAACGTCAAGAAATTGCGAGAGTAGTGCGTATTGGTGGGAAGACTTACTTGAAGTTTTCCACAATTCCCAAATGATTTCCTCATCACTCTTCTTACTCCCAAGCAGAGGAATCATGCGTTTCTCTTCTTTTTGCAACTGTTCTCTACGACCATCTCGACGATCTGAATTTATGAAGGAGACGAGGCTTTCCTTGTAGTTGTGCTGATTAAAAATCGTTTCTCCCGCAATCATTTTGCTGGCTTCCGAGTAAACTTCTCCAAATTCACTGCATCGATAAACGTTCACTTGGTTTTCGCTTTTGTCAACTGGCTGCCCCGTCATCATTCGCCTTCCATGCGCCATCTGCTGAGAGAAAATACCTTGCATCGGAGCGATTAACCAGGGCAAGTCGATCTCAAACTCATTCCGGAACCATTGCTCAACAGTGAACCTTTGATTCGCTCTCCCTTCTTCTGTTACCCTAGCCGCATACTCCCATGCGTCCCTCAGCTTGGGATGTGATTCTCCAAGCAACGCCATGTCGCGTTCGAGAAACTCGCTACGTTCACTTAACCACTTCTCTAACTCGTTATATGTTTTCGGATCTTCATTTCCCGCATCGTCACAGTAGGCTAAAAACTCTCTCGCGACAAAAGGTTCCGCTACATGAATTTCCGATTGGATGATGCCCTCTTGGTACACCATGCGAGTTAAAGCATCCTTCTCCAAATCGTCCACTAATTTGAGTTTTCCCGTCAGACGCGATTTCCAGTCATTTGGAAACAAGATTCTGAGGATATCTTCCAACACCCACTGCCCATCAGACCCATCTGTTTTACAGTAAACTCGCACTTCCTGCTGACGAAAGAAATAGGAGATGTAGAAGTACTGCATAGCGTTCGATAAGTTTACCTTTGGAAAGAGATTAAAGGCATCATACCGCTATCGGAGAAAAATCGTATGAAACGAAACGTAAAATTGCTCAATACTTCTTCCAATCACTGCGACGATTTGGCGTTGCCCGTCCTACATTAAAAAAGTCAGCTTGTTTCGATTGTGTTGTCTCGAATATTGATTTCTAGCAGGTTATTGAGAGCGATCGCGAAAAGTCCCTTCTCCGATTAAAAGTCGTCCAAATTTCCTCAATGACTTGCGTGAAACAAGCAAAGCTTTGACGCAAGTTGATAGCCTGTACTAGTTTCGAGGCAACAAGCTTGCAAACCCGACAATCCGTTTCTTCTCCACGCAATGCAGCAGCCAATTTATCAGCTGTTCTTCCACTCCCCTCAACCGTAACGACGGGT
>DATNPT010000515.1:0-9165 GCA_036703075.1 Chroococcales cyanobacterium
CGTAAAACAAAAACCTGCTGTTTCTTTAATAGGAGAGACATCCTCTAAAGAAACAGGCAGGTATTAAATACTAAAGAGTTAGTGTAAATCAGTTTGTAGGTGAGGGTCTGAGATAGAGCAGAATTTGATAAAAGTCTGTTATGGTCTCCAATGACATGAAAACCTTTTCAAACACTCTCTTCGCAGCCATCTAAGATGAAGTACTAGCGCAGCGCGGCAGAAATAACTATCCAGTTGAAAAAGGTTAAAAAGCTTACAGTACAAGCTTGCTTACCTTCCGCATAAGAGCCTCCTGCCTACTCCTACGGAGAACGCTGACGCTCCTAACGTCGCTATCGCGAACTGCCTTCTTGCACTAGTCATTGTGATATTAAAAAGTTCCGATCGCCTGAGGGTTGCCAAATTGGCAGATTCTTTTTAAAGAATTGATGAAGCTGTATTTCAAGGGGAGAAAATCCGCACGATTCTAAATGACCCCCCTTCAGCGGGTGACTGGGTTCGTCAATGGTTTCTAAATAAGCTAAGTCACTAATTTCGTTTAAGGCTTTGGGGGCAGATGTCCTGTCAGCTCGATGTGTCGAGTCCTGATAATTCTTGTGGATGGGAATTGTTTTAGCTGTGTTCGGTTTGCCAATATTCCGGTTTTCTTTGAGTAGGCGGTTATAAGTCCGGTAAGGAATGTATTGTAGAGGTTCGTAACCCGCAGCACTTAGGAGTAAAACACAAGCCCAGGAATACTTCCCTCTGAGAATAGCGTCGATGATTTGATTCAATTGTTCTGTGCTGATGGCTTGGCTCGACCGGATTTTAGAACAAGGAATATGCTGAGTCATGGTAATTGCCCTTCTGTAAGTGGTTGATTTTGTCTAAGACTGAAAAGAGTTTTTAGGCTTACATGTTGAGTCCGCCTTTTTGCAACTGGCGGATCGGCTCGAACAGGATATCTGCAATCCGGCGGCGACGGAGGATAATATCAGCGCTGCCTGTCTGACCCGCCTTAAAATAAACAGGTCGATTATTGGCGGTGACGTGATGTTTGTCTAGCTCGACGTTCACCCGATAGATGTTTCCTAGTTTTTCGTCGGGTTTGGCATCGGATGAAATCGATATGACCTTGCCAGGGATAGTGCCGTAATCCTGATAGGGGAAAGCATCTAGCTTGACACGCACTGGCATTCCTACCTTAATTAACCCAGCTTCGCGATTCGGTAAGCTGGCCGAGAGAACTAGGGGCGCATTTTGGGGTGCCACTTCGGCCAACGTTTGTCCGGGTTGAACGACTTCGCCACTGTTGGGAATGTTGAGAGATGATATTGTGCCATTCACAGGCGCGTAGAGGAATCTCTGTTTTAGCTTGGCTTTAGCCGTGCTTAGGAGATTTCGAGTTTCAGCGATTTTGGCTTTGAGCTGAGTGATTTCCACTTGCTGTTGCTGAATTTTCTGCTGCGCTTCTATGTGAGTATTGCGCCCCTCAGCTTGTTTCTGGGTCAATCCTGCCTGACGTTGGTCGGATTCAGCAAAGTTTTGCTTTAACTCAGCTTGCAGTCGAGCTGATTCAGCCAGAGCTTGTTGGAGTTCACCTTCGCTTTGGGTGATGCTGCGCTGACAATCGCGCAAGGCTTGTTCGGCTTGAAACATCTGTTCGGTAGCGATCGCGCCCTGTACTACTAGCGGCTTTAGCCTGTCAAGTCGAGCCTGATACGCTCTTTCATCCTCGTGCAGTTGAGTGAGCAATTTCTGGGTCGTTGCTACCTTCGCGTTAGCTTGAGCGATCGATTTTTCTTGAGCCTGAGTTTGAGCCTTGGCTTGAGCGATTGTCGCCACCGCCGCTTGAGCTTCAGCATTGGCGATTTGGCTGCGGGTATCACCTTCAAACCGGGTTTTCTCCAACAGGGATTGCAACTGTCCCAACTCGATTTGGTCAGCGCTGAGCATTTGCTCTAAACGCTCTACATCAGATGCCTCTATCTCTGTATTGAGTTCGATCAACTCTTGCCCGGCTTTGACGGCTTGCCCTTCTTTTACGCGAATCGTGGCAATCTTGCCTGACTCAATTGGATGAATTTTATAAACTTCCCCTTTGGGTACTAACCGCCCTTGGGCCTGTCCCACTTCGTCAATCTTTCCAAAGGTTGCCCAAGCTCCAAACGCCAAACAGAACACTATCCCGCTCACTACTAATCTTTGGGGAAGTGTCGAAGGCGGCTGATCGAGCAGCGTTTGAACGGATGGAGACCAGTCAGTAGAATGCTTGGCTGCTGGTGGTGTCGGGGTGAAAACAGCTTGGGAATTGGTGGATGTTTCTGGCTTTATCTGAACTGAAGCTGATGTACCTCCATAGATAGAGGTAGCCTGAGATGATGTATTATAAATATATTCGCCTCTAGCTATAGCTCCAGCTCTCTCATCAAGAGAGGGTACAGATTTATTTGCCGATCGCTCGAAGCTTCCTGTAGCAGAAATCGGTACGGTTTGTTTTTCCATGGTCATGCCCCTGAATTAACAACTTGCACGTTCGCGAAGCTCAGTGAGTTGTGTTGTAAGGATGGCTAGGCAGCCCTTTCAACTCAAAGCACAGGATTCAAATTATTAAAGACTGGAAAGAGCGGTCAGTTGAACTGACACACTTCGGTGGGAAAGGCGACTTAGGGAACAAACACTTTAGGGAATTATATACGTTCCGTTGAGACATGGACTGAGGAGTTGTAAAGAAATAAGTTCTACTCTTGCTTCTCTTTGGTTCCTGAGTGAGGGAGAAATTGCCAGAATACCCGAAGTTATTTTTTTACAGCTCCTGAATTAGCTGGTCAGTTACTTAGACTCCAAGGAATTCTAGCATCACCTAGTGAAAATTTCGGGTAAGAATTTTGAATTCTAGTCATAGAATCAACAGGCAGTAAGTCAAGGGAAAAGATGCTAGTTTGTCAACCTTGAAGTTAAAGATCATTTGATAACTTATGTCACTTAGTATCCCTCCTAAATTGAAAACTACCATTCAGTACTCGGCTCAAGCCCCGAAGCTTTTATGCAAAATACCGATTTTTGTGACATAACTTTAAACTAAGTCGAAGAAAGGTCGTAAAGCCGATTAAACCCGTGGACAAAAATCCGGCTTAACCGGAGCATTAAAACTCCTTTTTGGATTGACTACATGATTTAGGTGGAGAACTCGCCCAAAAAGCAGATAATTATCAACCGAAGCAGTCACTGCTAACGGGTACCTAATCGCTGTTAAAGATCGAGTTGCTGTTGGGCTAGGTGATAGTAAATACCTCGCTGTGCCATGAGTTCATCATGGGTACCCTGCTCGGCGAGAATGCCCCGGTCAAGTACCAGAATACGCTCAGCATTGCGAACCGTGGAAAGCCGATGGGCAATGATGAAGGTGGTGCGCTCGCGGGATATGCGAGCTAAATTTTGCTGGAATCGGCGCTCTGACTCCGTGTCAAGAGAACTGGTTGCCTCATCAAGAATCAGAATTCGTGGATTCCCCAAAATAGCGCGAGCGATCGCAATCCGTTGTCGCTGCCCTCCGGAGAGGTTCGCTCCTCGTTCACCCACTTTGGTGTTGTACCCCAGGGGTAGCGCTTGAATAAACGCATGAGCCTCAGCCAGTTTAGCCACCTCAACGACTTGCTCCAGGGTAAATTCCGGTCGATAAAGAGTAATGTTTTCTAAAATCCTCCCGGAGAATAAAAAGCATTCTTGCGGTACGACACCCAACTGACTTCGCAAGGATGGCGGCGAAACTTGGCGGACATCATGGCCATCCACGAGAATGCGACCCGTGGTTGGGTGATATAAACCTTGTAGCAGCTTGACTAAAGTACTCTTGCCCGAACCACTACGCCCGACAATTGCGATCGTTTGTCCCGTGCTAGCCTGGAACGAAATAGTCTGAAGGGTATTGCGCTCCTCTTCCTCGGCATAGCGGAAGGTAACATTTTCAAACTGCACCTCCCCCTTGAGATCGGGCAGAACTAATAAGGGCTTTTGAGCGCTTTCTTCCGGTTCAGCGGTAAAAACATCATTGAGGCGTTCCACAGATACTAGGATTTCTTGGAACTCATCCCACAGACTCACCAGCGACAAAATGGGGTTAATGACGTTGCCGATCAACATATTGAACGCAACAAACTGACCGATAGTCAGTTGTTCTTGAATAACCAGCGTTGCCCCGTACCAGAGTAAAGCCGTGCTACCGAGAGAATTAATCAAGCCTCCAACTGACTGCAAGCCGTTACTCAAGTTCTGTGCTTTGAACTGCACGTTGACCATGCTCGTCAGGCGATCTTCCCATCGCCAACGCACCTCTTGTTCGGCTGCTGCTGCTTTAACGGTAGCTACTCCGCTCATCATTTCGACGACTAGAGAGTTTTGACCCGCCGCTTCTGTAAAGATTTCCCGCGATAATTGCCGCAAAAAGGGACTGGCAACCACCGTCAAGATGGCTATCGGGGGAATCAGAGCCAGAACTAGCACCGTTAGTTGCCAGTTGTAGTACAACATCAACCCCACATAGACAAACGCCATCAACGTGTCTAGCCAAGTCGAAACTGCTTGTCGAGTGAGGAATAATTGAATTTTCCGGGTTTCCTGAATTCGCGTGATGATGTCCCCCACTTGCCGCGATTCAAAAAACTTGAGGGGTAGCTTTAGGGTATGGCGGATGAATGCGCTGACAAAGGTGACATCCAAGCGATTGGCGAAATAATCGAGTAGGTATTGTCGGATGGCACTCACGCCAATCCGCCAAACACCAAACAGAACCAGTCCGATCGCAAAGACGTTCAGTGTAGGTAAGCTTTTGTTGACGACTACCCGGTCAAGAATGATTTGGGTAAACAGGGGGGTGATTAGACCAAAAACCTGGAGCAGGATAGACGCAAGAATAATCTGTAATAGCAGCGAGCGGTAGGGCCACAGCACTCCCCAAAAGCGACCCAACGAGTTTTTTTCGGTTGGGGTTGTTGCTAGTTGTGCGGTGGGTTCTAACAGCAGGGCGTATCCAGTCCAGTTGGCTTGAAATTCCTCCTGAGAAAGCGATCGCTTTCCAATCGCTGGATCGGCGATGAGGATGCGATCGCCTTTAACCCGGTAAACAACCACGTAGTGAATGCCTTGCCAGTGCGCGATCCAAGGATTACCGCGATCGGCTAAACGATTGAAACTCGCCCGCACGGGTTGAGCCTGAAATCCTAAGCTTTCGGCCGCGGTGGCTAAGCTTTTCAAAGAGGCACCGGCACGACCCACTCCCGCTAAATTGCGTAAGGAATTGAGGCTAAACCGTTTTCCCCAATACTGCCCGATCATCGCTAGGCAGGCGGCACCGCAGTCTGAAGAACTTTGCTGGAGGATACTCGGATAGCGTCGCCATAATCTTGGGCTTTGACGGTATTGTGTTGTTGGTTGTGCAAACGCGATCGGTTCAGGCTCGACTGGACGGGCATTTCCCGGCGGTACGGGTTGAGGTGGCAACGAAGGCTTAGCCCTTGGGATAACAGGTAAGGGCGATCGCTTTTTAGATCTGTCACCATGTCCATTTTGAGCCGCTCCATGGCTGGACTCTGAAAAGCTAGCGATTAAGCTCGGCGCAATGGCTTGGGCTGCTTCCCAGTGTTCTAGGGGAAGCTGATAAACAATTAGGTCAGTTTGAGCGATCCAATCAGTTGGTGTGGGATCGGGATATCCCCAGCTTTGCCCCTCTACGGGCGCTTTGCCCGCATCGTGTTGACTGTAATTTTGCCCGCTATACAGCCAGAAACGACCGGATTGGGAGGAGCTTAGCTCAGCTAGAGACTCGCCTTGTGCAATTCGTTTTTTGATTAAATAGGGAAAGAGTTGCCGCAGTTGATGGCTGGTTAACTGTCGCAAGTCTGTAGAGGTTTTAAAAAATGTCAGGCATTGCTGCAAAATTGCCTGTTGCTGCAAGCATTGTCGGAGTTCGGGGAGTCGTTCCAACCAAGGCTGAAGCTGCTGCACTGAGATTCGAGCCACAAAACCAGCACTAGCCGCAATCGCTTTTGGTTGCGATCGGCTAATCTCACGGGTTGGCTCGGATAAATTGCACAATAGCTCATCTGCACCAAAGGTTTCACCAGACTCTAGCACCAACACCGAAACATCCCGTTTCTGGGTTGGGTCAAAGTCAAGCAGCCGTACCCGACCTTGACAGACTACATACAGCCAACAAGGATTTGGTTCATCTTGTTTGCTATGAACAGAATTACCTGATGGAGAGCTTTCATAATACTCATCGAGACGATCCCCCAGTTGAAACTTACAGAGTTCAAAGGCTTGGTTGAATTGGGAGTTCAGCGTTGGATCGACTAGAGATAGCCTCAACAGATTGAGAATATCGGGTAGGCTCGAACAACCGTCTTGTAGGTTCTGAGCTTCGAGAAGCCCCTGACCTCTTAACATCTGATTCATCGCTTAGCCTCTTAGTGTTGAGAGGTTGGTCTTTGAGCGTTACATTTCTTAAAAAAGCTGGTGGGTTGGAAAATTTGTGGATACCTACTAGTGAATTTACTGAGGTAATTTCAAGATAATCATAAAGAATCAGTAAAGTTTTCATGAAGTCTTCATGAAAGCTTCATAAAACTTGGTTAAGCCTTCACAGGGTCCAGTTATCTCCTGACCCGTAACCGAGGTTGATGACGGGAGATAAGCTCATTCCTCGACTAAAGTGCAGGAGATGGACTTATTGCTGTTTGCAAGATTTGGCTCAATCCGCTATCAACAGGAAAGCTTGACTTAATGAACTTCCATAACAAATGCTTGCAGCAATTCTCTTCGATCTAGATGGCACTCTCGCTAACACGGACCCCCTGCACTTCCAGACCTGGCAGGAGGTGCTGCGAGCCTATGATATGGATATCGATCGCGCTTTTTATGACGCGAACATCAGCGGACGGCTGAACCCCGTCATTGTTCGGGATTTGTTACCACAACTCTCACAGGTGGAAGGAGAGCAACTAGCCTCTCGCAAAGAGGCTCAGTTTCGAGAAATTGCTCTGGGCCTCACACCCTTAGCAGGGCTACTGGATTTACTCCGATGGATTAGCGATCGCAAATTGAAACAAGCTGTTGTCACCAACGCACCTCGCGAGAATGTTAACTTTGTTCTTGAGGTGTTAAAGCTAACCAATACCTTTGATACCGTAGTTTTCTCCGAAGAAGTGGCAGCCGGTAAACCCGATCCAGCGCCCTACCAGTTTGCCCTGAAGCAACTCGGAATTTCTGCCGAAGCAGCGATTGCCTTTGAAGATTCTCCCTCCGGTATCAAGTCTGCTGTGGCAGCAGGCATCCATACCATTGGCATTGCCTCTACCCATAACCCCAACCATCTTGCAGACGCTGGTGCAGCTATGGTCATTCCGGATTTTACGGCAAAGGAGCTATGGCAATTGCTCGACTCTGGGATGGGAGTAGACTTAACAGTGAACAGTTAGTCACTACTCACGTTCGGTTGGAACTTTTGAACATAGCAGTTCTTAAGGGATGTCCAAAAGATAAACTATCCTAGCTTGAATGGCACTGACTCAAGGTGAAAATTGTAGGTATTAGAGAAAACCCGGACTTGGGGGTTTCCCCCAAACCCCCATTGGGGGACAAGCGTCTCCCCCTCTCCCCCCCGCGCAAGGGTTGATTAATGCTTAAGTCAGTGCCATTGATCCTAGCTTGGAGTTAGTAGATAGTAACCACTAACAACTGACCACTAACTACTAACTACTAAGCTATGCGCGTTATTATCCAGCGAGTTAAATCGTCTCAAGTGACAGTGAACGGAGAAATCGTAGGTAAAATTGGGCGAGGGCTAAACCTCTTGGTCGGGATTGCCGATACAGATACCGAAGCCGAACTGGACTGGATGGTGCGAAAGTGTTTGGACTTACGGCTATTTCCGGGTGATGATATCAAAAGCGATCGCGCACAGCGCAGCGCCAAAGGCGATCGCTGGGAGAAATCTGTCCAAGAAATCGGGGGAGAACTGTTGGTTGTCAGTCAGTTTACGCTCTACGGTGATTGTCGCAAAGGACGCCGCCCTTCTTTCACGCGCTCATCTGCCCCAGAAGTAGCTCAAAAACTTTATGAACAATTTGTTGAGAAGTTGCGCCAGAGCGGTTTACGCGTAGAAACAGGTCAGTTTGGCGCAATGATGCAAGTCAGCATTGAAAATGATGGTCCAGTCACCCTACTACTAGAGCGCGAAAGCGAGTAGGGTGTCAAAACGTCGTCCTTTATCCCTTAAATTGAGAGTCAAGCGGTTCGCAAAACTCGTTCAACCCCTGCCTCAACACATACATGAGTACTGGTGTGGCTAGGATTCCCGGAACCAAGGGAGTTTTAGCCAAGTATGCGATCGCATCTGCAACTGAACCCTTGAGCAAATCGTCCCGAAATGCCTTCTGGCAAATCACCGCACGACATTTTCGAGCTAACGCGTCTAACCACTCTGCATTGTCTCGTTGCGGTTGCTGCCCGACGCGGATTGCTAAGGCAATCACTGCGTCTTCTAAATCTCCCTCACAATCTTCGATCGCATCGAGAGCGGTTTGGGCTTGAGGATTATTGGCTAATTGAGAGCGAAATTGTGCAATTTCTTGAGTAGTAACGATAGTCATAGGTAGTTCTGACAACTAGCCGAGCAGGAACACAAAAAATCGGCAGTTACAACTATTTTGCCAAAATGTAACAGTTCGTGTCTTGCTCGAACAGCCAAGCCTTTCCACCGACTCTTTTTTGGTCAGCAAGCCCAAACTTAAATAAATTCCTTATGTATTCAAAGCCAATGCAGAAGTTGAGAAAAATGGTTGTCGCTGTGCCAAAACATCACTCATCCCTAAACTGAATGTCACTGACTTAACTATTAATCAACCCTTGCGCGGGGGTTTAGGGGAGACGCATGTCCCCCAATGGGGGTTTTGGGGAAACCCCCAAGTCCGGGTTTTCTTTAATACCTGCAACTTTCGCCTTAAGTCAGTGCCATTGTCCCTAAACTGCTGTATGGCATGGTTAACACCTCTGCGCTCGCTGCTCATTCATGATGCAATCCGTGCGTTAGCGTTCGCGCAGCGTTCCGAAGGAAAGCTTACCGTAGGTATCGCTTCTAACTTTTTGATTCCACCTCACTGAGATAGGATGGAGTTCTTGTCTTCCTTC